>NVTH01000080.1 GCA_002401525.1 Moraxellaceae bacterium | reverse complement strand
GCTTGCCTAGTGTTTATCTTTAAACGACGTATTTAGGGCCCCGCTCTCTGTCTCAACCTTGCCCGAGCGCTCAATGAGTGTCGTCGCGGCTAGGTTTGTGGCCTCTCGACGTAATAAAAATCCTTGTAGAGCCTCGTTTACAGCTCAGTTTTTAACTCTGTTTTGTACTCTATTTTAAAAGCTAGACTGAACCCTCGGCATCGTTATCGAGCTTGAAAAGCCTGAAGCTGCTTTTTGTGCGGGTCAGGGTTTCTGTGCGTTGAGTTAGTCTTTCAGAACAAGCTGCTAGGTCTCGGATCTGGCTAATAAATATGTTTTTTGATAAGACAAAAGATTTCTGGAGTCGTTATAATCGTTGGCCAGAAGCGCTTCTGTTGGCGGAATTATTAAATAGAAGAATCATAAAACGATTGGAGTAAAGCGTGCAGCGGGTAGACTTTCAAGGTATTGGTATGACGTCTCAGCGTACTCGAGACCGCCTAGTAGAGCGACTGAAGGCTCAAGGCATTGAAAATTTGTCAGTGTTGGAGGTTATCCGAAGCACGCCACGGCATTTATTTGTAGATGAAGCGTTGGCTCATAGAGCTTATGAGGATACCGCTTTGCCTGTAGGGTTTAATCAAACTATTTCGCAGCCGTATGTTGTCGCGCTGATGACGGAAGTGTTGGTGAACAGCGGATCGATGGGGCGCGTTTTGGAAGTCGGCAGTGGTTGCGGGTATCAGACTACGGTGCTGGCTCAGTTGGCAGAAAAAGTCTATTCGGTGGAGCGTATTAAAGGCCTTTTAGATAAAGCCCGTCAGCGCATCAAGCAGCTCAAACTCAATAATGTTCATTTTAATTATGGTGACGGGACCTTGGGCTGGGAAGAGCATGGGCCTTATGATGCGATTATCGTCACTGCTGCCCCCGAAAATATCCCAGAAGCGTTACTAAATCAGTTGGCCGAGGGTGGGCGCATGGTGATTCCTGTGGGGGACCGAAATGGTCAGGATTTGGTGCTGGTGTCTCGGCGAGATAATAGCTTTGAGAAGCAAGTGATCGAATCAGTACAGTTTGTCCCTTTTATCTCCGGGAGCCTCCGATGAGTCAATTGAAGAAGTATGGGGCGTTGTACCTGAAAGGATTAGCGATGGGGGCTGCCGATGTGGTGCCCGGAGTCTCGGGAGGGACCATTGCATTTATCACCAATATTTATCAAGAGTTATTGGATTCGATCAGCGCTTTCTCTCGAGCTGAAAATTATAAAGTGTTGCTGAAGTCCGGTCCTCTGGAGTTTTTTCGCTGCGTTAACGGATTGTTTTTGGTGGTGCTATTTGGGGGGGTTTTTACCAGTATTTTTTCGTTGGCGAAAGGCATTTCTTACTTACTGGAAAACGAAACTGAGCTGATTTGGTCGTTTTTCTTCGGCTTAATTGTGGTGTCGTGTTTTCTGATTGCTCGACAAGTGGAACGGTGGAACGCTCAGGCTGGGTTTGTTTTGATTATTGGGGGTGTGATCGCTTATTGGGTGACCGTCAGTACTCCGGCTGTGATTGAGCCGTCTTATTGGAAGGTGTTTGCTGCTGGGGCGGTGGCTATTTGTGCGATGATTTTGCCGGGTATTTCGGGCAGCTTTATTCTCCTTATTCTTGGGCTGTACGGCCATATCATTGGGGCAATTAAGAACTTGGATGTGATGACCTTGTTGGTATTTACCGCCGGCACTGGCGTTGGATTACTTTCTTTTAGCCGGATTTTGTCATGGTTTTATGCTCATTATCGTTCAGTTACCCTGGCATTGTTAACTGGGTTTTTAGTGGGTTCTCTGAATGCAGTATGGCCATGGAAACAAGTGCTCTCCTATCGAGTCAACAGTCACGGTGAGCAAGTGCCCTTCTTGAGAGAGAATGTGTTGCCCACCGATTATTTGGCCATCACCGGCAACGATCCTCACTTGTGGACAGGATGTGGCTTGATGTTTGTCGCCATTGGGCTAGTTTATGGATTAACTTTGCTGGGGGAAAAGTTAGGCAAGGAATGATGGAGAATCAAACGAATTTAAGCGAAATTTGTTTGTTTGGCTGCTTTGAGTCAAATTAATTATTAAATTGATGCGGTTTATCAATAAAAAATCTAACTTTTTTTATATCATTTTCACATATTAATTAAGCTGCTTATTTGAAAAACTTATTACAATAAATTTATAACTCGTTAATTGGGCGCAATTATCCGTGCAGAATAATCGCAATTTGTGGAGCCAAAAAAGCTTATTTTTTTGCTTTTTAATTTTCGGGGTTTCATTGGTTCAGCAAGCCTGCGTGTCACAAATTAATGTTCCTGTCAGCGAGGGGGATTTTTCTGTTCCTCAACGGAGCCAATCTCACTTGGTCCAACAAGGCGAAACCTTGTATTCCATAGCATGGAATTTAAATAAGAATTACAAGCAATTAGCCTATTTTAATGACATTCCTGCGCCCTATGTTATCTATCCTGGGCAGGTGCTTCGTTGGGGCGAAAGTGCGAAAAAACTTGCCTCTTATCGAGTGAAATCTAACCCAAAACAAAAGCCCAAAATTAAGCGGCCGAAAAAAAAGGGGGCAACACCCGCGGCGGTTACTAAGAGGGATGGTCAACGCCGAGCGGCTACTATATCTAGGCCAACTGGCGCGATTCAATGGTTCTGGCCCTATGGTGGCCCTGTCATTTCTAGGTTTTCCCGTGCTGGCGTAGGCAACCGTGGACTGGACATTTCTGGAAAAGCGGGCGATTCTGTAAAAGCTGCGGCTAATGGGGAAGTGGTCTACAGCGGCAGTGGTTTGGTTGGCTATGGCAACCTAATAATAATAAAACATAATGATATATTTTTAAGTGCCTATGCTCATAATCGACGCCTATTCGTAAAAGAAGGCGAAAATGTTAAAGCGGGACAGAAAATTGCCGAAATAGGTTCTAGTGGTACGAATCTAGAAAAATTGCATTTTGAAATTCGTCGTGAAGGTACTCCTGTAGATCCACTGCATTTGTTACCTCAGCGAGGCTAGCGAGTCTTTGCTGTTTGGGAATAAAGATAAGGGATCGTAATCACGGAGCGATGGGATGCCGGTGTTTCTTAAGTTTATAAGGTGTGGACATTGGCTTGGGATATCTAATTTGACGCAGGAAAATCGCAATGCATGCAGAAAGGGAACAGCAGGTTAAAGCTTCTACTCTTGAAAAGGCCGTTGTCGGTGAGGAGCTAATTAATGAGTTGGGAGGCGTTGAGGCTGATACGAAATTTGGTCCAGAAAATAAGGCGATTGAATCTAAAGATGATATTGCACATGCTTCAAAGCAAGCTCTGGGCGAGGTAGGTGAAATTGTTTGTGACGCTACGGTGGAAGTAAAGAAGGTTGTCAAAGCGAAAGCTAAGGCGAAAGTAGCGAAGCCCAAAAAAGCAGCGAAGGCTAAGTCGGCTGCGACTAAAGAATCCAAAGCAAAGGAACCCAAGGTAAACGCATCTAAGGTTAAAGCTAAAGCGACTGATACAGCCAAGGCGGCTAAGGCGGTCAAAGGGCGTCCCAAAAAGGAAGACGCCGCTTTTCAAAAGACATTGGATGCGACCCAGCTTTACCTAAATGAAATCGGGTTCTCTCCTTTGCTTACCCCCGAGGAAGAGGTGTATTTCTCTCGTCGAGCGTTAAAGGGGGTTGAAAGCGCCCGTAAACGTATGATTGAAAGTAATCTGCGTTTGGTGGTYAAAATTTCTCGTCGCTACGTTAATCGCGGCTTATCACTGTTGGATTTAATTGAAGAAGGTAATTTGGGGTTGATTCGTGCGGTGGAGAAATTCGACCCTGAGAGAGGTTTTCGGTTTTCCACCTACGCCACGTGGTGGATACGACAAACTATTGAGCGCGCAATTATGAATCAGACGCGAACAATCCGTWTGCCTATTCATGTGGTGAAAGAGCTAAATGTTTATCTACGTGCAGCACGTGAGCTGACCCAGAAGCTAGATCATGAGCCTGCGCCAGAAGAAATCGCTGACTTATTGGATAAGCCGATTGAAGATGTTAAGCGAATGTTAGGGCTTAACGAGCGAGTTTCTTCGGTGGACACCCCCCTCGGGCCTGACTCGGATAAATCCTTGCTGGATACTATTGCCGATACCCATATGTCGGACCCGGCGGAATTGTTGTTGGATAATGATCTGAAAAGTAATATCGATTATTGGTTGTCTCAATTGCCTAAAAAGCAGAGAGAAGTAGTTGCCAGGCGATTTGGTCTTTGGGGTTATGAAACTAGTACGCTTGAAGAGGTGGGCCGTGAGATCGGTCTTACCCGTGAAAGAGTTCGTCARATTCAAGTGGAAGCACTCAAGCGTTTGCGGGATATATTAGAAAAACAAGGCTTAAGTGGCGGTGCCTTATTTAGCTAAAGTGTTCCGTTTTGGATTAATTAAAAGCCCAGGTAAACGAGTGTTTATCTGGGTTTTTAGGTTGTGCATTCCTGAAAATTTTATGGCTGATGTTGAGGACGGCTGAAGATTTAATCGTGTGGGTGTGGATTTAAGTTGGCTTTAGTTGAGGCGTAGTCGGGGTGTTGTCGAGATGTAGTTCAGGTGTGGTTTTTTGATTGCTGTCGGCTTGTATTACTTGGATGCTAAAAGGGCGGCTGTATGCATGCTGTGTGAGATATTGGCCTGTTGAAATGTGGGTTATGTTTGTTTATTAATGTGAATTTTACACGCAAGCATAGACGATTATAAATTAAGTATTTGAATCAAAAGGATATAGTTACATATTCGCTGCCTGTGAGCCGTCAGATGTTTTTACAGGTCCTTGTAAGGAATGGTTGTTCTGCTAAATTGGGTTGCAGTGACACGGAAGTTGGCCAGCCCGGGAAGGCTAAACAAGGAACTGCCAAGGATGGTAGTGCTTTAGGGATGGAAGTGACGCAGGATGCGCCGCTTTAGTTAAGGATGACTATTTTCATGGAAGAAAGGGTGTCAGGGAAGACAAAGGAGTGAAAATTTAGGCGGCTAGTCCGCCTTGTTTTTTCGAATTGAATATTGTGAAACAGATTAAACTACACCGATTAAGCTCCACTGATTAAACCACGCAGACTGGGCTACTTTTTGTTTTCGGTTTAAATTGAGTGTTTAGAGTAGCGTTTGGATTGAGAATTTTTCGCGCAGATTAGAGATGCATTAATTTTTTAGGCATAACTTGTTAACGACTGGTTCTCAACTATAGTTTTAATATGCACCTAAGGATGGATGCAAGGGAGAGTGGTTAAAGGGTTTAACCTTTAGGGAGAATGACAGGGAGTAGTACTGGCCATGGAGGCCGCATTTTATTTCGAACGAAGCAGCTTCGAGATGGTGTATAAAAAGGACGGCCAATTGCCGTCCTTTTTCGTTTCTGCTTAGCGCCAGTTAATTCGCTTTTGTTTCTGTGCGATCAAAGAGAATCTTACCAAAGAAGCGATCGTTATTTCTTAAGTAGTCCAATTTTATTTTCCACGCCGTCCCACTCCTCAGCGTCAGGCAAAGGGCCAGTATTCTCTGTAATGTTGGGCCACTTTTCTGCTAGATCCGCATTAAGCTCCGTAAATTGTTGTTGGTCGTCGGGGAGTTCATCTTCCGAAAATATTGCTGTCACCGGACATTCTGGTTCGCATAATGCGCAGTCGATGCATTCATCTGGATGAATTACCAAAAAATTGGGGCCTTCATAAAAGCAGTCCACGGGACAGACTTCAACGCAATCGAGATATTTACAGTTAATACAGCTGTCCGTAACTACAAATGTCATGGTGAAAAACTCCTGGCGATCCTAAATTGACGCGTAGTGTAATGTTTTCTTTTGAGGCTGGCAATCTTGCTTGTTAATGAGGATAGCCAATCTTTGGGAATGCACTAATCGAGCATGCCTTTGAGTTGGTAAAGGTACTCAAGAGCCTGTCGTGGCGTGCTTTCATCGGGGTTGAAGTTGGCAAGCGATTGCAGTGCTTTCTCATGCTCAGGTGGGGTCGAAAACAGATCCACCTGTTCGGGCGGAGGCGTATATTGCGAGGTTGAGGGAGGGGAGTGTTCCAATTTAGCTAGAATTTGTTTGGCGTCTTTAATGACCGCTTTAGGGACCCCAGCCAATTGGGCGACTTGTAGGCCATAGCTTTGGTTTGCGGGGCCGGGTTCGACTTGATGCTGGAAGAGTATTTTGTCGCCGTGCTCAGTGGCAGTCAGGTGGACATTATCAACATTGTCGATGGATTCTGGAAGTTGAGTTAGCTCAAAATAATGAGTGGCAAATAAGGTGTAGGCTGAAAGAGTTTGGGCTAGATAAGCGGCGCAGGCCCAGGCGAGGGAAAGTCCATCAAAGGTGCTGGTGCCACGTCCAATTTCGTCCATAAGGACCAGACTTTTTTCGCTGGCATTGTTGAGGATGTTTGCGGTTTCAGTCATTTCCACCATAAAGGTTGAGCGCCCGCCTGCAAGGTCATCTGAAGAGCCAATGCGGGTGAATATGCGATCTACCGGGCCAAGCGTTACTTTTTCTGCCGGTACAAAACTGCCGACATGGGCAAGCAGCACGATTAAAGCGGTTTGGCGCATGAAGGTGGATTTACCGCCCATGTTGGGGCCTGTAATGATGAGCATGCGTCGCTGTTCGTGAAGTGATAATTCGTTGGCTACAAATGTGTCGTCAATGACTCGCTCCACCACCGGGTGGCGGCCCGCTTGTATATCGATGCCGCTTTCGGCGGTAAAGGTGGGCTTGCAATAGCAAAGGGTGTCGGCGCGTTCTGCAAAATTACACAGTACATCGAGTTCAGCAATCCCTTGAGCGCATTGCTGCAATGGCGCCAATTGTTCGATCAGTTGATCCAGTAGTCGATCATAAAGGCCTTTTTCTCTGACGAGTGCGCGACTTTGGGCGCTTAAGGCTTTGTCTTCGAATTCTTTCAGTTCTGGGGTAATGAAACGTTCAACATTCTTTAACGTTTGCCGGCGCGTATAGGCGTCTGGCGCTTTATCTGATTGCATGCGGCTAATTTCGATGTAGTAGCCGTGGACGCGGTTATAACCTACCTTAAGCGTGGATAATCCGGTGGCTTCACGCTCTCGATTTTCGAGGTCGATAAGAAATTGACCTGCATTGTCTTTGAGTTGTCTCAGCTCATCAAGTTCGAGGTCGAAGCCCTCAGCGATCACTCCTCCATCGCGAATCAGCATGGGTGGATTTTCGATGATGGCGCTAGAAAGCAGGTGGTGAATCTCCGGGAATTCAGAAATTTGCTGTTTTAAATCATTAAGCAGCGGATTTTCTTGGGAGATCAATAAGCGCTGTATTGCAGGCAGCGCTCCGAGCGCATCTCGCAGGCGAGCGAGATCCTTGGGTCGTGCCGATTTCAATGCCACTCTGGCGAGGATTCTTTCTATGTCGCCAATGCTTTTTAATTCTGGCTGTAGGGCTTCGAAATGATAGTTATCCATCAGCTTCGAAACCGCGTCCTGTCGCTTGGTGATGGCATCTCTGTTCGCCAGCGGCTGGTTCAGCCAGCGGCGAATAAGTCGGCCTCCCATTGCGGTGGATGTTTTGTCCATAATCCAGGCGAGAGTGTTTTCAGAGTCACCTGTGAGTGTGCTGGTGAGTTCGAGGTTCTTGCGGGTTGCGAGATCTAAAGTGACAAAATTATTCGGATTAATGGCCTGGATCGAATTAATGTGGTGTAACGTTGTCTTTTGAGTCTCTTTGACGTACTGCATTAGGCAGCCGGCTGCAATTAATCCGAGTGTATTTTCTTCAATTCCAAACCCATTTAAGTCGCGAGTATCAAATTGTTGGCATAACTTAATGCGCGCATTTTCTAAGTCGAATTCCCATAATGGCCTAGGGCGTAATCCACTTCTGTTTTGCAGTACCGAGGGTAATTTTAGCTCGTCTTGGACCAGTAATTCTGCTGGGTTGATTCGATCGAGTTCATCCAGGGCTGATTCAAGCGTTTCATGCTCTGATATTTCAAATCGACCCGAAGTGATGTCGAGGCTGGCAGTGCCGCAGGACTGGTTGGTCGTCGTACTGCCGGAAGGGGAGTCCATGAAGGTAACGAATAAACAGGCTAATAAATTGTCTTTCTTTTCGTCCAGGAAGGCTTCGTCGCTGATGGTGCCCGGGGTCACTACTCGAGCGACCTGTCGATCTACGGGGCCTTTGGAGGTGGCTGGGTCGCCGACCTGTTCGCAAATGGCGACGGATATACCGTTGCGAACAAGTCGGGCAATATAGTTGTCTGCCGCATGGTATGGGATCCCTGCCATTGGGATGGGCTGTCCGTTTGACTTGCCCCGACTCGTGAGCGTGATATCGAGGATCTTGGAGGCTTTTTTGGCGTCGTCATGGAATAATTCATAAAAATCTCCCATGCGATAAAATAGTAGGTCGTTGGGGTGGTCTGATTTAATGCGCCAATATTGCTGCATCATGGGGGTGTGCTGGGTAGGAGACTTTTCGCTGACTGCCATAAATTTTACGTCGTGTTACATGTATGCGGGTTTAAGAGGCCCAGGTTACGAAGGGATAAGGCACTGTTGAGCCGTTGCTGCTTCAAACGTGATTCGGATTATACCGTATCGTTGGGGGGTTATCGCATTCCCATGGAATCTAAAATTTACACTGCTGAGGATGTTTGATCGATAGAGGCGTGCGTGGAAAGCCGGGGCTAAATAGAATTTTTGGCCGGTGCTAAAACGGGCTTTGAAATTAGTATTAAGAAAAACTGGTGACTTGAACATTCTTTTGACATAATACTGACCTTACTGACAGTATTATCGCCTTGGCGTAGATTTGAATCTCTCAAAAGTTTTATTCAAATCATTGATTTTTATACTTAAGTGGCTCGCTTAAAGGGGGGGATCTAGGGTTTTAGGTCTTATATCCGGTTTAAATGAGCGCGATTTATTTTACGTGGCGTAGAAGATGATGCATTTAATCCTAGGTCCTTTCGTTTTCAAATAGGAAAAAAACATGGCTCTTGACTCAAATAAAGACAAAGCACTCAACGCGGCCCTTGCTCAAATTGAGCGACAATTTGGCAAAGGCTCGGTTATGCGTCTTGGCGACACCCAGGGCCAAGTGATTCCTTCTATTTCGACAGGATCGTTGGGATTAGATATTGCGTTGGGCATAGGGGGTCTTCCTAAAGGCCGAATTGTCGAGATTTATGGCCCCGAATCATCGGGTAAAACCACGTTGACTTTGCAAGTGGTGGCGGAAGCTCAAAAGCAAGGCGCTACTTGCGCGTTTGTGGATGCGGAACATGCCCTAGACCCAATATACGCAGCTAAGTTAGGGGTTAATACAGAAGAATTATTAGTCTCTCAGCCGGATTCTGGCGAGCAAGCCTTGGAGATTACTGACATGTTGGTGCGTTCCAACGCGGTGGATGTGATCGTTATCGATTCGGTGGCTGCTTTGGTTCCAAGGGCTGAGCTTGAAGGCGATATGGGAGATCATCACGTCGGTTTACAGGCGCGTTTGATGTCCCAAGCACTGAGGAAAATCACCGGCAACATTAAGAATGCGAATTGCTTGGTAATTTTTATTAACCAAATCCGTATGAAAATTGGTGTTATGTTTGGTAACCCTGAAACCACCACGGGTGGAAATGCGCTTAAGTTTTACGCCTCAGTGCGACTGGATATTCGTCGTATCGGCGCGGTGAAGCAAGGGGATGAGGTCATCGGCAACGAGACCCGTGTCAAAGTGGTGAAAAATAAAATAGCCCCTCCATTTAAACAAGCAGAATTCCAAATCCTTTATGGAGAAGGCATTAATCATTTGGGCGAAGTCATTGACATGGGCGTTAAGTTGGGGTTGGTGGATAAGTCGGGTTCCTGGTATGCCTATAAAGGTGACAAGATCGGTCAAGGTAAAACCAACGCGTGTCAATTCTTAAAAGAAAACCCCGTAATGGCTGAGGAAATTGAAGTGTTAATTC
This sequence comes from Moraxellaceae bacterium, assembly GCA_002401525.1. GTDB lineage: Bacteria > Pseudomonadota > Gammaproteobacteria > Pseudomonadales > UBA3067. The sequence goes on along the minus strand of NVTH01000080.1, from coordinate 4,190 downwards.
GCCAGGAAGCGTTCGGCGATACAAACGCTGAGGGTGCCAAAATTCCTGAGACCGTGGAAGAGGAGGCTTAGGCCTGAACCAAAAGAGTTTAGAGAAATACGGTGATATTCGGCGTGCGGCAATGGATATGCTGGCACGTCGGGAATTTGCTCGTCAGGAGCTGATTCGCAAATTAGCACCGAGGGTTGAAGCCCTTGAATTGATGGAATCGGTGGTCGCTAAGCTCATTGAAGAGGGCTTATTGTGTGATGACCGATATACAGAAGCGTATACACGAAGTCGGTGGCGAAAAGGGTTTGGGCCGGTGCGGATCGCTTTAGAGCTGCGGGAAAAAGGGGTTTCTGAAGAGCTGATCTTAAAACACATTAATAATAACGATGACCGTTGGTTTGCGTTAATTGCTCATGTGGCGAAAAAAAAATACGGTTATGCACCGCTCGATGATCCTGCCGATAAAGCGAAGCGAGTTCGCTTTTATCAGTATCGAGGGTTTAATTTTGATCATATCAACTCTATTATCGAGCCTTAGTCCTCTGCCCATACGGGTTAATTTATTAAGGATTCTGTTTCGAGCTTCTAGTACGTAATCGTGTGTCTAATAGTGTTTGTATTGATGATGCCCCATCGAAAGTGATTCCGCCGAAACTTCCTTGTTGAGCCGAAAATAAACTGTTTAATAAATTGCGTAATGATTTTAAATCAAAGCTGCCGCATTGTACTTTGTTTCGCGATCATTGAGTTTTGTGATAGGAGCCTTTGGTAAAAAGTCGCAAAATTAAGGTGACGTATTGCCAGGCGTTTAATAAGAATAGCGATAATAATAGCTTTGTTTCCGTGCCTTTAAGGTTTAACTCAGCAAGGTGTGAAATTAACAATGGCACAAGATTCCCCTGAAGAACAGTCCGCGATTGCCTACGAAGGGTATGGAAAAATCAAGTTCGCTGGGGTGTTGGAGACGAATTTCCAAGCCCATTACCGACGTCGATATCTTAAACATATCCGTAGAGTTTTAATTTTAGGGTTGGTTATTTTTGTCTTCGCCGGAGGGTTAGATTTAATCATCGTTCAGGAAGATGTCTATGAACTCTGGCAGCTTCGCTACCTATATTTTCTGCCATTTATCTTCTCTATCGTGATGTTTTCTTTTTCAAGGCAATTTATTAATTATCAGCAGTTGTGTCTGATGGCTATTATTATTCTCAGTGGAATCTGCCTTTTATTAATGTCGGTGATTACCACGAGAGTTGAAAGCCATATCTATTATACCGGTGTGCTGCTAACGATAATGGCTGGGTTGACCGCGACTCGAATGCAGATTAAGAGCGGGATGGTGGTAACGGCGGTGTTAGGGTTGACCACTTTAGTAGTCTACAGCGGGTTTTCACCTGTTTCGGGTCGTTTGTTAATTGCTGATCTGTTTTTGCTGTTGACGGTCTGTGTGATTAGTTTGTTGTCCAATTATAATTTAGAGAGGGCGTCTCGCAAGAATTATTTGCGGCGTCGTTTGCTTTACCGCAGGCAAGAAGTGTTAGAAGAATCTAATAAATATCTTCGCGCCATTGCTTCGAGCGATAGCTTAACAGGGGTCGCGAATCGACGCATATTCGATGACGTTATCGTCGATGAATGGAAGCGAGCGTTGAGAGGCCAGTATCCTATTACTTTATTTATGATCGATGTGGATTATTTTAAAAACTATAATGACGCCTATGGGCATCAAGCGGGCGACGAGTGTTTAAAGGCGATTGCTAAAGTATTGTCTGGTTTTTGTCGGAGGCCAGGCGATCAGTTGGCTCGATACGGGGGGGAGGAGTTCGCTTTAGTCCTGCCGCAGATGGTGCTGGACGATGCCTATTTGTTAGGAGACGAAATCTGTCAGAAAATTCGGTTATTGGATATCTCTCATTCAGGTTCTCAGATAGCTGATTTAATCACTGTTAGCGTGGGAATGGCCACTCAGGTGCCAGAAGAAGAAGGGGCTTACGATAATTTCATTCGTCAGGCGGATAAAAATCTCTATCAAGCTAAAAACCAAGGCAGGGATTGCACCTATTGCGATCGAGCTTCTACCGAGGCAAAGCTGGTTCAAAACAGTTAGTTCGAAGCAGTTGGCTCAGCGCCGAGAACTCTTGCTCGTCAATAGTGCCAATAGAATTCGAGCGCTATTTACTGCGGCTAAACTATTTACTTCCGAGCGAGTTGAAAACGGGGTTTTATAGAAGAAATGACAAAAGTTTTGGCAGTTTCGAATTATAGGCTTTTGTAAAATTTAATTAGTTTTTCTTTGATGGTGGTTTTTAGACTGCTTCTTTCAAGTGCCGATCGATCAGTCAGTTGACTGAGTTGAATTTTATGTAAATGTAAGCTTGGGTGTTGTTCTTCAAATTCTCGGAGATCACCTTTTGCTAATATTGGAAGGAATGGGTCGGTTTTATTGATTTGTTTTAAAATCCCCAGTAAGCCATTTTTAAACGCCATAAATTTGAGTTTTTCTGGGTCGTTTTTCGAAGGAATGGCTAACTGCAGGCCTTCTTTTCGGATGACTTTCCCAGGAATTATATGCAGTCCTGTTTTTATGACCGCTTCTCGGTTGATATGCTGGAAAGTGTCATGATAAGCGTCGTCATTAGGAAGTACCACCATTTTGCTGTTCTCGTCTCGCGGAAAATAAATGCCGTAATTTGAGTAGACTTGCTCCACTGAAGGCGAGTAGACACAAAGCGCTTTCTGAAACTTCAATACAAAATTTTTGGCTGCGTCTTTATCTTGGATATCATCCAGATCCCAGTGTAGATCGCTGTTAGAGCTTGACTCGAGGGACATAGCTGTTTCCGTTGCTTCCTATAGAATGAGTAGTAAAGTCTCGAAATGAGAGCGCTTTAATCATGGATAGCGGTTAAATTATAGTGCATACCAGCTCTCGGCGGAGCGTTGTGCTTATTTCAAATTGGCCTATATGGGTGGATGGTTAGGGGCAATTGGGGTTTTGCCACAACACTTCTTCGCCTTGTTGAAGTTTTAATACATAACGCGCGAAAACAAACAGCCAATCAGAGAGTCGGTTCAAAAACATCATGCTATGTTGAGAAATAGGTTCTAGCCCGTTGAGTGTTAACACTCTGCGTTCGGCTCGTCTACAGATTGCTCTCGCCAAATGTGCGCGGGCCGCTGCTTCATTGCCGCCAGGCAGAATAAACTCCTTCAACGGTTCCAGTTGAGAATTCATCTCATCAATCTGATGTTCCAGTATATCAATGTATTTTTTGTCCAGCACCCGCTTTTCTGGGATGCATAGCTCAGAACCTAAATCGAAAAGTTGATGTTGTACACAGTTAAGCCAAGTTTTTTGCTGTGCTGGTAATTCTGATGCACTGAGCAACCCGATGGCACTGTTAAGTTCGTCCACGGTGCCATAGGCCTCTACGCGGCTATCATCTTTGCGGACTCGTTCGCCGTTGCCAAGATGGGTGTCGCCTTTATCACCGGTTCGAGTGTAAATTTTGGTTAATCGGTAGGTCATTGGGGACTCCTTAAAGGGAAATTGTATTGAGGGTGGGTATTGGGATATCGGTTATTTTAAGCGGTTAAATTTTTAAGCCTTTGAGTAAGGGTTCGGTTTTCTTCGCAATGGACGTTGTGTTGGTCCGCAAGCTTACATAAATAGCCGTTTAGGTAGTCAATTTCCAGTGATTTCTGGTTTTTAAAATCCTGCAGCATGGAGGAGTAATTTTGCGCTGTTTGGCGAGCAATGAGAACCGCTTTGTCGTAGAGAGGGGTCTCGGGCGGGTGGGCAGCTGCAATTAAAATTTGATCTATTTCATGACAGATTTTTTGCAGGTGATGTTGCTTTTCCTGCTGGTCTAGCAGTTCGCCATTCTTGCATTGATAAACAACAGTAAGGCCATTAATGGCGCAATTGATAGCGAATTTTTGCCACACTCTCTGACTGATACGTTCATCCCATATTCCTTTGGGAGCGAGTTGTAAGAGGCTGTATAGGTCTCCGAGTTGAGCATTCGGTGGTCTGCCAGTAGGTGTGTCAGCAGGGAGACTGTCATTAAAGGAGCTGTCATTTTGGAATGAGTCATAAGAGCCGAACCAGGTTTCACCTGTGGCAGCATGGTAGACATGGTTGCAAGCCTTTCGATAGGCGGCTTCATTAGTAATGCCAATGCTGAGTGGGTTGTTGG
>NVTH01000079.1 GCA_002401525.1 Moraxellaceae bacterium | reverse complement strand
GACTTACTGGAAAATTTGGTTAACCTAGCAGGTGAGACCAGCATCAGTCGAGCGCGAGTGGAAAAAGAAGTCATCGACTTTACTTTTACCCTCGAAGAGATGGGCACCACTATCGAGCGCCTTAAAGAGCAAATGCGGCGCTTTAATATAGAAACTGAAACCCAAATAATGCATCGTCATGAGGCGATGGAAGGGGTTGCTGCTTATGASGACTTCGACCCCTTGGAAATGGATCGCTATTCGCAATTGAATCAGCTCTCCAAGTCCATGGCAGAAAGCGCCGGGGATATTTCTGATTTAAGGGAAACACTGCTCAATAAAACCCGAAATACTGAAACATTATTGATTCAGCAAGGCAGAATTAACACCGAGCTTCAGGAAGGTTTAATGAGGACTCGGTTGGTACCGTTTTCTCGGCTAGTCCCTCGACTGCGGCGAATTGTGCGGCAAATTAGTAACGAGTTAGGTAAAAGCGTTGATTTAGAAATCATCAACGCTGAAGGCGAGATGGATCGAGCGGTATTAGAGCGTATGGTGTCACCGCTGGAGCATATGTTGCGAAATGCCGTCGATCACGGCATTGAGAACACAGAAACTCGCCTCGCGAATAGCAAAGCTGAAACCGGCCGGATTACCCTGCATTTAGTTCGAGAGGGTGCGGAAATTGTACTGCGTTTATCCGATGATGGCGGCGGGATTGATGTGGAAGAAGTGCGCAATAAGGCGATCGAAAAAGGCTTGATACGATCAGATGCTCATCTGACTGAAAGTGAAATAATGCAGTTTATTTTTCAGCCAGGGTTTAGTACGGCGGAGAAAATCACTCAAATCTCAGGGCGTGGCGTAGGAATGGACGTCGTTCACAGCGAAATAAAGCAGCTGGGAGGAAGCCTTAAAATTCATTCCGCACTGGGCGTGGGAACTCAATTTACGGTGCGATTACCCTTCACCGTTGCCGTGAATAGAGCGCTCATGGTGAAAGTCGGTGAAGAGAGTTACGCTATTCCCCTGTCGCATATTGAAGGCATTGTACGTGTCAGTCCTTATGAGTTAGAGACGTATTATGAACCGGAGTCGACGGGGACCTTTGAGTACGCCGACCAATCCTATCGACTGCAATACTTGGGCGGCTATGTTCGTAATCACGCCGTGCCGAATTTAACCGGTTTAACTCGACCTTTACCGGTGTTGTTGGTTCGCGGAACTGACTACAGCGTTGCGTTGCAAGTGGACGCCATTGTCGGAAGTCGTGAAATAGTGGTGAAATCGGTGGGGTCGCAGTTAAGTGGTGTCAGCGGTATTTCCGGAGCCACCATATTAGGGGACGGTTCGGTGGTGATTATATTGGATCTACTGGCGTTGATTCGATCCGATTTAGCCGAGCGGCTGCAGGAGATGGAGCAAGACAGCGATATCGTTGCGGCCATTGATGTCGAGGAAGCACACACCGTTATGGTGGTGGATGATTCGGTGACAGTGCGAAAAGTAACTTCTCGCGTGTTAGAGCGTCATGGATTTGATGTATTGTTAGCAAAGGATGGCGTGGATGCAATTACCCTGTTGCAAGAGCATGTCCCTAGTATAATTTTGTTAGATATAGAAATGCCGCGTATGGATGGCTTTGAAGTAGCCAGCTTACTGCGACATGACGAACGTTTGAAACATATTCCAATAATAATGATAACTTCCCGTACCGGTCAAAAGCATCGTGAAAGAGCTATTTCTCTTGGGGTTAATGAATACCTAGGTAAACCCTTCCAGGAAATAGAGTTGCTGCAGTGTATAGGGGAATTAATCAGTAATAAGCAATAAGCGCTTTGTGCCTAATATTTGGTTCAAGGTCTAGAGTTTAGATAATCGGTTCTAAAGGATAGATTCTAGGGTCCAGATTTTAGGCTGCAAGTGCTAGGTGGATTGAGGTTGTAGAGATGATTGGTTCAGCAGAAAGACAGATCGCTATAGTTGCTGATACCTCGTTGCAACGCCATATCCTCGCCACCACTGTAAAATCTTTTGGTTATGAAGTAGCGATGACCATCCCCCCTGACCGTTTAGCGGCCGATCAGATTCAGCAAAAAAAGATTGGCGTTTGGTTGGTAGACCTTTCTGACGAAGATGAATGGACCGATTTTATAGATTTGTTGTTAGAGAATGTTGATGTGCCGGTATTATTTGGCGATGCCTATGCGCCCCAACCTGAAACGCCTGCCTACAAACGTTGGGAGGAACGCCTGTTTCAAAAGTTGTCGAAACAGATTGGAGATCCGGCGGAGGCCCAAGGCAGTGAGCCACCTATTTTGACACCAGGGGTCATGGATAAGCCCGTGACAGCCATTACTTTGCCTCGACAGTGCATCGATGAAAGTTCCGGCTCTGTGGTGCTTGCAGAGAGGGTCTGGGTATTAGGGGCTTCTCTTGGCGGACCGGCAGCGGTTAAAGAGTTTCTTACCTGTTTGCCTGCAGGTTTGCCAGTGGCTTTCGTATTGGCGCAGCATATTGACGGCGGATTTCAAAAGATTTTAGCGCAGGTGTTGAGTCGAAATACTAATTTTAGTATCTGTGAGCAGTGCGTCAATCAGAAAATCGAATACGGTAAGGTATACGTGGCCCCTGTTGAGCATGAAATTAAATTTAGTAATACAGGCAGAATTATCGCTTTAAACGACTCATGGGAAGGCCCGTACGCGCCGTCAGTGGATCAAGTGATTTATAATGTTGCGACACGCTACGGTCGTAATAGTGGTGCGATTTTGTTTAGCGGAATGGGCGAAGATGGCGCGATTGCGGCGCCGCAGATGCAGCAGTTAGGAGGCGTGGTTTGGGCTCAAAATGCTGAGACCTGCGCCAATAGTAGTATGCCCGATTCAGTACGGGAAACCGGCTGTGTGAGCTATAGCGGTGCTCCACAACAGCTTGCCTATCAGTTGGTGGACTCGATTCGACGCCAGGTGGATAGTGCAGAATTTAAATTAAACGTTAACGAAGCCGAATAGTGGAATCCAAATATGTCTAACGTGACGACGCTGACTACTGCGTCCGATGAATTACCCACCCAGGTGGCAAGTTTAATGTTGCCCATTTGCGAGCATTTTCTATTGCTGCCGAATGTCTCTGTTGCGGAAATTATTGGCTGCCCTACCATTGAGGCTGTGAAGAATAAACCCAAGTGGTTTCTCGGCTTCATCGAATGGCGAAGTATTCATGTGCCTATTATCTCCTTCGAGATAGCCAATGGAATGGACCCTTCTAAGGTTTCGGAGCCCCGGCGAGTGGCGGTGTTAAATGGGATAACGGGGGACAACGGTTTGCCGTTTTTCTGTCTCGCGACACAAGGCATTCCGAGATTAACCCGCGTGTACACGGAAACCATTGTAGAGAGTGAATCCGCAGAAGGAGACTTGGAATTCATGCGCGTCATTGTTAATGGCGAAGATGCTGTCATTCCAGAAGTAGAAAAACTAGAAGCAATGATTAGTGATAATTTATAATGGCAATCTTTAATGATCGCCTTTACCGACGCAACATACTCGTACTGCCTCGATATTAGAAGTAAATATTTTAGAAAAATAAAAAGTTAAGAGAGATAAAAAAAGCCGCTGAGGGTTGCCTCAGCGGCTTTTTTCGTATTAGAGATTTTGCGTAAGTTCGGTTACCAAGTTTATTTAAGCCGCTTCAGATTCAGGCACTGCAAGCTCTTCTTCTACAGCCAGCGTAGTGAGTATTCGTACTCGCTGAAGACATTGCAGTATAAATCCGCCAATGGCGAAAAACGCCCAGCCTAAGGTTACGAACCCCCAGTGAATGGGAGCGGCGAACAACTCTTCTGCGTAGAAAAATGTGTGTCCCCATTCGTTAAAACCAAGGTTTGGCATAATGAGTATGGGGCCAGCCACCATAATAGCGAAGGGCATTGAAATACGATTCGCATAATCCGGTAGACGAGTATGCACCCAAATAAAGGCCAACACATTCCCCACCGCCATCAGCGGAATCGCAAAATAAAACAGTGCAATATGCGTCGGAGTGAAGTCAGTGTCGCGAATAGTGACTTGATGCCATGCTGCGTCGGCTTCAGTAAAAAGTCCTAAAGTCACTAAAGTTAAAACACTGGACATGGCCATAATTGCAAAGATTAAATAATAGCGTCCTAATTCAGCTTTGGCCGGTAATGATTGGATGTCTTTGTCTCGAGAGAACCAAAGCCAAGGTATCGCAACAGCACCCATAATGCCGACTAAAGCAAGCTGGGCGTACATGAGGTTCATCCAATAGGTTTGAAACTCAGGTTCAAAATAATCCAGGCCAACGGTAAATGAATAGTTTTGCTGATACCAGCGATAGAGGCCGAAAACTAATAGGCCGCCGATTAAGGCTAAGCTTAAATAAAAGATAGGTATGGTCGGTAATTCGTTTTCTTCTTCAGAGGTCTTGACCTCCAATTCTTCATTATTCGAAATTGAAATTGCCATTAGCTAATCCCCTTCATTGAATGGTAATTATTATCCGTCTCGTAAAATAATAATCCATAAAGATAACTGTAGCTAATGTTAGAATAATTATTGACCAATATAGACCGAGTTAATCACGTTTTAGCGGAAATAATAGGTTTTTGCGCACAGGTTTGGTGGCTTAAGGCACCTTGACTAACCAGTTAGTCAATATGGGCCAGCGTCTAAAATAAATTGATGCAGTGTGCCTGTGACAACACGAAATTGAAGAGAATGAGGGCGCTTGAAATAATTGAGCCGTGTGGTTAAAGTGCCCCGTCACCTAGTAATTAACGACGCTTTACCTTGCTCTAACGAGGCTAAATCGGAACGTTAAGAAAATAACATTGAGCGAGATGTAGATGATGTCGATGATGTAGATGTAGATGTAGATGTAGAAGTAATCGATGCTCTCCATCTTTTGTCTCGCGATTTAGATCCAATAATAAATAATCAAAAAAATAAGCAATCAAAAGTCATACATAAAAGGAATGTTATCCCATGAATTTTGGATTCACCGAAGAGCAAGAGTTATTGCGCGATCAAATCCGCAAATTTCTTGATACTAAATGCCCGCTTACTGAAGTAAGAAAAATCAGTAAAACTAAACAGGGCCATTCTGACGAACTTTGGGGCGAAATGGCCGAATTAGGCTGGTTAGGATTACTTATTCCAGAGGAATATGGCGGTGTTGGATTGGGATGGATCGATTTAATTGTATTAATGGAAGAGACCGGACGATTTTTGTACCCGTCTCCTTTAATTTCCCATTCACTTTGCGCGATGGCGCTCATTGAAAATGGCAATGATATTCAAAAGCAAAAGTGGCTGCCCCAGTTAGCCAGCGGGAAAATCATAGGTGCAATCGCGCTGCAAGAAGAAGACGAGCGCTACGATTCTTTGGGGATTCAACTCGCTGCAGAAATCAATGGAGCGAGTGTGTCTTTATCTGGCAGTAAACATTATGTGTCTGATGTGGCCGAAGCAAACTTAGTAGTCTGTGCGTGTCGCACTGGCACGGCTGAAGGCGACGTCAGTTTGGTGTTAGTAGAAACCGCAGCCGACGGCGTCACCAATAAAGCCGCCACTACCATGGACGCGACTAAACGAGAAGGCGTGTTAACGTTGGACAATGTAACCGTGGCGACGGATGCTGTATTAGGCGCAGTCAATAAAGCATGGCCAGCGATCGAACGACTCAACGATTGCGGTGCCGTGGCAGTGACTGCGGAAGCGGTCGGCGCTGCAGAACAAGCCTTACAAATCACTACCAATTACGCCAAAGAGCGCATTCAGTTCGATAATCAAATTGGCAAATACCAGAGCGTTAAACATCCGTTAGCGAAAATGTACGTTGATATTGAGTCCTTTAAATCGCTGTCTTATTTTGCCGCGTGGAATATTAACGAAAGCCCTGAAGATTTACCTCGCTCAGTGTCCTTAGCCAAAGGCTATGCCGCGGATGTATTGCCGCAACTGGGCATCGATTGCTTGGGACTCCACGGTGCCATTGGTTATACCGCTGAGTACGACATTCAACTTTATTTAAAACGCACTAAATGGATCCGGCCTAAATTTGGCGATGCCGACTATCACTTTGATCGTGTCATAAACTTGGGAGGAGTAGAATAATGGACTTTGATCTATCGACTGAAGAGCTTGCCTTTCGTGACGAGGTAAGAGACTTTTTAAAAGACAACTTAAAACAAAAAGTAGACAACGATTTTGGGGTCAGTTTCGACCAAGAATGGAACGACAAAGTGCGTGAAAAACGCTGGGTTGGTTTTTCTTGGCCGGAAGCAGTAGGCGGTGGCGGTGGTTCAATCATGGAACAAGTCATCCTCAAGCAAGAAATGGCGGCAGCTAAAGCGCCTTCTTTGGGCACTTGTTTTATGGGTTTGGCGTGGGTAGGGCCTTCAATTATTGAATACGGCACCGAAGATCAAAAAGAACGCTTCATCCCCGATATTCTCGACAGCAAATACCAATGGTGCACCGGCTATTCCGAACCCAACGTAGGAAGCGACCTTGCTGCGTTACAAACCAAAGCCGTGCGCGAAGGCGATCATTACTTGGTGAATGGGCAAAAAATATGGACCTCTCTAGCGCCTTTTGCCGAGTGGATGATTTTGTTAGTGCGCACTGATTTTAAAGTGGAAAAAAAGCATGACGGCATCACTTGCTTATTGGTGCACATGAAAACTCCGGGCTTGGAAGTACGCCCGATTGAAAACATGGCTGGCGGATCATTTTTTGCGGAAGTATTTTTTACCGACGTGAAAGTGCCCGTGGAAAATCGTTTAGGCGACGAAGGCAACGGTTGGCGTGTGACCTTGACTGCGCTGGCAAACGAACGCTCCAGTATCGCTGAAGTCACCCAAATGGAACGTCGCCTTGAAGTATTAAAAGCGTTGGCGGTAAAGACTAAAAAATACGGCAAACCTGTTTTAGAGGATGCCACTGTACGACGTCGAATTGCACGCTTTGAAGCCAAAATTGAAGCGATGCGATTAAACGGATTACGTTACCTCACCAAACAATTAAAAGGCGAACCCTTATCCAGTGAAACCTCAGTCAATAAGCTCACGCGTGCTGAGTTAGAAATGGACATGGGAGATTTCGCAGTTGAAATTTTGGGTGCCGCAGGTCCTCATTTAAGAGGCTCCGCTGATACAGTAGACGATGGCAAGTGGGCGTTTGGTTCGTTAAGTTGGCCGGATGTAGTCATTGGGGGTGGTACACCCAATATCCAAAAAAATATAATCTCCGAACGAATTTTAGGCTTACCGAAAGATTAGTTTCGTTTAAAATAGTTTTAGTTTTAGTTTTAGTCTCTGGTGTTAGTGCTATTGATTTCGATCGATACACTAACGCTATCGATTTCTCTTTCTTTCTCCCCTCTAGAATCCACTCCTTTTTGCAGTAGGAATTACTCGCTATGCCCCCGATTAGTAATACGTCCCCGACGATTGAGATCCCTTTGACTTTGCCTTGTGGCGCAATGGCTAGAGCAAGAGTCATTGGATCTTTTAGAGCTATCCGGCGGGACCTATGAACAACTGTCATTTTTTGGCACAGGAGAGAAGGGCAAAAAGGCACCTCAATTAGCCCAAAGTACTCAACTCAGGGAAGCTTATTTTTTGGATTATGCAGAACGAACCCGTAAGGCCACTAAAATTTCGTTGATGGTCACCGGTCGTTATATAAGAGTGCGTTGTGCAGATATCCCCGTGACGCTAACCGATTTGCTCAATCTCTCATCTCGATGTCGGGCTTTAAATTTAAGCTACCGTCTTCTTCTAGAATGCCGACCTCGTCCCCTTCTGCGTTCATTACAATAATGACCGGTATTTGAAAAAGAGGGCGTCGAATATATTTAATCCGCCAACCAAACCCCTCGATGGAGCGTAATCGGCACAGTTGGGCCTCATTCAGRTGAGCCTCGACGTCATCGGGGACAGGCTCGACCCCTTTACGTTTACATTTCTTCTCTTTTTTATCATTCATAGCTTCGACGGGTTTTCTGAGAGTAGAGTGGAAAGTGTGGTTGTAGTTGTGGATGTAAGTGGCTGTACTAGAGCTACTTTATTAAAGTTAGTTTACTCACTTGGAAAATACRAAAAGCATCACTGTCGCAAGCAATGTGAATCAATTTACCCAATTAATGCGAAATGTCCCGCAATTATCGTATCGTAGTATCAAGTGATAAGGGCCATCGTGATTCCTGCTTTCGGAAGACGAGCGTGGGCCTTTGTGTTCCTGTAAGGCGACGAGGAGCAGAAACCAATTGATTGAAATTGTGTATCCTCTGAGGTGCGCAGACGGACGGATGTTGATCAGTAATAATAGACTAAATAAATTGACGGCGAGCAATCGAGAAAAGCAATAGAGAAAGGTCAATTACCCTTAAGCAATCTTTACTAAATGAGATTATCTGCGCGGCGAATATTAGTGTTGATAGGCGCGCTCGGTTTATACGCTTGTGGCAACAACTCCGATTTCCTATACGCTGTGAGAAAGTGTTTACGTTTAATCGGTTGAAATATAGGCAGATGATGAGTAAATTGCCACCCAAGGCAGGGCTTACAAGCGCGTAAAGGGAAGATTGATTGTTCACTAGCCAGCATTTATGGGGTGCGCAATGAGTATAGCGCTTGATTTAAGAGGGATGTTTTTTCGTAATCTTTCAGAGTTTATTTCACTTCAAAAAAGCTCGACTGGAGAGAGGCATCGCCGGGTCAATTGGTTGGTAATGAATAATCAATCGATGAAAGTTGAGAGGGCTGCTTTAGAAATACCCGCGCCAAGCCCTAGTTCTTGAAACACTTTTCGTTCTATCTCAGACAAGCCGCCGTCCACCATCGTTATTGGGTGGATCACTGCTTGTACGCCTTTTTTTAAAAAGCCCTTTGGGTGAGTTCGTTTTAGCAGTTCACGTAATGCGGGCTCTGCTGCCGAAAAAGTACCTGCTATAACAAGTTAGATATTTCGTAACCGGCACCCCCGTCATTCCCGCGAAGGCGGGAATGACGATGGGCCTAAAGGTGTTCCAAATTGGCAGTGCGTGGTCAGCATCAAAATATTAAATGAACAGAGCAAGCGACTAGACATCAGCCTGGCTTCTTCGAGTTAGATGAGCGTCTCAAGAACTTGCGTGAAAAAATCGAAAAAATAACGCCGGCCGTAAACCTTAAGGCTTTGACGGTCATTAACGAGTTCAACCACTGTTTGTTTATTGTTTAAGAATCATTTTTAGAATGTATTAATAATTCTTCCCATCCCTGCAGTCCTCCCGACAAACCCAACCCTTCTGCCAGTCCTTCCAATGCCTCTAAAGCTTGAGCTAATTTTATTTCCTTGGCCTGCTCATAAACCTTTAACCAAGTAGCAATGGCCTTTTTAAATTCATTGTTTTGCAAATAAATATGACCCATATTAAACAAAGTGGCGCAAAGTCCACTGACATCCCCGATCTCTTGTCTTATTACTAAAGATTGTTCCAAATACCCCAATGCTTTGTCGCAATCGCCTCGTGCATCATAAATCTGTGAAATATTGTTGAGGGCTGTGCCTTCCCCGGACCGATCCCCGATCTCTTGTTTAATCCCCAGGGATTGYTCCAAATACTCCAGTGCTTTGTTGGAATCGCCTCGTGCATCATAAATCTGAGAAATATTGTTGAGGGTGGTGCCTTCCCCGGAACGATCCCCTATCTCTTGTAGAATCTCCAGGGATTGCTCCAAGTACCTCAGTGCTTTGTCGTAATCGCCTCGTGCGTTAAAGATCCCTGAAATATTGTTGAGGGTGGCGCCTTCCCCGAAACGATCCCCTATTTCTTGCCTTATTACTAGGGATTGCTCCAAGTGCCCCAGTGCTTTGTCGTTATCGCCTTGTGCTTTAAAGATCTGTGAAATATTGTTGAGGGCGGCGCCTTCTTGTTCACGATTTCCGGCTTCTTGAGCTAATGCCAACGATTGATTGAAATAATTTAACGAGGTGTCGAATTGGCCTTTTTGAAAATAGATTTTACCCATTAAAATATTGCCCTTCACAGCCCAGGTCATATTTTCTATGTCCTGGCTGGTGTGTATTATTTGCTTGGCAGTCTTTTCGGCATTAACAAGCTGGCCGTCTATAAATTGGCTGTCCGCTAGTTGTTCGAGCAGTTCTAATTTTACTAACGTATTGTCGACTTGGGGGATGGTTTCAATTAAAAGCGAGATGGAAAGCTTGTGCAAACCGGCTTCGGAAAAATCGAAGCCTAATTCTGCGGCCAGTATCGCTGTCTTTTCTAAATCTCCACTGCGCTGTGTTTGCCAATACTCAATCATTTGCTCGATGCGCTGTCGGTTATCGATGGGCAGTCGATCTTCCACCAATTGGTTCACTTGTTGTTGCATCCAAATAAATTGTGGGCTGTTGAATTGAAGTGTTTTGGTTTCTTTTAAGAGGCGTTTGCTATCGTCTATTGATCCGCGAAACACCTCTTGCACTGCCAGCGATAATTTGGTTTGAGTACGCTCGCTATCACTACCAATGTCACTTAGGTAGTCCATCATCTCTCTTGAATTCTCGGCGATGGAGGCAATGTTGGAAGTTTCCTCTAATTGACGTGCCATCTCTTTGCGTTTATTTTCGCGTTCTTGTTGACTTGGATACCAGTGCGCTAAAAAATCCACAATAAAAGGCAACCGTTTGCGTTTACTGCGGGATTCGCTCATGGCAAGCCAAATATCAAAAAATCCTTCTTTAATGCGGTAAAGCTTAGAGCGTTTATCTTGAGGATTATCGATTACGAGTAAATAGCCTGTCTTGGTCATACGTTTTAGAAGTGACGAAGTTTGCTGGGGAGACTTTCGTATCCTTTTCGCAATATTGGCGGGCGTTTTTTTCAAATCCCCGGGCATTAATGCGATCGTTTCTAGTACTGCACGTTCCTGAGGGGGCAGGTCATTAATGCGGTCTTGATAGAATGGAGAGATCTGATCCAGCAGCTTTTGAAAGTTCAATTTGACATCCAATACCTGATCCGCTGCTATTAATTGATAGAGCATGGTGATCAAACGTGGGTTTCCTCCCGTCATGGTATGCAGTGCTTGAATTTTTGGGGTAAGCGCTGAAAATTGGCCCAGTAATTCTGTCTGCCCATCCCACTCAAGATTTTTCCGTACCAACTCGAGGGTTTGTGCCAGCGACAGGTCATCAATGACTTGGATGTCAAAAAAATCAAACAAGGGTTGCCCTACGTCGGTGATGGCTGCAAAAAACGAAGTGGAGGTGGCGAGAAGTTGAATGTGTGTAGCGCCCATTAAAAAAGTACGAAAATGATGAATGTCCTGCTTTTTTTTCAATTGCTCGCCGAGCAGCGTGCCTAAATTTTCTAATAGGATCAGCAATTTTTTATTTGTTTTTTTGCAGTAGGCTTTTAAGCGGGGTTCGATGGTGTCGATTATCTTCTGGTCATCTTCCTCTTCACTCAGAGTGTCGTATAACGTTTGCCAGCGATCTGTTTCAACGCTGTCTGCTTTAGCGTTCTTTTCTTCAAGAACATCACTTTCGTCGCTGCTGTTGGAATCAATATTGGCGAGTAAGTCGATTATACCCAGCAACAAATCCGCGAATGAAAGGATGCGATGGTTTTCTTCAGGAAAAGACAAAACATGATATCGAGATTGTAGTTTATTATCCTTCGAGACCTTCTCTTCAATCATTGTCATTAAGTGAGTTTTGCCAATGCCTCGAGGACCAATAAATAGAAAGTGCTGAGCACTATTTTTATGGGCGGTGCGATGTAATTTACTGAGCGTCTCTTCCAGCAAACTTTCTCTGCCCACTGTGGTGCCCAATAAGCGTTGCGGGTCTGTAATGCCCTTACGGAAGAGTCCCACCGGACCGATAGTTCGGGCCGGGGTTGGCTTGTCATTTTCCATAGCTATAAGTTCTCTGCCACCAGGTTTTTAATAAGCGGCTTGAAAAGTCGTATTGTGAGTTGGCAGATTTTTGTTGTATATAAAAATCACTTTCAAGTCGCCAGAGAAGTCGCTCGAAATGGTTTTTTAAATAATGCTGGGCAGTCGTTGCCGTGTTAAATTGCTGATGGGTTTGTTGATAAAGGGTGAATAATCCCGATTTACTAATGCCTTCTGGACTACGGGCAAGTTCCAACAGAATCGTATGGACAATGCTGTATTCGGACGGGTGATAGTAAGCTTTTATACGGCTGTAGAAATGCTGCAGCTTATCTCTGGCAGCTTCGCCCATTAAGGCACGGTCAAAAACTGTATCAACATCGTCAGTGGTAATTTTTGATTGCCCGGTTCGTTTCCAATGCCGATATAGCTCTTGAGTAAAAAGCTGAAGAAAATAAGGAATCGGGCTGCCTAACAACTCGGTTATTCTGGCGGTTATTGCTGGGTCAAATTCCACATTGCGCTGAGTAAGCATTTGGGTCACAAATTTTTCAATTTCGGCGGCGGTAAAGGGCGGTAATATTTCAACATGAAGGTCGTTGATCAAATTGATCATTCCCTCCTCCTCTAGCACGCCTCGGATATTAACCGAGCCACCAATGAGCCAGCGTATCTTGGTGTTTTGAGGGGCCATTCGGATCGATCGAAACAGGTGTAAAAATTCCTCTAATTGCGTGGGGTCGTGCTCGCGAATATTGCTGAGCATATCGGGCAGCTCATCGATGATAAAAAAAATCTTACGTTCGCTTTGCTGGATTCTCTTGATTAGCTCTTCCGTGTATTGTTTCCAATGAGTGCTCCAATCCTTGTCTTCGCGTAGCGCAACTTTAAAATCCAAAATATCTATTTCTTCAACGCGGCCCAAAACCTGGTTTAGACGCTTCCACCCTTTTGCCAGGTAATGTTTCAAATAATGAGGGTCGTGCTCATGAAGTGCATTGATAAGCTCAATAAAGAATTGTGCCGGCGATTGGATTGCTTCGACATTGGTATGGACCACTAGCCAATCATCCTGCGGGTGATCGAGAAGATGGTACATCACGCTAGTCTTGCCCATACGCCTTGGCGCTAAAAGCAAAACATCTTGTTTTTTAAGCATTTCCCACAGGTCTTCGATAAAATCGAGCCTGAATTGGAAGTCCCCGTCTCGTGCGAGTCCGCCAACAACAAAGTCTGAACCGGCCATCTTAGCTCTCCAGATACATTGCACAACTATATTGTTGTACAACATCTTTGATTTATACTGTAGTTGGGTTTGGTGGGGCAGTCAAGCACTATAAAACAAGGTCGTTGTATAACGAGTATGTTTTGCAGGGGCTTTTTTAGCGTCTATTGGGTGTGTTTAGGGCTGAACAGGCCAGTGAACATTATTTCGCTCACTGCGTCTTTATCGAGGGTGATGAAAGCTAACGCATTAAAACTATTAGGATAAATGATCTCGCCGTCATGCCGGTGGAAAATTCCGACGTATAGATTTTTTTTGAATCGGTAAATTAAGGGTCTTGGTCTCGATGAACGAGTTCAAAGCCTTTCTCTTTTTAGATGATTTTTATTGTCATAGAGACAGTGCTGGCAGATGCAATCAATCCGCTGTTAAAGGTTTTGCAGTCTTTGATGGCAGGATTGGGGCGAATAAAATTAACCCGTGTTGTAATGAAACAGATTATTTTATTTTAATTAATAAAATAAACATCAAGGCCATGGGGGCTATGCATAATAACAGGATTTCCTGCCAGCTTAATACGCTGATTGCCACTCCAGCGGTGAGTGCCGCTATGGCTTGTAAGCTGAAAACAAAGCCATCGTTAAAAGCTTGAGCTTTATATTGCTCACCCTGCCGATAAGTACTCGGTAATAGGGCGGTGCCCGAAAGAAACATAAAATTCCATCCAATGCCCAGTATCACCAACTGAAACCAAAACCCCATGACAGAGGTGTCAATAGAGCCGATGATAATGGTTAGACCAAAGCAAGCCAAACCTGCCGTCATCAGCAGGCGAATACTAAACCATTTAAAGAGTAGCGGTGCGATTAACGAGGGCAAAAACATAGCCGCAATATGTGATTGCAGGACCCACTTGGTGTCCAGCAAGCTATGTCCGTGATGGTTGTGCATGCTGATGGGCGTGCCGGTCATAATAAACGCCATAATCAGATAGGCGGTAGCAGCGCTGCAAACCGCTAATACGAAGCTCGGATTTTTGATAATCTCTATTAGCGGCCTTATGGATGTCTGCTTATGAGTTTCGGCAGTCGGTGCAGATTGATAAAAAAACAAAATAATGCCCGCAGCAATCAGGGTTATCGTGACTAGATAGAATGAGCCCTGATATTCAATTGCTGTTAAAGTGCGGCCGATGACTGCGAGCTCTGGTCCTACGATCGCGGCAATAATTCCACCACTCATAATCATGGATGCGG
>NVTH01000078.1 GCA_002401525.1 Moraxellaceae bacterium | reverse complement strand
ATCATATCTGATATGCGTATGCCTGAAATGGATGGGGCAGAGTTCTTAGAAGCTTCAACAATCCATTCTCCAGATTCAGTGCGTATATTATTAACCGGTTATTCCGATCAAGATTCTACAATTAGAGCCATTAATAAAGGCAAAATATTTTCTTACGTCAATAAGCCATGGTCTAATAACGATTTACGCGAAACGGTGATGCGAGCCATCGCAGAAAAATTTGCAGCGAAAGAGTTAAGCTTAGTCGCACAAGAATCATTACAAGAAAAAACCACACTGGAATCAGAAAAGTCGCATCTACTCAACCAAATGAATTTTGTAAACTCTGAATTAGAGCTCGCTAACCTTGAAATTGATTCCTCAAAAAGAGAGCTCACACAAMSYCATCACAACACCATTAAAACGCTATCTTCATTAATTAACGGAAGAGTGTCTCTGACACGAAATTTTAACGAACAGGTAATTTTACAATCTGTCTTACTTGCAAAAAATATGTCTTTAAAAGAAAGCACTGTTCGAGAAATTCGTTATGCGGCTTATCTCTACCAAGTAGGGAAAATCACGCTGCCCGAATCGATAATCAACACGCCTTATTAYCAACTTAACGAACAGGCTAGAGAGACCTACGAACAATACCCCGATGCGGGAGCAGACATTCTTGAGCCTCTCGGATTCCTGCCCATGACAGCCGATATAATTCGAAATCATAGAAGAGACTTTTCTTCCATGAAAACAAACCCAACTACTGACGCAATTGAGAGCGCCCCCATTGGAGCCTGCATCCTGAGAATCGTCATCGATTACAACAACCTCATCAATGGGCTTTACTCTAAATCACGCTATAGCAAAAAGAACGCCTTAAGCTACCTTAAATCCTACGCAGGAAAAAAGTATGCCTCGGCATTTGTTAATCAGTTTGAATCTATTTTACCCGAGTTAGAAAAGCTACAAACAAATTTACAAGAGCAACATTTCACTTGCAAAATGCTGTCTGAAAATATGGTGGTCAGCAGGGACATCATGAGTGCATCAGGTGTATTACTAGTGGCAAAAGGAACCTGCCTAACCGCGGCCATCATTAGCACGATGCATGAATTTCAAAAGCAGGACAAAGCCCCACTCTCCATCTTTATTTTAAAACAGTCTATCAATTCGGCTGATCAGTGCGTCTAAACGCCCTTTAATCGGTCCCCTCGATCAGGGGAAATCGTCCTCTCGCCTGCCAAGGAAATCTAGTTTTGATTATCCGTACCCAACGGAAGTTCCGCTTGAAATCCAGTGCAGAGCGCTACTTCGAAATGGGTGCTGAACATTACGATCGGTGTTAGTCTAGAGGGCCGACTTAGGTTCAACGTTCAGAATCTAACTAAACCACTCATTTTGCAGCGTTTATCTTCTGCACTGGTCAAAACAGCGTTATATGAAGTCCCCTAAAAAACTAATGTCTCTGATCGCTTTAAGCCTATTACCATTGCTTGCGATCTATCATCTACAGCGTCCATGGGATACCCACCTGATCTCGCCCCCCGCAAAGGATTCATCGTCGGAATCTGTGCCCCTCAATGATGCCGAGACTTCTTCCCTTACAACACTCAAAGTAATTCCCCGCGACCAAGATGACTCATTCGACGAGGAAGCTTCCACTAATTCAAAACAGCTTTGGCGCGAAATGATCAAAAACGCCTCTCAAATAAGCAATCCCGAAGTAGGCTCGCTCCCTCAGCCCACGGGCCCTCTTTTAGGCCAAGAGAATCAGAATGTGGGGCGTACTCAAACCCGTTTATTGCCTGATTTTTTTAAACCCCAAGAGGAAAGACCGGACCGCCCCAAAATTTCTGGCAAACTATTAACCAATGATGACGATGAAATTGTTGGCGCGAAAGTATCGGTCTCCCTTCCCACACAACACTAGTTCAGTGGGGCTTTTCAGATCAGGACTATCAGTTTGCTAAAGCCCTTGCTGCTGAGGGCAAAGAAATCACTTCGATGATATCCATTTGATTCGCTTGGTTTGTATTCCACGCTCAAACCCAGGTCTTCCAAGCCACTTTGTAACTTAATAAATTTAGATTCACTGCCATGAAATACACCCTAAGATTCGATACACCCGACGGCTGGACTGAAACAGTACTCAACGATTTCGATCGCTTTTTACTGGACCACGCCACCTGCGAAAAAAAGGCCTCAGGCATGGCGATGTCCATGGTAAGCCACTACCCCGACCGTCCCGAGATTGTCACTCAAATGATTGATCTTGCTATTGAAGAATTGCATCATTTTAGGGAGGTGGTGAAGCTAATCACTGAACGAGGACAGATGCTGGGAGCCGACCTTAAAGACCCTTACGTCAACGCGTTCCGAAAGTCATTCCGATCGGAGGCCAACGAATATCTGCTCGACCGATTGCTCATTGGGTCAATCATTGAAGCCAGAGGTCACGAACGTTTTGGCTTGATTGCAAAGGCATTGCCGGCGGGAAAACTGCAGACGTTTTATCAAGGCATTACCCTCTCAGAAGGTCGCCACTTGGATTTATTTGTGAACCTGGCACGGCTCTATTTTTCACAACAGRMSSKSRATCASMRNGCTCAATCAACTTCTTGATGTGGAGGCAGGAATTATCACCGAGTTACCTTTTCGTTCAGCACTTCATTAATATAACAACAACATAAACACGCGCTATTCATCGCGACACCCAGGCAAAATCGATGCTCACCCAAAGCTCTGTACTGACTAAATATTTACGCCATTACGGAGAACTCGAAAGCCAACGAATCCCCGATACTCAACAGCGTTACGATTTTGCGTTAATTATTCCCTGCTATAACGAATCTACTGCCCTTGCAGTAAAACTCCAGGGCCTATTTGATAGTCATCAGCAGCTTATTGTTATCGTGGTCATTAACGCCCCACCCACGGCTGAGGCGCTACCCAACAGTCTCGCCACGAATGAAGCCTTAGCCGCTAGCATTAAAGCTCTTGGAAAAACACCGGCCCATACTGATCCACTTAATTGGATTCACTGCCCAGATGGCAACAGTGTTCTCCTGGTGAATCGATACCAAAAGGGCTTAGAAATCCCGTCTAAACAAGGTGTAGGGCTAGCTCGAAAAATAGCAGCAGACATTGCCTGCCAGCTAATCGCAAACGGCGTACTGCAATCGAAATGGATCTACAGCACTGACGCAGACGCTGAACTTCCAGCGCACTATTTCCAAGCCTCCAGACACTCGATTCAACAACAGGCTAACCCTAACAATTCGGTCACGCATAACGGCGATGTCTGCGCCGCTTTATTTCCCTTTAGCCACGCATCACTTACGCTCGAAAGCCATCAGCAAGCCAATCAACCCACTAATCTGCGTCCCATTCAGCGGTATGAATTCAGCATGCATTATTACGTCGCCGCCTTACAATGGTGCCAATCCCCTTATGCGTTTTACAGTATTGGCAGCACGCTCATGATCAATAGCCATCACTATGCCAAGGTCCGAGGCTTTCCCAAAAGGGCAGCCGGTGAAGACTTTTACTTACTCAATAAGCTCGCCAAATTAGGGGTTATTTATTCACTTACAGAGCCCGTCATTCAACTTGAAGCTCGCCCCTCATCCAGAACCCCTTTCGGCACTGGGCAGGCCATTCAAACCATTTCAAACCTAGAGTCCGCTGAAGATGAATACCTCTATTACTCRCCGCACACTTTTCTTTACCTTAGGCAATGGCTCCAACTAATCCCTCAGTTATGGCAGCACCGTCAACTYACGCCGGYAATGGCGCTCRCCACGGTCACAAAATCAATGGACGCTGCGCCCGAGGMAGTTAACGCWGAGATTTTAATGGACGCACTGCGACAACAAAACATTCTCACGCCGCTCGCTCATGGCTTTAAACAATGCCCTAGCGAGACTCATTTTGTGCGCCATTTACACGATTACTTTGATGGCTTTAGAAGCCTGAAATTGATTCACTGGCTGCGCGACAATCACWTCCCTTCCATCCCTCAAAAAGAGTTAATCGATGCGCTGCAAAAGCAAACGTTTCATCCTATATTCAATGCCCTTGAAGACAAGATTCTCTGTTCCGACGGCTCCCTAATTCCCCCGCCCGCAGGCTTGTACGGCCACTTTGCAAGGAATTTACTCTAATCACAGCGAACATCGCGGCATCGAKCGGAAAACCGCTTGCTCAAGTTTGAGTCCCTACTGWGGATTCAAAAAACAGCGCTAATAACGGCGTTTAAGACAATTCGCCCACAAAATACCCAGGACTGCGAACCCGCCTGGTTGAATTCCAGCTCACATTCAACCAGTATTAAGCCCATCAAATAAGAGGATTTGGTCTTATGCTCGTTAGATTCATGCAATCCAGAAGAGTCTTTTCCTGGATATTTTTATTCGCCTGGGTGGGGTTTAGCCTAGCCAACACAGCATGGAGCTCCAGCCTTTCCGAAGCCGCCCGAGACGGCAATTATCAACACCTTAAACTTTTGCTCGAGCAAGGCGCGGACGTCAACTTTACCGACGACTCTCGCACCCCAAGCGCGCTTGCTATCGTTGTGTCCAAAGGCAATACCGCCATGGCTCGRTACCTGATCGAACTTGGCGCAGACRCCAACGYGATGAACCCCGGCTCAGGCTGTAACCTTTTACAACTTGCGGCAGGCGCTTTTAATACCCCAGAAAGAATCGACATGGTGACGCTGCTCGCCAATTCAGGTTCTGACCTCAACTTTTCAAGCCAGCAATGTGCCACGCCATTAATAGAAGCCTCCATTGCCGGGCACTTTAATACCGTCTCGTACCTTATCCATCGGGGAGCGCAGTTAAATCATCAATTTCGAGGCAATMKCNNNTTWTTTGAWGMMRTYGTAWWYKYTCATNYSRAKWTCSCGRANSCTAMTKWTTGMGRAYKKMRYANNCNTSAATCTAMRMKCTAACGATGGCGCAACGGCGGTCCACGTTGCGGCACAATTTGCGCCCTCCATGTACCTTAAAATGACCGCAGCTGGCGCCCAATCGAGTGTCGACAAAAATGGTCGAGGCACCTTGGGTTACGCCATCACCGGCAACAACATCGAACTCATCGCAGCGCTGATAAAACAGCCCTTACAACAATCTGAATTAGACGATGCGTTATACCTCGCCGTTGGTAAGCAAAAAATCCAGCTCATTAGTGATTTGCTACTGCTGGGGGCGAACCCCTTATTAAGAGACCGTTGGGGCGACAGTGCCATGACCTCCGCCCAACAGATTAATCATCCTGAAATCAACCAATTGCTTGGCATTCAATAACCGAGTCAGCCGAACCTACCCTCTCACAAACATATTATGACGTTTTTCATAACCAATGCTGGTGGCCGGTCCATGCCCGGTCACTACGGTGATGTCGTCGTCCAACGTGTATATCCTGGTTTGAATCGACTTTTGTATTAAATTCGCATCGCCACCAGGCAGATCAGTTCGTCCCACCGAGCCTTTAAACAAGGTATCCCCAGCGATTAGCACCTTGTGATCTTCAAATAGAAAACTCATCGACCCGGGCGTATGACCTGGCGTATGCATCGCAACCCCAGAACAACAACCCAATTCATCATCGTCTTTTAACCAGTGATGAGGGTCTGGCAGCGGCTGATAAGGCAAGCCCATCATCTGGCATTGCATCTCTGCAGTGCTCCACAAAGGCATGTCCTCTTTATTTAAATACAACGGCGCGCCGGTTAATTCATGGATTTCTGCGGAAGCAAGGAAATGATCTAAGTGAGCATGGGTATGAATGATCGATTTCACCTTAAGATTCATGTCCGCCAGCTCAGCCATTATCTTCTGWGCATCGCCCCCCGGATCGATTAACAGCGCCTCGTGGGTAATAGGGTCGCCTAAAATAGTGCAATTACATCCTAGAGGTCCCACCGGGAAACTTTTTGCGATGGCGGTAGGTTGCGGATTATCATCCATTGCGGTTTAACTCCAAATTATTGGTCAATTATCAAGGCGTTAAAGAAGCACCCTAATAGCAATTTAAAAAAAGGCAAATGTTAACGCTACCCATATTACGGACCTAGCGAGTAAAATGTCTACTGTCATTCATTACAAATCAACTTGGGGTCATTCAATGGGCGATTTTATAAAAGGTGCGCGCTACCTGCTGCAAGGTTTAAAAGTTCTCAATACCCCTGGCTTGCGACGCTATGTTGTCATCCCTTTGAGCATTAACACCTTATTATTCTCGCTACTGATTTACTGGTTAAGTAGCTCTGTGTCCAGCGCATTAGATTCGCTGATCGGAAATTTTCCGGAATGGCTTTCTTTCTTGTATTGGATTGTGATGCCTGCTTTTATGTTTATTTTGCTGTTCTCCTCAGCTTACGTATTTAATATTATTGCGAATCTAATCGCCTCTCCGTTTAACGGCATTCTTGCAGAGAAAGTCGAAACCCTTGCCACAGGGAAGACACTAGAAAGTGATTCAGGGATGAAGCAACTGCTGGAGATTGTGCCTCATAGCCTAGCGCGAGAATTCGCAAAACTACGGTATTACCTGCCTCGAGTGCTTGCGCTCGCTTTGCTCACCCTGATCCCAGTACTCAACATCATCGCGCCATTTGCCTGGTTTATTTGGGGGGCATGGATGATGGCCATACAATACGTCGACTACCCCATGGATAACCATCAAACCCACTTCTCAGAACTAAAGGAAACGGTTGCACAACAACGTCTCACTAGTTTAGGCTTCGGATCCTCAGTGGTAATAGCACTCTCTATACCCATCCTAAACTTTATCGTGATGCCTGCGGCGGTGGCCGGCGCTACACTGATGTGGGTTGAAGAGTATCAACAATAACCCACTTTTTAGAGTGGATTCGAAGAGATGAGCACTAGCCGCTAGTTTTTGTATTCAGAACCCTTAACGTATTACCGAAGTAGTTTTTATCAAAATAGTATGTATCGAAATAGTTTCTATCAAAGCCTGTTTATCGAAGCAACCCAATTGACGGCTTAGAGCGAACTCCCCGGANTTTTTTGGTCAGTCGTAATGCGAATTTCAGATTCAAGTCACCGAGTAATAATCACCTCCTTGATCAGTTTATTACTCATTGCCTGCAGCAGCGCAGGGGCAGCGTCTAATACTCGAGGCTTTCTAAATACCCCCTTATATTATGGCCACTTATACGCTGGCAGCACGTCAGGATCGCTAGCTTGGGAAGACGGTGACGCATTCAATACACTGGGCATTAATTCTGGCTATCAATGGCCCATCGCAAATTTGGGTTACCTCGCTTTCGAGCTCAGCTTTAATTCCTCCATTGCTGGCGGCGACATTACTCAAGCACCTAACGGCGCTCAGTTAGAGGGAAACGCCGAATTTCAATCAGTCGGCATCGATTGGTTGTATCGCACCCAAGGGACTTTTTATGGTCTGGCCAAGTTTGGTTTTTACCAAAATGATACTGATTTCGAAATCCCTCAACTCGCCGGTCAGGGCGCTCTCACCGCCACACGAATGGAACGTAAATATAATGCTGGCCTGGGTGCCGGTTGGAAAATCACGCCCGCCATTCCCTTAAATTTGGAATTGATCTATTCAACCATCACTGCGGAAACCGACCTGACGTCCTTGCGCCTGCTCTGGCATTTCCAACGCCAAAAACCCACACTAACGCCTTATTTCATATCCGAGGAAGAAAGAGCACGCAATCAAACTATTTCCTCTTCCYTGCKTCAATCTCAGCAGCCTCCAACTCAGGCAAATATTTCTCGCTCGGAACCATCTGAAAAACAATCCGCAAGCACTACAAAATCATCCCTAACACCTACAATCAACTCTCCAACGGCTAAGGCCTCAACCCATAGGCCGTCACCTGCAGCCATCGCCCCCACCAAGTTTAGCCGCCAAAATTTTGGCAAATCCCTCTACAACGCAGAACGAACGGTTWAATCCGTTGGATGCAGAGCGCCTCTAGTGTCGTTACTTCGTACCAACTGGCCGATAGAAACTTATCAAGCCACTTGCTCAAGTGGTGACTTCCTCATCGTCTCTTGCGAATGGGGCAGCTGTCGGGTGATGGAGTAGCAGGCCTCGACCTTCCTTACCCACTGATTAAGATTCAATACTGCCTCACGGTATTGCTGGGCACCGATCTCGGCAGAATTGCTCATAGCAGGTATACTTTAACTATGACTCAATTCTTTAACGGCTAGATCTAACCACAAGGCTTTAACGACTCACTTTTTTAAATTTTTGTTTAATCTCATCATCAAAAGGTTTCGATCATTGCAGGAACAGATCCCATTGGACAATCCAGGTGACCAGCCTTCAACACCGTCACCACACCGTTTTCAAGAGTATGCAAAGTTACCTTTGCTTAACGGCGTTAACATCGAGCAAATAAGCAATCATCTAGAGCAGTGCGAAAAAGTTCAACTGACGGCAGGGGAATTACTGCTGAGCCCACACAACCCAAATAATAAAATGTTTGTTATTTTAGACGGCGCGTTATCGGTCCACATTTCGGTTTTAAAAAATGAGCCTATTACACTTCTGAAATACGGTGAGTGCGTTGGTGAAATGTCCGTATTCGATGGCAAAGAACCTTCTGCCTATGTGGTGGCAGAAGAAGATTCGTGCTTACTCTCCATCCACCGAGACATTCTTTGGACCATGGTCGACACCTCCCATGCCATCGCGCGGAACTTACTTTATTTCCTTTCCCACCGAATTCGATTTGGCAATGATGTCTACAATGACTCACTGAAATCCGCGAAGGAGCATCAAGAACATGCCAACCTGGATGCGCTAACCAACCTTTACAATCGCCGCTGGATTAACGAAAAATTTCAATCGGAAATTAATAAAGCTAAATTTGAAAAACGCTCACTAAGCCTAGTGATGATTGATATTGATCACTTTAAATTGCTCAACGATCGCTATGGGCATCTTGCTGGCGATGAAATTCTAAAATTAGTGTCCAATAAGATGAAAGCGTTATTGCGCCCAGGAGAGATGCTCGCCCGCTATGGCGGAGAAGAATTCGCCATTTTGTTACCCAACACCTCCACTGAAACAGCGATAAGAATTGCTCAACGAGTGCGGACAGGGATAGAGCAATGTGAACACATTGATCAATCCAGCGGTGATGCCATACACGTCACTATATCCGCTGGAATCTCCCAACTAGGCAAAGCAGACTCCCTGGAATCGCTAATTCAGAGCGCTGACCAAGCTCTGTACAAAGCCAAAGACTCTGGTCGCAACAAAGTCTGTTATTAATAAAAATACTCCTAAAGACTTTTTTCCCCTTCCGCTCTATGAACTAATATTACCTATAGAAAGCAGAATCAGGAGAAAAAATAGTGCCCAATCATCATTTTCTCGTCGTGGACGACGCCGCCTTTATAAGAAACATGGTCAAAAAAGGTGTTTTAGGAGAGTACCCAGAATGCAAATTCTCGGAAGCCCCTAATGGCGTTGATGCGCAGGATATATTAGAACAAGACAATGATATTGATTTAATTCTATGCGATTGGGAAATGCCAGAAATGGACGGCAAGGAGCTACTGGATTGGGTAAAACACAATCAAGCCACCCAACAAATCCCTTTTATTATGGTGACCAGTCGAGGAGACAAAAGTTTTATCATCGAAGCAGCAAAAGCGGGTGTTAGTAATTATATTGTCAAACCGTTTTCTAACGAAAAATTAGTGGAAAAAATTTCCTCTGTGCTTGACGGCAGTGACTCGTCCCTCCAACCCCCTCCACCCGATACCGCAGCCCCTCAACAAGCTCAACCAAAAAACGTTAGTTCTGCGCTGATTCAGGATTCATCAACCGACGTAAAAAAATCACCCAATAAAAAAGATTCCATCAAGCCTTCAGCCAAAAATAAAAAGCCAGCCAATAAAGGCAAAGCGTACATTCGATTCAAGTCGGGTCGTAATGACGTCGCCATTCGTGATTTAAGCCTCAAAGGGATCTCGGCGGCGATGGATTTTTCCGAAGAGCTGCCCGCTATATTGGAAGCCGTAGTGGTGGACATAGAAGCAGATAAATCGGATAAAATTGCTGTCAGTATGAACGGATATGTTTTTTCCTTAGAAGCTGGCGAGTCCAAACCGGATGCGAAGCTAATTAATATTTCTATTGTCTTCCTTGATAAAGATACTGGAAAAATGGACGCACTGTCGAAACTTATTGCTCGAGGGCGAGTCGCCTAGTCTGTAGCGGAAAACTACAGCCCGAACTCTTTATCCACTTTAAATTAATTATTTTTAAGCGCATCTAGGTATTTATCCCTGTCAGCTTTTGAACGCTTACTTAATCGAATGCACTCTTCCAAAAATAACGCCATGTCGCTGCCCGCTGCGAGATACACCTTATTAAATTCAGGCACTCTAGCCTCGTAAGTTGCAATCGTATTTATTTTGGCGTTATTTAAATTATTTTCAATCCAATGATCGTATCCGTGATAATCCGTGCGAAACCGAAATAATTGATAATCTGCCARCAACTGCTCATAGAGCTGACTTTTTTGTTTTTCTGAATCGATATCGCTTATTTGGTAGCCTTTTTGAAGGGTCTCTTTCCACGCTAGAATAAAGTCTACAAATTTTGCGTTCTTCGCATTAGCTTTTTTATACTGAGACAATAGCTCTGGTCTATTTTGCGCCTTGACCCATTTGTCCAGCGCAATTTGCTCCACTGCAGTGGCAAAACTCTCATTAAAGGTGGTGTCTCCTTTAATATACAAAACTCGATGGGATAATTCGTGAAAGATTAGCGCCGCCAATTCGAAATCCCGACGCATTAAAAACGTACTCAATACGGGATCATCAAACCACCCCAGCGTCGAATAAGCCGAAACACCGCCTATATAAACGTCCAACCCCTGCTTTTCTAATTCATYRCCGTAGCGYTCGGCGGATRCTAAATTGAAATACCCCCTATAAGACACGCAACCCACCATGGGATAGCACCACTGCTTACTTTCAAAGGAGTACGGTTGGCTAGCGAAGACATTCCAAACCACATGAGGACGATCAATTTCAACAAAATCAGAATAAGCGCCCCCTACGGGCAAGCCTAGATCTTGCTGAGCAAAAGAAGTAATTTGCTTAATAAGCAGCAGTTTATACTTTCTCTTCGACTCAATTTCTTCGGATAAAACCAGCTCATCAATACTAGTCCTATTTCTGATCAATTCTAACTGCCCTTGGGATGCTTGCATGTAATACCCAAAATCGGTACATGCAAGCAGAAGCGTCCATAACCAAAACAGCAATATAAATCGTCCGWCGGCTCGTAATGCCATGGCATAACTCCTTATGCAATCTCTAGACTCTCGCTCAAATGCCTGTAGYTCAAGTCCATTTAGTCAACTTTGCACTAAAGGAATTTTATTGGTTTTTCCACACGGGTCCTCAATATCAAGTCCATTCTTCAACTCCAATTTTGTTGCCTTTCTTAGTTGCGTWATATGAAGCGAAAAATTAAGCCTAGCCCCAGCAAGCATGGAATTATAATCAATAACAATGCGGTCTTCTTTGACGTCGATGACTTTTAGAATTTCATTCATTGAACCGGTATTAATATGGAACTGATCCCCCACTGAAACGGCCTCATTACCGAAGTAATCGCTCGGCAACACTTGCACTTTTCTTGGATCATGAAGACCATAAGCTTGCTCTGGAGAAAGTGTGACTTCTAGCTTTTCGCCCATCTGTCTCCCTAACACCGCCTCTTCAAGGCCGCTCAAGACCATACCTTGCCCCACTATAAATTCAATGGGTGCATCAATCTCAGACGATTGCATCACTTTGCCTTGATCGTCCTTAAGAACATAATTCAAAGTCACCACTGTGTCTTGATCCACTCGCATGAAAGCCCCCTTATTTTTGTATTTTTTTTAATTATTGATTGCAGGTTTTTAATGCTAATATCGCCCGATTAAAGGCACACTAAATGGAACACCTATTAATTACAAGCAGACACTCTATGCAACAGACAGACCTCCCCTTACCCGGACTCTATCAACATTATAAAGGCAATCAATATTTAGTTTTAGCTACAGCGCAACATACTGAAACAGAAGAATATTTGGTTTTTTATAAAGCGCTTGACGGAGGTATGGGTTTTTGGGTTCGCCCTTTAGCGATGTTTATGGAGAAGGTCCAAAAGGAAGAAGTTTGGGTACAGCGATTCCAACTGATAGAAGCAAAAGAGCCCACATTTTAAGTGCTCATCTCAGCGACACAGCTGAATTAAAAACTTTTTAAGTAGGGCCTGCGGTTATAGTCTTGAGGACAATTCTTGCAATGTCTTGCCTCGAGGAGCGCCATCTCCAGATTTAAATTGAGACGTTAGATGATTAATCAATTTATGGAAATTCTCATCAATTCGCGCGCCGTCCGTATAAAGATGATTAATGCTCTCTATCCCTTTCTTGAGTATCGTCTCTAAAGTACTCTCTTGCTCTTCAGTTAGGTCCAGAAACATAATCGTTTCCTCAAACCTAAGCGTCAGGTCGTCCATCAGCTCAGTGGATTGCTTCATAACCATTTGGAAACTTTCGTCGAGGTTCTCCAAGACCTCTTGTAAACGGCTGGTTAATTTACTCATAAAATCCCGTTCAATCTGCAACGACTTTTGAGCTTCAAGCGATTTGACTCGGGAATCGGTGCCCTGAACCAAGGTAATTAAATTATCCTTTATGGCGCCATACTTCTTTTCATCATCGATTGGCATATTTTTAATCAAAAGAGACACGGCGCCGTAATTGATCACGCAACGTTCTCCAAAATCAACGTAGCGGCCTTTATCCTTAAGCTCGCTTAACAACCTAGATTCCAAGTCCTTTGCTAAGCCGGTTTCCTCCATATTTTTATCACCATAAATACTGCGCATTTGTACACTACAATGCACCTGGTAATTCTGAAGGCTTTGGAAAAGCATCTGGCCTAGCTCATCCAAGTTATCACAATAATTACAATTTAATAAAAACTGAATGTTGTTTCCTAAATCGCTACTGTCAGACATCGCAGAAAAAGCCATTTCACGGGCTTGATCTGCGGTACTTTTAAGCTGGGACTGTGCAACCCGATGAAATATCGCCTTATTAAGGCGGAGCGAAATCTCATCAAAAGCCATGGAAAGATCAATGACATCGTCATACCCAGACTCCAACGCTTTCAGAAAATCTAGTCCGTGATCATGGGAAACCACAATCAGCACAGGTATTCCTTGAATATCTCCGGATTCGCTTAATTCTTCCCCAAGCTGAAAGAGTTTACTTTCCTCACCGCAAACACAAATAACACTGAAAGGAGCCTCGGCGCCTTCTGCGGCACTCAGCATTTCAACTTTTGAATTAAAMCGAATCACCTCAAATTGCCGAGGGTCTGCGCCCACCAAAATATCGAAGGCCAGACCTTCTTCGTCAATTACTGCAATTTTATCCACTGCCACGAATTTTTCCTCAGCCATATACGTGCCTATGTATCAAGCACCGCCCCTATCATTAGGTTTAGACCAATTTGGTTTTTTAGGCCAATTGGCCATTTACAAGGCGAGCTTTGTACACGGGGCTATTGACCCCTCAATTAAAGCCCTCAAAACCTAGACATAAAAACCTAGACATAAAAAGCGGGYCTTAAAWGCACGCACTTAAATCGAAGCCAAAAAAAAACCCTCAATTCATATGAACTGAGGGTTTTAAATTAAAAGCCTGACAATGTCCTACTCTCACATGGGGAAGCCCCACACTACCATCGGCGATGCATCGTTTCACTTCTGAGTTCGAGATGGGATCAGGTGGTACCAATGCTCTATTGTCGTCAGGCAAACTGTTGCATTAGAGTATTCAGTCTTAGAGTACCAACTAATTTAGCCAGTCTAAGCTCTCTAACGCGTTAACCTTGTGCCATTGCTGGCAAATTCTTCGCTTTCGCGCACTACTTTCGTTCAACATTCATATACAAGTCGATACCCTTCGGTATCCAGTCTTTATCCAAGCAATTTCTTTCCAACTTCAATCCATCACACCAAAACTGTTTTGGTGTTATATGGTCAAGCCTCACGGGCAATTAGTACTGGTTAGCTCAACGCCTCGCAGCGCTTACACACCCAGCCTATCAACCTCATAGTCTTTAAGGGCCCTTCAGGGACTTCTAGAGTCCAGTGAGACCTCATCTCGAGGGGGGCTTCCCGCTTAGATGCTTTCAGCGGTTATCCCTTCCGAACATAGCTACCCGGCAATGCCACTGGCGTGACAACCGGAACACCAGAGGTTCGTCCACTCCGGTCCTCTCGTACTAGGAGCAGCTCCTCTCAAGTCTCAAACGCCCACGGCAGATAGGGACCGAACTGTCTCACGACGTTCTAAACCCAGCTCGCGTACCACTTTAAATGGCGAACAGCCATACCCTTGGGAC
>NVTH01000077.1 GCA_002401525.1 Moraxellaceae bacterium | reverse complement strand
AATGGGGCTGGCAAAACCACCTGTTTTGACATGATCGTCGGCCAAATACCCATCGACGGCGGCACCATCACCATCAATGACCAAGACATTAGCTTACGACCCATGCATGCCCGCGCTCGGCTTGGAATCGGCTATTTACCCCAACAGCCGTCAATTTTCCGCAAACTCTCCTCCGCCGATAATATCCTCGCCATTCTACAAACCCGTAAAGAGCTGAATAATGCCCAACGATCCGACAAGCTGGAGCAATTATTGGAGGAGTTTCATATCGCACACATTCGCGATACGCTAGGATTAAGTTTATCAGGAGGTGAAAGACGACGAGTCGAAATMGCCAGAGCATTGGCCATGGAACCTGCGTTTATTTTGCTTGACGAACCCTTTGCTGGAGTAGACCCAATATCCGTCAATGATATAAAACATGTCATTACCCAGCTTAAAAATCGTGGTATCGGCGTACTCATTACCGACCATGACGTTAGGGAAACCCTGGATATCTGTGAAAAAGCCTATATCGTCAACGCAGGAGTCATCATCGAGGAAGGCAACGCTGAAAAAATATTAGCGAACCCTCAGGTAAAGGATGTCTATCTGGGGCATCAATTTCAGCTATAACGGCCTATAATGTTTGCCAGGCATGTTATTTGCTAAGGCGCGCTAAAGGCGTCAATGGCTAAGAAACGTTGTTTGGCCTAGCTAGCATTATACTTGGTCAATATCTAAGTTTAGCAGGCACCCCAGAATGCTCGAGGTAAGGAATCTTTGGTTGATAGAGAAAGCATTAATTACATAATATGAAACCATCCCTACAACTTAAAATTGGTCAACACCTGACCATGACGCCTCAACTGCAACAGGCAATCCGTCTTCTGCAGCTTTCCACCCTAGACTTACAGCAAGAAATTCAACAAGCCCTCGATTCTAATCCAATGCTGGAAGTGGACGAAGCGGACAACAATAATTCAGACAACAATAATCCAGACAATCCCAACGACGCAAAAGCTGATAATGGCGAACTCAGCGCCAATAATAGCAACGAGATAAACGCCAATAACGACCCCACATCAAGCCCTCCAGACCCACCCTCTCAATCAAACAACGAATCAAACCTCGAAGACGGCGCTGGCCCAGACCAATCGCCTCTGGATATTAATGAAATTCAGACCATTCCAGACGAATTACCGGTGGATAGCGCTTGGGAAGACACCTACCAACCCGCTCACACCAGTTCGTCAAGCAGCGCCGCAGAAGATGACCAAGGCTTCGAAAGCAGAAACGCTGCCACCGAAACTTTATACGACCACCTCATTTGGCAATTTAATTTAACCCCGTTCAGTGACCTCGACCGAGCCATTGGTTACGCCATCATTGAAGCCATTGATGACAATGGCTACTTAACAGTCAGCATCGAAGATATTCGCGAGAGCGTACTGGATGAAAAAAACACTGAATTAGAAATAGATCTGGACGAAGTCGAAGCGGTATTGCACCGTATTCAGCAATTTGATCCTCCCGGTGTCGCAGGCACCGACCTACAATCCTGCCTGCTGATC
Organism: Moraxellaceae bacterium; assembly: GCA_002401525.1. Classification (GTDB taxonomy): domain Bacteria; phylum Pseudomonadota; class Gammaproteobacteria; order Pseudomonadales; family UBA3067. The sequence continues at coordinate 12,902 of NVTH01000077.1, read as the reverse complement.
CAGTTAAATCAATTGCCAGAAGATACCCCCTGGCTTTCAGAAACCAAAACCGTCATCAAAGATCACTTAGCACTCTTAGGCAGTCGCGACTACAATCAAATTATGCGGCGAACAAAGTTAAAAGAACCCGAGCTCAAAGAAGCACTGCTTTTAATTCAAACGCTTACTCCACACCCCGGCGCCTCCGTCACCCCTCTGGAAGCGGAGTACATCGTTCCGGACGTAATTGTTAAAAAAGTGAATAACCGCTGGACCGTGGAACTTAATTCCGATGCCTCGCCAAGACTGCGCATCAACAACGACTACGCCTCGATGGTAAAACGCGCCGACAACAGTGCCGATAACACCTACCTAAAAAACAACCTTCAAGAAGCGCGTTGGTTTATCAAAAGTTTGGTCAGTCGAAATGAAACATTATTAAAAGTGGCCACTCGAATTGTCGAACATCAGCGCGGCTTTTTTGAATACGGTGAAGAAGCAATGAAGCCTTTGGTGTTGCATGAGATTGCCGAAAAAGTCGAAATGCATGAGTCAACAATCTCCCGGGTTACCACGCAAAAATACATGCATACCCCCAAAGGCGTCTTTGAACTTAAATATTTTTTCTCCAGTCATGTGAGTACCGACAGTGGAGGAGAATGCTCTTCCACAGCGATAAGAGCGTTAGTGAAAAAATTAGTGGCTGCCGAAAACCCTAGAAAACCACTCAGCGACAGTAAAATTGCAGATTTGCTTAAGGAACAGCATATTAAGGTGGCGCGCAGAACGATCGCGAAATACCGCGAAGCGCTTTCAATTCCTCCTTCTAATGAACGCAAGCGACTGGTGTGAAAGGATAATTTGGAGCCTAGCGCATCTAATTTTCATCAAAATAGGGATAAGGAACATAGACTATGCAATTACAAGTGAGCGGAAGACACCTCGAAATCACCAATGCAATTCGCGAATACGTCGCAGACAAATTCACCAAACTTGAACGACACTCAAGCAAAATCAGCAGCGTCAACGCAATTTTGAGCATCGATAAATTGCGTCATCAAGCAGAAGCAACCGTACGATTCGATGGCGGAGAAATTTTCGCTAATGCAGACTCAGAAGATATGTATGCCGCGATAGACCAATTGACCGACAAGCTCGACCGACAAATCATCAAGCAGAAAGAAAAGCGTATCGGCCGCCTACATGGCACAGGAAATCGTTAACACACCGCCTTCCCAACAATCTAAGTAATTAATAATGCAAGTAAAAGACATATTAGACCCCTCGCGCACCTTTTGGGGCGTGCGAGGCAAAAGCAAAAAACGCACCTTAGAGCACATTGCCCATTACATTAGCAAGGAAGTCCCGAGTCTTGACCCAATCGAACTTTTCGATAATTTAGTGTCTCGAGAAAAGCTTGGCAGTACGGGCATAGGCCACGGCATCGCAATCCCTCACTGCAGAATCAGTCATTGCGATCAAACCCTGGGAAGCTTGATTTACTTACAAAACGCAGTAGATTTTGACGCCATAGACGGCGATCCTGTCGACGTCATTTTTGTTCTTATCGTTCCTAAAGAAGCGACTCAAAAGCACCTCGACCTGCTGGGAGAATTAGCGACACTTTTTAATGATGAAGAATTTAGGCTGCAACTTCGAGATTCAAAAAACACCGCTGAACTCTATCAAGCATTTATTGAAGACCATTTGGAAAAATCCCAAGACAGCGCCAGCGCATCCCATTAAGCTAGATTCAAAACATGGCGACCTGAACTGAGACTAAATCAACTCAGGATTACGCCTATACTGAATCGGGCCTACCTCGAGCAGACTTTTTTCTAATAGACATTGCGCAACCATTAACGACCGATAAAACCAGACCCAATAAAATCAAACTCAACACAACCGGCCCCAGCGAAACCAGAACAAGCAAGGCGAAGACAAACGAAATAGAATAAGCAAAAATAGACCCTATATGGAAATCCAGACAATCACCGACACTCTAAGCGGCACCCGACTCTAATCATGACTTTTATTATTGTCAGCGGCAGATCGGGCTCAGGTAAAACCACCGCCTTGCAAGCATTGGAAGACATTGGCTATTACTGTGTCGACAATCTCCCTGCAGGCCTGCTACCAGAACTAGCTCAGCAACTGCAAAGCAGCATCCACTTGCAAAAAATCGCTGTAGGCATCGATGCGCGCAATGTTCCTAGTCAATTGGAACAATTCCCGGCCATTATCAAAAAACTCAAACAAAATAACGTAAGTTACGAAATAATTTATTTGGATTGCGACGATAACACCTTATTACAACGTTTCAGCTCCACTCGCCGTAAACACCCTTTGACCGGTAATGAGACCTCTCTTGCGGAAGCCATCGGCGAAGAAAAATACATTCTTGCCGCCATCGCCCAGCTATCAGACCTAAGAATTGATACCACTCACATTACCATCCATGAACTAAGACATGTCATTAAATCTCGAGTAGGGGAACCTCATAGCGCCACCATCGCCCTGCAATTTCAATCCTTTGGATTTAAGCATGGCGTGCCATCGGACGTGGATTACGTATTCGACGTGCGCTGCTTACCCAATCCCTATTGGCAACCCAATTTGAGGGCATTTACCGGCAAAGACGCGGAGGTAATTGAATTCTTAACGCAGCACGACAGCGTTAGAGCAATGGAAATCGACATCGTTAATTTTTTACAGAATTGGCTCAGCCATTTCCATGCGAATAATCGTACTTACATGACCATCGCTATTGGCTGCACAGGCGGTCAACACCGTTCGGTTTATATTTCTGAACAACTAGGCAAACACTTCATCGCCGACTACCCGGATGTTCAAGTTCGACATCGGGAATTAAACTAAACCTTTTTTAAAATAGTCTCGATCAACCTGCTTCGTTTTGAAGCCGAAGTTGATAATAAACCCGTTATTAGGTAGCTTGTAGGGCCCAATCCAAAGACTCATCAACCGCTTTCCCAAGTGACAGCATCACCATTTCGCAATACTAGATTAAAGGCTTCACCCAACCACCACACCTGACACCCAACAGCTAAACCGGACACTATACAATTAGACAGGACACTGAATGCGTCGAGAAGCAACCAGCATCATTAATAAATTAGGTTTACACGCCCGTGCTGCAGCGAAACTTGTCGCCACTGCCACCGCCTATGATTGCTCGGTCAACATCGAAATAAATGCCACTAAAACCGATGCTAAAAGTATTATGTCGCTGCTGATGCTGGCCGCAGGAAAAGGCACCGACCTACACATAGTGACCGACGGCAGCGATGAGAATAATGCCATGGACGCTGTATTGAAATTAATTGAAAACCGATTTGAGGAGGATGAATAGATTCAGCATCAGAGTTTTAAAACCAGAACATCAAAAACAAGAGCTTCAAAAACGAAAACCGACGCGAAACCCAACGATTAAACCCAAACAAACGATACCAAACAAACGATACCTGCCCCATTAAAATAAATGAGCCCCTTTTTTCCATCCGCTCAATTGAGAAAAATCTGATCCCAAACCCCTAACAAATAGGGTGGAGCATTATGCCGCAAGCCACCAGAAGAACACAGTCTCAAGCCCGCCTTCATGAACTCAACAAGGCGCTCAGCAGCGGCACATTTATTCAAATAAGACAAATGCTTAACGGCATGCCCTCCGCCGAAGTGGCTCATCTAATCGAATCATCGCCGCTTCGCGAACGAAACCTGATTTGGAAGCTAATCGACCATGAGCACGAAGGCGACGTGCTGCAACACCTTAGCGAAGACATCCGCACCTATTTCCTGAAAAACATGCAGACCGACGAATTGGTCTCCGCCATCGAAGAAATGGACACCGACGACCTGGCAGACATTCTGCAACAGCTGCCCCAAACCATTACTCAACAAGTCATTCAGTCCCTCGATGATCAACGCCGCCAACGGCTACAGAGCGTGCTCGACTACCCCGAAGATTCAGCCGGCGGACTGATGAATACAGACACCATCACGGTGCGACCCAACATTACTCTCGACGTGGTGTTGCGCTATTTGCGTCGTCACAAAGAATTACCTCCGATGATGGACAATCTACTCATCACCAACCGCCAGGAAGAATTTGTCGGGCTACTGCCCATTAACAAACTACTCACTTCGGATCCTCGCATGACTGTTCGGGAAGCCATGAGCACCGACAGCGAAGCCATACCCGCCACCCTAACCGAGCGTGAAGTAGCCATCCTTTTTGAAACCCAAGACCTAGTGTCAGCCCCAGTAGTGGACCAAAACAATAAATTATTAGGGCGAATCACCATCGATGACGTGGTCGACGTCATTCGAGATGAGGCGGATCACTCCCTAATGAGCATGGCAGGGCTTGACGAAGACGCAGATATCTTTGCGCCAATACTATTAACCAGCCGTAAACGTGCCGTCTGGCTTGGCGTCAATACACTCACTGCCTTTATTGCCGCCGCCGTAATGGGCTTATTTGAACTCACCTTAGACAAAGTAGTCGCACTGGCTATTCTCAGCCCCGTGGTCGCAAGCATGGGAGGCATTGCAGGCAGTCAAACGCTAACCCTAGTCATTCGAGGCATGGCCGTCGGTCATGTCGGCTTCGCAAACGCTCGCCAATTACTCTATCGCGAGGCGGGGATAGGCATCATCAACGGCCTGTTTTGGTCGCTCATTATTGGCATTGTTGCCTCTCTGTGGTGGGGTGACTTTTCCATCGGCCTCATTATCGGCGCCGCCACCACCATCAACTTGATCGTTGCTGCCATCGCCGGCGCCACGCTGCCTCTGCTACTGCATCGATTTAACGTAGACCCAGCATTAGCGGCAGGAGTATTACTCACCACCATCACTGATGTGGTAGGATTCACCGCATTTCTGGGGCTCGCCACCTTGGTATACCTATAATTAGGTGTTYTTATAATTTGGCGCACCTATAATTAGGTGTTTTTATAATCAATCAAGCCGCTCTGTAAACAAGCCTACCTGTAAGTGAATCATGAAAAAGAAAGTGATCGACCCTAACGAAGAGCCCCTTATCAGTAAATCCCAACTTAAACGGGAAATGGAATTATTGAAGGATCTGGGCAGRAAGATTTACGCCATGCCGGCAAAAAAGAGAAACGCCCTTCCTCTTTCACCGCGGCTAATCGCCGCCTTTGACGAAGCCAAACGCATCACCAGCAGAGAGGCCTTACGTCGCCACTTCCAATTCGTTGGCAAGGTTTTGAGAGATTCGGACGTCAGCGCCATTGAAGAAGCGATTGAAGCAGTTGAGCGTGCACCTCAAGCCAAAGCCCACCGACTTGAAAAGCTCAAAGCACTTTGGCTGCAACTGATCCAAGGCAAGGACGGCCCCATTGAATCATTGGTTTCAGAACACCCAAGCACTGATCGTCAAAAGTTGCGCCAGTTAATTCGTAACGCTCGAAAGGAATTCAAGCCAGAGATTCCCCCTTCAGTTAAAACAGGGCATGCTAAAAAACTATTCGATTATCTGAAAGAAATCACCCAGCTCAAGTAAATCAATGATTAGGCTTCAAAGGCTTATATTCATTTGCCCCGAAGATTTTGGCAGAATATGCCAACCGTCCTAGAAATCAATCACTCCAGCAAAACAGCATTGAGGGCAACCAATAGCTCAGATATGCTGTATAAATCTGATTGCTATGCATTCACCGGCGCGAGACTATGCTTCAATGCTAGGCCTCAATACCAAGTCTCAATTCAAACTATCGAAATACTGTTTCGACACCTTGCGTCTAAAAATGTTATGAAAAATACGCCGAACGACCTCAAAATTCGATTACGACCGACCTCAGTGCTGTCCGCTTCATTGCTATTCAAAACCTTGTCAGCTGTAATCGTCAGCCTAATATTTTGCACCCAAGTTTCGGCCTTAGAGATTTACACCTGGGTCGATGAAAATGGCCAAACCCATTACTCCACCGAAAAACCATCCGAAGAAAAAACCACCAAGAAAAGTAACATCAATAACCAATACTCGCCCTCTTCGGGCACCCCAGCGTATTTGCAACGTTATATGGATTCAGCGCCTACGCCTACCAACGAGAGCGGTCAAGCCCTCGAAGGCAAAGGCCCAGTCACGCTTTTCAGTACCGAATGGTGTGGCTATTGCCGCAAAGCCCGAGAATACATGCGAAAAAACAACATTGTGTTCAAAGACTACGACATTGAAAAATCCTCCGTCGCCCAAAAACTCTACCAGCAACACGGCGGCAAAGGCATTCCATTATTGGTGTTTGGCGATACACGGATGCGTGGATTTTCAGCCGAACGCTTCGAAAAACTTTATTATTCGAAGTAAGGCTTATTTAATGTGCCAAAAATTCGAGCGATTGTATTCCGTTTGCATCCAGTCAAAAGCCTGATCGCTGAGCTCATGAATTTTATCAAAAACCACATTGGATTTTCCTGTGTAGAGGTAATAACTTTCGGCACCTAGAAATCCAAGCACTAAAACCAAGGTAATAATCACTGGCGCAATACTTTTTTTCTTAGGTTGACGGATCGGCCGTTCATACGGCACCACCACCACTTCTTTTTCAATATGCACCGCCTCTATTTCATCGAGAATGGGCACAAAACTTTGATAACGTTGTTCGACGTTTTCATGGGTCATTTTTTTTATAATCGACTGCAAACGTTCCGGCGCCTTATCAAAATTTTCACTTTCTACTAATTCCCCATTATTCGATTTCGGTTTACCACTTTCTCCCGCAATCATTTGAAAAAATACCAGCCCAGCCGCATAAATATCGGTCAGCCCAGTGCGTTCCTCGCCAGTGGCTTCATACCAATTATCTCGGTCTTCTCCATAATGCTCATCAAAACCAAAATCAACAATTTTTGCCACCCCATGTTCGGTGAACAAAATATTTTTCGGCCTTAAATTACCGTGCAAAATTCGATTATTGTGAGCAAAGTTAAGCGCACGCCCTATTTGCAAGGCAACCTCTTTAAATTCCGTCAACGAATAAGGTCGGATGAGGCGATCCTGCAAACAACCGCCTTTTAGATACTCCATCACAATAATAAAAACGCGTTCATTTTTACTGGTGCCAATCACATTGACAATATTAGGGTGCGTCAACTGGGATAACAATTTGCTCTGAATAAAGCCTGTATTGGTACTTTGACGCTTCTTAATTACCAGTAATTCATGCTTTTGTTTATCTTCAAACAAATACACTGCGCCATATTTATCGTCTTTAATCACGTCCAGCAGAGAGAAATTATTTTTAGCACTTTTTAAAGTTTCGCTGGCACGTTCTTTTTGAGCCGTCCCCAGATGAGCACCCTTAAGGATTTTCAGCARGCGAGTTTTGATGACATTGGCAGAAACAGGTCGGGCGGCCGGATCCGGTGAAAGGCATTTATCCACCACCTTATCTAACGCCTTGGGCACTTTAGGATTAATCACTGAAGGCAGCTGAAAACGACCTAACGGTAACTTGCAGGTCAGTAGCTCGTACAACACCACCCCAAACGAATAGAGATCGCTTTGGGAGGTCACCAAATCAGCCGATTGCATTTGTTCGGGGGCCATGTAAGCCATGGTGCCCATCACATCCCCCGCTTTGGTTTCCATGGCGCTGTGCTCTTCTCCATCATCTTCATAAAAATGAGCAATTCCAAAATCGAGCATACGTGCATTACCACGCTTATCTACAATCACGTTCGCAGGTTTCAAATCGCGGTGAATAATGCCATTTTCATGGGCATAAGAAAGTGCTTTGCAAACTTGAATAGCAATCCCTACACGCTGAGAGATCTTTAACGAACCCTTTTTTATCAATGCCTTAAGGTCGAGACCCTCGATGTAATCCATTACAAAATAAGGCTGCCCCTCAGGAGTCAAACCGCGGTCGATGACACGAATAATATTGGGGTGATCTAACTTGGCGATGATGTAGGATTCGCGCTCAAACCGGGCATGAATTTCAGAATGGCTCACCAACGCACGGTCCAGCACTTTAATGGCAACGGGACGATTTAAAGACGTCTGCACGCCCTTATAAACCGTTGCCATACCACCATGGCCGATTTTTTTTAAAATTTTATAACCGCTTAGCTCCATGCCTTTATTACAACGAGTTATATCAAATAAGTAATCAAAATACGTCGCTTAAAGTATAGGAGACTACCTAGGACGTGGGGTGAATCCTGAGGATTGCGGAGCCTTAGATCCCCCGTCATTCCCGCGAAGGCGGGAATCCATTGGGTTTAAAGCACTCACTGCTGGATTACAATAATCACTGTTCTGAGTGATATTTTTTGGTAAGAAAAAGGAGGTTACTGTGCCATCGTGCATCGAGGCATTGATCAACATGGATCCCCGCCTTCGCGGGGATGACGGGGGGTTGCGGGAATGGCCGGGTCAATACTGCCTAGCTAAACCCTCGGTACTGCCAATTAGCTGTGGCTCTATTTCCAATTCGATTCCGAATGTAGACTTCACATCGGTTTTAATCTGCTCAGCAAACTCGATAATTTCCTGACCATTACGAACGCCGTAATTTACCAACACCAACGCTTGTTTTGCATAGGTTCCCACCTGCCCCACACGTTTCCCTTTCCAACCACATTGTTCTATTAACCAACCAGCCGCTATTTTCACTTTATGATTGGCTTGAGGAAAACTCACTATATCCGGATGATCCGCTCGTAAACGTGGTAGCTCTGTTTCGGGGACTACAGGGTTTTTAAAGAAGCTGCCTGCATTAGGCACGTGTATCGGATCGGGTAACTTAATGGCTCGAATTTCACTGATCAAATCACTCATTTGCAACACGGAGGGATTGACCCAAGCCCGTTGTTCCAATGCGGCTTGAATTCCGTGATAGTCAATTTTAGGCTGGTATTTTTTTGATAATTTCAGCGTCACGCTGACAATAAAAAATTCACCTTTAGTCTGTTTAAAAAAACTATCTCGATAACTGAATTGGCATTGTTCACGGCTAAATATTCTTTTTTCTCCGCTGCCCAAATGAACCGCGTCAAGGTGCTGAAACACGTCCGCTAACTCAACGCCATAAGCACCAATATTTTGCACCGGCGCAGCACCGACGGAACCAGGTATCAACGATAAGTTTTCCAACCCGCTCCAGTTCGACCGCGCAGTGAAACGCACCAAGTCATGCCAACATTCTCCCGCACCGACGGTTATCCAGACTTCATCGCCCTGTTCACGCACATCAATGCCCCTAATTTGATTCAGTAACACCAAACCAGGAAAATCATTTAATAAAACAATATTACTGCCACCGCCTAACACCCATTTAGGAATCGCGGTAAAACGCGAATCGCTTAACAAGTCACTCAAGTCCTCCACTGACTCGACATGCCCTACAAATCGCGCCACCGACGGCACGGACAAACTATTCAAGGATTTAAGTTGAACGTTTTCTGCGACTCGAAGCGCGTGGCTTTTGGGTTTAGTGTCTATTGGGAATACCTTCGAGGCCTTGCAATTCTTTTAACAAACCCTGCGCAGCGTCTTCCACTAGATCCAGCACTTTAAGAAATCCCTTGCCCCCACCGTAGTATGGATCTGGCACTTCTTCCTCGGCATATTGAGTGCCATAATGAAGAAATAGATTCACTTTGTGCTGATATTGCTCGGGACATTGGTGTTTTAAAACCGCGAGATTACTGTGATCCATGGCGAGAATATAATCAAAGCATTCAAAATCGCTTACGTTCACTTGTTGCGCTCGAATAGCACTTAAGTCGTAACCCCGTTTTAATGCCTCTTGCACTGATCGAGAATCAGGCGGCTCGCCAACGTGATACGCGCCTGTCCCCGCCGATTCTACCGAAATAAATTCACCCAATTTGGCGTGGTCCACAAGAGTCTGAAACACCCCGTGTGCTGTGGGTGAGCGGCATATATTTCCTAAACAAACAAACAATACCTTAACCACATCGCCTCCTATCCAAGCAATTCCCTGACCCGTTGCAGGTCTTGTTCCGTATCCACTCCAGCACCCGGCATTTCCAAGGCGGTCTCAACGTGGATTTTATGGCCTCGCCAAAGCGCTCGCAGCTGTTCCAACTTTTCTAATTGCTCTAATTCACAAGGAGACCAGGCGCTGTAAAGATGCAAAAACGCCACTCGATACGCGTACATTCCCACGTGTCTAAAATACTCTCCACTCACGGGAAATTGCGATTTCGCAAATTCATCGCGCGCATAGGGAATGGGGGCACGACTAAAATACATCGCCATGTTGTTCTGATCACGAATCACTTTAACCACATTGGGATTATTCAGTGTTGCAAGGTCTTCAATTTTTTCCTGCAGGGTTGCGATGGAAGCGTCCGAGTGCGCAGCCAAATTTTCTGCCACTTGATTAATGATGGCAGGGGGAATCAGCGGTTCATCGCCTTGCACCCCCACCACAATGTCGGTCTTATCCAAACCCAGAATTCGAGTCACTTCTGCCAGTCGATCCGTTCCCGAAACGTGATCCGCAGCGGTCATGATGACTTCGCCACCAAATTTTTTAACCGCCGTCACAATTCGCTCATCGTCAGTGGCCACCAACACTCTGCTGGCGTTACTTTGCTTCGCACGTTCATAAACATGCTGCACCATCGGTTTACCCGAGATTTCAAGCAAGGGTTTACCTGGCAATCGAGTCGACGCATAACGAGCGGGAATGACTACACAAAAATTACTCATACGCAAAATTCACTCATTAAACTTTCGATAACTTTTCATCGGAGTTTAAATCCCTGGCTTCATTTTCCAACATCACTGGAATTCCATCGCGAACCGGAAACGCCAAGCCATCGCCCTTACACCAAATTTCTTTCTGCTCGATTTGATAATGTACCTTTCCCTTGCAAACAGGGCACGCCAGTATCGATAATATTTTCTTATCCAACATATTTTATTTCCCTCAAAATAGATTTCTCCTCAATGGCTCGCTTTCGAAATAACCTTATTCAAAAACGGTCAATAAAGATTTTTAAGACTCTGCAGAGGCTTCCAACGATGATTTTACTTGAGTAAGAAGGTCCATCAATAATGTCATCATCGTTTCTTCCACCTGACTCGACACTTTTAAATAATGGCAATTTTCTAACTCAAAACGAATGCATTTAACCGCGTCTTTTTCAGTCATCACCACCGGCAAACCATCCCCAAATTGTAGGTCATGGCATTGGTATTGATAATGATCTGCAAAGCGATGTTCAATCACCTCCAAACCTTGCTGTCGAAGGCTGCTAAAAAAGCGATCGGGATTGCCAATGCCCGCGACCCCGTGCACTTTACCGTTTAAACGCTCGGCTTTTATTGGGCTAGAGTCTGAACCTTTCAAGCAGGCCAGCGGATAAATCCCATCCGCCACGATGGCCATGGAAAACATTTTTTCAGCATCGACGTTGTAGTTCGCCAAGGGATTGCCGCCCTCCGCTTGATTTAACACAATCATATCCACTTCATTTAAGCGGCTAGGAGGTTCTCGCAAGGGCCCTACGGGCAAACAATAACCATTACCCAAACCCTTCTGACCGTCCACTACAGCAATTTCAATGTCTCGCGCCAACGCGTAGTGTTGCAAACCATCATCACTAATAATCACGTCACAACAGTGCTTGGCTAACAAATAGTCCGCAGCCCGACCGCGATCGGGGTCAATCACCAGGGGCACGTCGGTGCGCCGAACAATCATCACTGGCTCGTCGCCTTTGTTAGCAGGCTCGTCTGCGGCGGTTACCTGACACGGAAAGTTTTGCACTGACGCGCCGTATCCGCGGCTCACTACCCCCGGCTGCCAACCCTGTCGACGTAAAGCGTCAATTAAATAAATGACTAACGGAGATTTACCAGTGCCACCGACGGATACATTGCCCACCACAATCACCGGCACAGACACTCGCGTCACTGCGCGTTGGCCATTGATAAATTGCCCTCGACGGCGCTTTGCTAAACGCTCAAAAGCCCAGCTCAGGGGCAGAAAAATTTGATTCCAACCCAGTGGTCGATACCAAGCTTGTTGAATTTTTCGCGATAAGAACGCCAACATTAGCTGCAGTCTGAAAATTGCATTTTATACAGCTGGGCATAATGGCCGCCTTTATCCAGTAGCTCACTATGCGAACCCTGCTCAACAACTTGGCCGGCCTCCAGTACCAATATTTTATCCGCCGCTTCTATGGTGGAAAGACGGTGGGCGATCACGATTGTCGTCCGCCCGCGCATTACGGTATCCAGCGCAGTCTGAATTTTCCGCTCTGATTCATTATCTAGTGCAGAGGTTGCCTCATCCAAAATAAGAACAGGGGCATCCTTCAAAAAAGCCCTTGCCAAGGCGATTCTCTGACGTTGCCCTCCTGACAGGTTCGAACCATCTTGCTCAAGGCGTGTTGCCAAGCCATCTGGCATTGCCTCTATAAACTCCCATGCATTCGCAGCCTTCGCTGCCTCAATAATTTCGGGCTCTTCACTGCTTGCCATTTTTCCATAGGCGATATTATGAGAAAGCGTATCGTTAAAAAGCATGATCCTCTGGCTCACCAAAGCAAATTGATCGCGTAAATTTTCAAGCTTGATTTCAGATACAGGCACATCGTCAATGCTAATCTCTCCAGAATCAGGCTGATAAAAACGTAACAATAGGTTGACCAATGTAGACTTCCCGCTGCCAGAACGACCAACAATGGCCACGGTTTGCCCAGGTTCAACATGAAAACTCACGTCATTGAGTACACTTTTTTCGCCATAAGAAAAGCTCACATTCTTGAACGTAATAGCGCCATTTGCCCCTTCCAAACTTCTCTGACCATGATCGTCTTCTTGCTCGGCATCAAGCAATGCAAAGATGGAATAACAAGCAGCGACCCCTCGCTGAATACCCGTATTAACC
>NVTH01000076.1 GCA_002401525.1 Moraxellaceae bacterium | reverse complement strand
TTGGCAGCAGCGAGCGCTCACGGTAGGGGTGCTGAATTGGAGTACTTCGGGCGAGTTAGCTGAAGTCAAAATACAGCGCTGGAAAGAACAGCATGCTACTCTTTTAAATCGTTGGCAGGCGATGATGATCGAACTGCGCTCTGGAGCGGGTCCTGAGTTTGCGATGTGTTCAGTAGCCTTGAGAGAGTTATTAGATATTGCCCAGAGCACGGCTCACATTAGTGTTGATTAGTCGTTGAAGGGCGATAGTTTGAGGAGATAGTTTGAGGTCAGTAGTGAACACCTTGTAGCCAAGCACTACACAATTAAGAATAACCAGCTAAGTAAGTAAAACGCCTTTTAAATGCCAAGGCTTTGTATTTTTACTTGCTTAATGTTTCTGTACACATCGAATTATGCGCAAAATACTGATTGACTTAACCATTAGCCAAGAGGAATTTCTTTCTTGGTACCAAGGCCACGCCAAGTCGGTGCTTGCCACCTCTCGGGATGGGCGGTCGGTCAGTTTCCCGGCGAAAATATTACAACCCTATGTGACTCGAGAAGGAATTTCGGGCGCCTTTGAAATTTGTTTCGGTGCTGATAACAAGTTTTCGTCGATACGCAAGGTCGACTAGGGGGTTCACCCGCCGGCTGCTTGTTGAAAGGTCGATAACACTCATTAAAAGGATTGCAGAGGGTATATCTTGATGCGCTGATGTTGATTATAATGCGCTGCTTCAATCCTCAGCCTTTTCATCAATCTGTTTTTCTCCTCTATGTATCCCTTAATACGGCAATTGTTGTTTTTGTTACCCGCAGAGCTTTCTCACGAACTCACGTTTAAGGGCCTGGATTACGCCAGCCAGCTTCGACTATTGTCGTTGTTTGTTCCTAAACCTAGACGCCAAAAATGCCAGGTAATGGGGTTAGAATTTGATAATCCAGTGGGTCTGGCCGCTGGTCTGGATAAAAATGGCGAGCATATTCGCGCATTATCGGACGTAGGTTTTGGGTTTATCGAGGTGGGCACGGTGACTCCTAGGGCCCAATTGGGCAATCCGCAACCCCGTATGTTTCGACTTACACGCAGTGACGCCCTTATTAATCGCATGGGCTTTAATAATCATGGCGTTGATGCCTTGGTGAAAAATGTTCAGGCCTGTGATTACCAGGGAGTATTGGGAATCAATATTGGTAAGAATAAGGACACGCCGCTTGAGGGGGCCTTGGATGATTACCTAATTTGTATGAAAAAGGTCTACTCCCTGGCGAGTTACATTACCATTAATATCTCGTCGCCGAATACGCCGGGGCTGCGCGAGCTACAAAGTAAGTCGTATTTGATGGAGTTGCTAACGGGGTTGAAGGCAAAGCAATTGGAATTATTGCAGGCCACAGGTAAAAACACCCCTTTGGTACTCAAGGTGGCTCCTGACCTGAACGAAGAAGAAGTCCAAAACATGGCCAGTGCGGTACTGGAAAGTGGCATGGATGGACTGATCACCACGAATACTAGTGTTGATAAATCGCTGGTTGCTGGCGAGAAGTATGCGGATGAACAAGGCGGCTTGAGCGGTAAGCCTATTTTTGATGGTTCATTGAAAGTGCAGCAACAATTTCATCGCTTGCTTAAGGATAAAGTCCCTATTATCGCTGCCGGTGGCATTGATAGTGCGGAGCGGGCACAGCAACGACTCGATCATGGCGCATCGTTAGTGCAGCTTTACACCGGTTTTATTTATCAGGGGCCAGGGTTGATTGCTGAAATAGCGGATCAATTGGCTGGCTAAAGAGGACTTACGAAAGAGACCGCTGAGAAGCGAATACTGGTTGAATATAAGTATTAGATTACTGAATTGATAGAGTAAAGGGCACTTGGTTAAAGCGTAGCGGTGCCCTTTACTAGAGATAACTGAAAGATAAACCTCCTGAAACAATTAAAGAGTCTAAAACTTAACGAGTCGATTATTTAACCATTCAAATATTTGACTATTCAAATACTTAACTATCCAAATAACAAGTGACTGAAGTTTTTCAAATGGCTTCTCAATCATTTTCGCCATTGAACTTAGCTTTCAATCGCAGCACTGAAAGGTTACTGACTAAAGATTGTTAACTACTCTGTTAGTTGAAACTGTGAGTTGAATCAGTTGGTTCATATCAGTTAAGTCTGAGATGCTACTCGTTGACTACTTTTTTTGATAAGTACTGGATGGAGGCGACGCCTGTTTTTCCTTCCCAAAGGTGCTCTCGGCCTTCGCGCCAACCATTAAGCCAGGTTTGTTTGTCTGCAGAGTTGGTGTAGGGGCATTCTTCACGGGATCTTCGGTGTATGCCGGCATGGTGGCCGCGCATGAATATTCGGTTGGTTTTATCTCTTTTTTGTCTTTTCATAGAGAGTTTCCTGAATATGTAAATTACTAGGTTTGATAAAGTTTATTTTATCGTGCGGTTAACGTGTATTAGGGCTCCTTACAGGTAGGGGATTAAGTTCAAATATAAAAGTACGGCCCAAGATAGTGACAGAGTTTTTAGCGCTTTGTCGAGCAATTATTTTGGGTGTTGTTGTAAATTTATGATCTGAATCAATCAATTGATGTACATGAAGTAATCTTTTTAACATATTGAAAAGGTTTGGTATTTTGATGTTTTGGTCCCTGATAAATCGAAACGCGGACCTCCTTTCCTTAAATTAAACATAGCACAATAATGATAGTGACCTTATGCCGAAAAACTCTAACCATATGAAATCTGACTATAAATGGGTTGCCACCTGTGCCAATGGGCTGGAGCCCCATCTTTCTAAAGAAATTATTACTTTGGGAGGGTCAGTAACGGACAGCAGTAACGGGGCGGTTCGCTTCTCGGGCTCAGAAGCCGTGGGCTATACAGTCTGTTTGTGGTCGAGGGTGGCCAATCACGTGCTGCTACCTTTTTGGAGTGGCGAAGCAGAGTCTGCCAATGCACTTTTTGATCAAGTGGTGGAGCACCCCTGGGGCGACGTGATGAATGTGGATCAAACGTTTGTGATTGACGTGTCGAATCATAAAACGGAAGGTTTCAATAAAAAATATTGGGCTCAAAAGCTCAAAGATGGCATCGTTGATTGGTTTAAGGAGGATCAGGGCATTCGGCCTAGCGTTGAAAAGTCCCGACCCGATGTGCCCTTGCACTTGTTTGTATCAGGCGAGTCCGTTGAGATTAGCTTCAGCTTTTCAGGTGAAAGTTTGCATAAGCGAGGTTATCGAAAAGCCTCCTTTGAAGGCAGTCTAAAAGAGAACTTAGCGGCTTCGCTGTTACTCGCGGCGGGGTGGGATCGGGAACAGCCTGCGCTGTTGGATCCTATGTGTGGGTCGGGGACCTTTTTAATTGAAGCCGCGCTAGTCAGCTTTGACATTGCCCCAGGCCTGTATCGAGACTATTGGGGATTTAAAGGCTGGCATGGCTTTGATTCCGCGAAGTGGGATCAATTGCTTGAGTCGGCTGAGCAGCGTCGAGCGCATGGCATCGCCACGTCAACCACTAAGATTGTGGGCTACGATGGCAGTAAAGAGAGCCTTCAACTGGCGCAGCACAATATAAGAAGCGCCCAGCTTGAGGACGTGATCCAGCTTGAGAAAAGAGAATTCGCCGCGTTTCGTAAATCTGACGATTTTACCTCCAAGTCCGGGTTGGTTGTGGTTAATCCTCCTTACGGAGAACGACTTGGTGAAGCCGAACTGCTTTTTTATACCTATCGCGCCTTGGGCAATCGGTTCCGGAGTCAGTTTAAAGGCTGGAAATTTGGCATTATTTGCAGCGATATCGTTTTATTGGATCAGGTAAAACTGCCCTATGACGAGCAATTACGAATTTTTAACGGGCCGATTCAATGTTATTTTCGTCATGGTGAGATTGCTGCTCAAAGTAATTCAAAAAATAAGGAGGCTGTGACGGCGCTTTTTGAGACCACCACTTTTCAAACGCACGAAAAAGTCTCTTCTGATTTAGCCAATCGTTTAATAAAGAATGTTAAAAAGCTTAAAAAATGGGCGCTTAAGAACGAATTAGAATGTGTGCGGATTTACGATGCTGACATGCCCGAGTTTAATTTTGCAGTGGATGTTTACGGGCAATATATACATATTCAAGAATACGCAGCGCCGAAGTCGATTCCTGATGAAACCGCTAAAAAGCGCCTTGATATAGGGGTTGAAACCATAAAAAGAGTGTTTCGAATGAATTACAAACACTTATTCATTAAGGTAAAGCGGCGCCAAAAAGGCAAAGAGCAATATCAGAAATTAACCAGTAAAGGGGAGTTATTTGAAGTTGCAGAAAATAACGCTCAGTTGTTGGTGAACTTATCGGATTACGTCGACACGGGTGTCTTTTTAGATCATCGAATTATAAGAAATAAGATATTTGAGTTGGCTAAAGGCAAACGCTTTTTAAATTTATTTGCTTACACGGGCACTGCTAGCGTATTCGCTGCCCTTGGCGGAGCAAAAAGTACCACCACAGTCGACTTATCTCCGACTTATATTGCTTGGGCGAAAAAGAATTTTGCATTGAATGGGTTTTCAGAACAGGGCCATCAATTTTTTCAGCAGGATTGTATAAGTTGGTTGCATAAGTGCAATAGAACTTACGACCTTGTTTTTGTCGATCCTCCCACCTTTTCGAATTCGAAACGCGTGTATCAGGATTTTAACGTGCAAAAAGATCATGCCGAGGTGTTGGAAGCAGTTCATGGTCAGCTTGAGCTCAATGGGGTGGTTATATTTTCAAATAACTTCCAAGGCTTTGAGCTTGATGCGCGAGTTAAAGAGTTGTTCGAGGTGGAAAATATAAGCAAGTCTTCGATTCCGGTGGACTACAGTCGCAGACCTAAAATTCATCAGTGTTGGATGCTAACTCGGATTTAAGTAGGTTTTTTACTACAACATCGCTTTCCTGCTACTACTTTTCCGTCATCGCCACTTTCCCGTCATTCCCGCGAAGGCGGGAATCCATCGTGTTTAATTCACTGCCTTTTGTATGACTCGATATTGTATTTTGGTAAAAATGAAAGCCGTAGCATAGGAATGCTCTAAAAAGAATTTAAATTGCTAAAAATACGTTAAAAATACGTTAAAAATCCTTAATAATTTTAAATGATGGTCGATATACCCCTTAATGCTTATTAGTTTTTAATAATAGGGTTAAGGGTTCCATCATGCACGCCAACGCATTTTCTTTCAGCGCCTTCCAAGCCTCTTTTTCTAGCCATCGCTATCACATATCGTCGAGTGATTCGCCTGTCGGCACGCCGCAAGACAGTGGCACAGTAGTGGGCGGTACAGGAAGTGTTGATGGCGGAGTGGTGGATGGTGATGAACCAGTGGTGATCGATTCCTCCGTAATTAATACGACAGGTTCGGATACGATAGGTTCTGATACTGCAGGCACTAATAATGGCACTGATGATGCGCATCAATCGTTAGGCCAACACGCCTCTTTCGCAAGCCGCGTTAGTTTTTCTTTTTCATCCGTGTCTATGGGTGGTTTGAGCGGAAAAGTATTTGAGTATGAAATAAGCAACGCGTTGCAAAATCGCATAGGCGCGGTCTTGGATGTTTCAAGTTCTCGTATTCATTCGGGTCGTGGCGGTAATTCCAGCCAATACCAATTGCCCGGTGGCGCTTCAATAGAGCCTAGCCAACACCATCATCGGCATGGTGCACACGGTTTAAAATCCCACGGTGGGTCTTTCGGTGGATCTTTCGGTAGATCTATAGGAGGACCAAGCCAGGGATTCGGGGCGGGTCTTCGAAGTGGCTTTTCTGAAGGATTAAGCGATCGACACGCAGGCATTATGGCGGCGATGGATCGAATTATGAGCACCATTAGTGCGCACCTTGCCCGTGTTGTCGCAGAGGCCACGGGCAGTGAATCCAGCAGTGATACAAGCATTGATAGTAGCGTAGCAACTGAAGGCGATGAAATTAGCCAGGCGATTACTGATGGCGTGCAAAGCACCCAAGAAGCCCTTGTTCAGCTGGGCGTTGAAGGGGAAAGCGAGGCGGTGGCTGAAGCAGGTGATGCGCTGCTCTCGGAAGTTGCTGCCCAAGTCGCGGACGCGACTGCTGCTACGACCTCAACCGCCACGACGGTTACTTCAACCGCTACAACGGTTACTTCAACCGCTACAACTACGGCTCCTGCAGAAAACTTTAGATATCAGTTTGAATCTGCTGAAGAGTCAATGAGGGTAAAGGTTAAATCGCTTTCTCATGCTGGGCCTGTTTCGAGCAGTTTTTCCTCCACTACTCGTGGATTTGATCTAATGGTTGAAACCTTGGACGGTGATAAGGTCAAGGTTAGTTTTGATCAAGACTTTTTGAAATTCAAAGATCGGTCTGCGGATGCATTAGTGAGCGGACGATATTCCAGCTCTGATTTTCAAATTCGGGTAGAGGGGGACCTCGACGAAGGCGAGTTAGAGGCACTGAATAGTTTATTTGAATCAGTGTCGTCGCTTGCCCAGACTTTCTTTCAAGGCAATGTGGAGGAGGCCTTTAACTATGCAGTAAGCATGGGGATGGATGAGTCAGAATTAGCCGGTTTTTCCTTAAATCTGTATGAACAGCAAGTAAAATCATCCATTAAAGCCTACGATGGGGTGGCTGCGCTGGGCGCCAGGAGTGTTGGGGAAAGCGCTGAGAAAGGCGGCGTAATGGACGGCCAGAAAGCCATGCGAGGGCTTGGAGACTTTGTGAAACACCTTAAAGAAACCCTTGAATCTCAAGAGGCTGCTAAGTTTAAAAACGTTCATCAAATGATAGCCGACCTGTTGAGTAAGCAGGTTGATGACATGGGGCGCGACTCCAGCCACAAAAATCACGCCAATAAAACCGCATCAGATATCATGGGGATTGTAGCCGGGGCTGAAAAACATCATAACGACAGCACTCGTAGTGAGAATACCCACAAAGGCAGCACACATACAGATAATGCCCATAAAGATAACAGCCGCGGTATCGACGATGTTTTAAAACGAATCATGACTGGATTATCTCACCCTCAACCGCACCGTCATGCGGCCTAATTTAATTTGAAGGGCCTTTCTTCTAGGCATTGAATCGACCGTCAGGATTTGTGCCAGTAATCCGTTTGCCCTAGTATTCAGACTTCCACTGATTCAGAGCACTCGGTTACAGTCCCCCATGAAATTATTGTTTTACACGACCGCTGGTTGTCATCTTTGTGATCAAGCCTTAGAGATTATTGGTTCGAGTTTACGTCGATATCGCTATGAACTTGAAATGGTTGAGATTGCAGATTCTGATGCGCTGATTGATGCGTACGGTACCAAAATTCCCGTTCTCGAAAAGCAAAGCACTGGCGATAAATTATGCTGGCCATTCAGTGCTAAAGAGGTTCGCACATTAGTAAAAAGCTAAACTTAGTGTTGTCTATAACGATAAGTTTAGCGGTGCGTTTTGAGGAATGGTGTAGAAGTGGTGTAGAGCCGGCCTAGTCCTGAGCAGGTAAATTGAAGAAATTCGTCGCTGTAAGTGTGGTTTGATGGGCGATGGTATCAAGCTCTAGTTCATAACATTTCGCCACTTGCTCGGCAATGTGGCGTAGAAATTGAGGTTCGTTACGGCGTGCATTCTTTTTCGGTTTTAATTCGCTGGGGAGGTCTCGGGGAATTAAATAGGGGCTGTCTGTTTCGATCATCAGTCGATTGAGGGGGACGTTGCTGACAATTTTCTGTAGCTCTAGGCCCCTACGTTCGTCGCATATCCAGCCGGTTATCCCTATGTGCAGGTCCAAATCTAAGTATTCAAACAATGCTTTTTGATCGTCAGTAAAGCAATGCACCACCGCATCCGTAATGTCGTCGCGATAAGACCTAATGATTTCTGTAAAACGAGTGTGGGCGTGGCGTTGGTGAAGAAATAAAGGCATCTTCATTTGGATCGCCAGCTCTATATGGTCTTCAAAGAGCTTTTCTTGCACTTTTCGAGGCGATAAGTCGCGGAAAAAATCTAACCCTGTTTCTCCTACTGCTTTAACACAAGGGTTTTGACATAATTCTTCAATTCTTGCTAKAGATTCATCGTTGGCTTGTTCGACATAGTGAGGGTGTATGCCTGCAGTGGAATACAGYGAATYCGGGTATTGCGCACAGAGTTGAACCGCTTGGGCACTGTTATCGACGTCAGTACCGGTGATCAGCAAGGCGACCACCTCCGCTTCGAAGGCCTTTTCAATGACGTCATCGCAATCTTTCTTAAAGCWACTGTCTGTTAAGTTAGCGCCTATATCGATTAAGGGGGCTTGCATAATTCGCTCTCAAAATAAATAAACCAGCCAGTATCGAGGATGTGGGCGGCTGAGGTGCGATGGATTTTATGCTAATTGGGCGCGATGAGCACGCGTTAGTGGGATATTTGTGACGAAATTTCATGGCTCCAATGAATGGATTTCATTAAGCCGGTTTTAAGCTTGGATTCGTCAATGCCTAATTCCTCTAAGAAATCCCAATCAATGTTTTGCCATCTTGCTTGTTCAAATGCTTCGACGGTGGATAGTATTTTTCCTTCAACACCTTGGTGGTGTAAAAGTGCATTTTTAACTTCGTCGCTTAAGGGCAGGTTTTTAAGTATGTCCTTCATTTCTTGATCGAAAAAAGCGTCCAGCACTGAGAATAGACCAATCGTAAAATACTTTTCATGGTCCTTAAGGTCGCCTTCTTGAGAGAGGGTTTCACACATCTTTGCGCGAATTAAAGCCGTAGTGAGCAATGCTTCGGGTTTGTCTGATAAATTGGTTAAAGAAATTAAGGTGATCCATGATTTAACTTGTGTCAGGCCTAGCAACGTAATGGCATGGTGCAGTGAATCGATCTTTTTGATGGTGGAATAAGCGGCGGAGTTTATGATTCGAAGTAATTTATAGCTTAATGTGGGGTCTTTGGAAATCAGGTCTTCAAGCTTTTGAATGGACGTACTCGGAGATTGTAATTCAGAAATTATTTGCATTACCGCGAGGCGAGTGGCGGGTATTTTTTTACCGGTGATATTCTGAGGCTTGCAAAGGAAGTAGCCCTGAAAGTACTCGAAGCCTAAATTAATACACTCTTTTAATTTCTCGTAATCTTCGATTTTTTCCGCTAATAGTTTGACGTTGTAGGGACTTATTTTCTGAATGGTTTGTTTTAATGCTTTTGAATTAAGTTTTAATACGTCAAGCTTTACATAGTCGGCCAATTCTAAAATGGGTTTCCATTCGTCTGAATATTCAAAGTCATCAAGGGCAATGGTATAGCCCAGTTTAGAAAGTTTTTTAATGTTTTCGATTACTTCATCCGTGATGGTGATCGTTTCTAAAATTTCGATCACTAGATGTTTTGGGTCTATAGGCGGCGCTTCAGTAAGCCAGCGAGCAGTAAAGTTAACAAACACTGGATTATTTTCTGATATCTCAACAATATCGACGTCGGTAAACGCACTGAACATGACCTGGGAAGTCGCCATATCCCCATCAAAGCTGCCTTCTTCAAGTGGTTTTTCTTCATTGTATTCGGGGGGGCGAAATAGTAATTCATAAGCCTTAATATTAAGATTTACATCGAATATGGGTTGTCTTGCGAATAAAGACACTTCTTCTGAGGGGGTGGATGTATTTGGGCTAGATTTCATCGTTTAGCAACATTTATTAAATAGGTGGCTCTCTATCATTCTAGCCTAAGAATGCCAGCTTGTTTGATACCTGCGCAGATAAAAGGGTAGTAAAGAGCGGGTGGCGACTAATATTTATTTGACGGCGATGCTGTGGGCGTATCGATGATTTCGGAAAATGATTTTTGAGCCCACTCAACGCTGTGGAGATAGGCTTCTTCAATGATTTTAGGCGTTACTTTTAGCGGTTCTAATTGCGGCCAGCGTATGTCACCCCAAAGCGCTTGTTCGTGACATATGACGCTGTGTAATATAGCACCATAGATACCCGAATGTTTGAGGAGCGCATCGTTAAGGTCTTTTGACAAGGGTAGCGAGGTTAATATTTCATCTAATGAACGATCCATAAAGGCGTCTAAAGTAGAAAATAAACCCAAGATAAAATAGGATTCTGCATTGTTGAGTTGCACTCTTAAAGCAATCAGCTCACACATTTTTGCGCGCACCATACTCGTAAGCACCAGCGCATTGGGTTTGTCTGCAAGTTGTGACAGCGCAATAATACTCGCCCATTGTTGAATTTGAGTGAGCCCAAGAATAGTGATGGCTTGCTGCAGCGATTCAATTTTATTTCGAACTCTATAGGCCGGGGAATTGACGATACGGAGGATTTTGTAGGTCAGCGACGGGTCCTTGGCGATCCAACTTTCGATGTCCGAAATTTTCGCATCGGGATCTTGTAATTCTTGTAATAGCTGCATGACCACTAACTTACTGGTGGGGATTACTTTGCCCTTTATATTTTGAGGCTTGGAAAGAAAGAAGCCTTGAAATAGAGTAAATCCAAGGCCTTTGCAATAAAGTAATTCTTCGTAAGTTTCGACCTTTTCGGCAAGTAGTTCGCAGTGGTAAGCGCTCAACTTTTTAGTGGTTTGTATTAGCTCTTTTTGAGTATGTTTTTGTAAGTCTACTTTAACAATATCAATGTAAGGGAGTAATTTTTCCCACCTTTCTTCGTAGACAAAATCATCCAGTGCGATTGCGTAGCCTTGTTCTTTAAGCTTTATCGCGGAAGAAACCAAACTATCAGTGACCTCGGTATCCTCCAGTATTTCCATAACGATCAAATTGTTATTGAACGGAGGAGGGTTTTGGAACCAGCCTTCGGTGAAATTGATAAAGGCTCGCTTGCCATCGGTGACGATGCCTAGGCCTAGTTCCGTAAAGGCGTTAATAATCACCTCGGAGGTCGCCTGGTCTCCAGAAATAGTACCCGCTACGAGTTGATCGATGGGTCTATACAGTAACTCGTAAGCAGCAATCTCCAGTCCACGATCATAGATGGGTTGTCGCGCTAGTAATACTTGCTGTGAGGTCATTAAGCCCTATCTATGCTGATTATTTTTTACCAAAGGGATGCTACGTTTAATTCTAGTTCAGTTACCTCGTTCAGCGAGAAAAAATGACTATCGATTGTCTTTTTCAATAACTTGAGGTGGCTATGGTCAAAGAAAGAATAAGACTGGTTCTTTTGAGATTTATTTGCTTTAACCGCGATGGATTCCCAGCTTCGTGAGAATGACAACTAGCCTGGCGCAGGCGGAGGATGTCTCGATATATTAATCACTACCGTCATTCCCGCGAAGGCGGGAATCCATGTTGAGAAAGCATTACTCTGGACAGGTAATGCCGAGGGTTAGATGACTACTATTAATAGACGCAGGCAATAGAAGCAAATATAGAAGCAAGTATTTAGAGCCGACTAGCGTTACGCCGTTAAATCCGCCTTTTCCTAAAACCTAACCTAGACTGAATATGGGAGAAGTTTTAATTGAATTAGTTTGTATCAATATAGGGTTGTATCTCCCGCCTTCCTTTAGGGGAGGTTTGAATCCTGGACTTGATTTGATAGACGTTATTTAGCAGTAGGAATTACAGGATGTCTAAGCTCCTCGAGTCAGTTGACCAGCGGACCTTGTTAGTGGGTCGCAATCGTCTTGAACTGCTGATGTTTTTTTTACAGCACGGCCAAACGTTTGCAATCAATGTCTTTAAAATCCAAGAAGTCCAACAGATCCCTAAAATCACTATATTGCCTGACCAGCATCCTACTGTCGTAGGGGTGACTTATGTGCGTGGGTTAACCGTTCCAGTGATTGATTTAGGAATGGCCATTGGCATGAAACCCATTGCTGATCTAAAAAGCAGCACAATAATCATTACTGAATACAACATGAGCGTGCAAGCGTTTATCGTAAAAAACGTTGATCGTATTATTAACATGGATTGGGAGGACATCATGCCTCCGCCGCCGACGGCAGGTCGGCAGCATTATTTAACCTCGATAACCCGTGTAGATGATAAGTTGGTGGAAATTATCGATGTTGAAAAAGTCTTAGCGCAAATAGTGCCTTGTGTCACCGAGGTGTCTGAAGGCGTTTTAGAGGACGAAGTCATCGAGCTGGCCAAAGGCAAAGAAGTGTTGTTAGTCGATGATTCCTCGGTTGCCATTATGCAGGCCCGAAGCACGCTGGAAAGCATTGGCCTAAAAGTGCATGTTGCTTACAATGGGCGCATGGGGCTGGATGTATTGGAAGGCTGGGTCAATGAAGGCATCGACGTAGAAGAAAAATTACTCATGCTCGTGACGGATGCTGAAATGCCGGAAATGGACGGTTATCGGTTGACAGCCGAGTGTCGAGGGAATCCAAAATTAGAGCATTTATTTGTGGTGCTGCACACCTCTTTAAGCGGTAGTTTCAATCAAGCCATGGTTGAAAAAGTCGGTTGCGATGCATTTCTCTCAAAGTTCCAGCCCGATGCATTGGCGAGCTTAGTGCAGGACCGAATTAAAATGGTGTCCGGGCTGGAGGTGGATTCAAAAGAAAATAAAAATGGAGTTTATTAATTCTAAAATTGGGTTAATCGACGGATAGTTTCGATCCGTTTTCGATTAGCGTCTAAATCGGAATAGCCTACCCTTGATGCGGATCGAACCTGTATTTGATCGGCTTCTATTAAAAATTCTACGTCGTCTACATAACCCATTAACTTGCTTTCAAATTCCACCAGTAAATAATTCTCTGAACTTTTAATGAGTTTAGTTCTAGGAAGGCTGGCTATTATTTTAGTGAGAACATCTCTTTTTTCTTCAATAGATCCTGACATATCGATGGGGGCAATGTAATGGGAATCCTCTTTCATTTGGCTGTTTACACAATTTGGGCTGGGGGGGCATTGAAGAAAAAGGCCTTCGTTTATCCCTAGACTGGGCGCTGAACTCCCTGCGCAAGCGGTTAATAATGCAAACCCACAGAGTACGACGATTTTTGTAGAAGCGGTTTTTAGAAGGGAAGTTCTTGTGGCGACAGTGTTTGTAGAAGTAGTGTTTGTAGAGGTAGTACTTGTGGAATTAGTGTTTGTAGCAGCAGTGTTTACACAGGTTCGGCGCATCATGGTGAAATCCTGGGGGGCTGAGTTTTAATCAATGGAGTAGTGGGTTGGGCGCAATTGGGCGTAATTAGGTATAGCTGGGCATAGTAGCATTATTCGATCTTAGTGAAAATCTCTCGAATGCACGGCCAATGAGCCAAGCAGCTCGTCGCAACTTTGCAAATGCCCAGCGATGACGTGAATCACCGAGCCTTCTTTTTCCACTGTGCCTTTGACTTTCAATAATCGTGCGCTCATCAATGGCGTACGCTGTCGTTCAGCAACGCTTCTCCAAATAATGACATTCACATTACCGGTCTCGTCTTCAAGGGTTAAAAAAATAACCCCACTGGCGGTCATCGGGCGTTGTCTGCCTGTGACCAAACCGGCAACCTGCACAAAACGTTTGTGTCCGATGGAGGGCAATTGCGCGGCAGTCTTACAGCGTTGGAGAATTTTATGTTGGTCGCGTAATAAAGCGAGGGGATGACGCCTTAGCGACAACCCCAGGTGGGCGTGATCTTCATAAACCTCCTGGGCCTCACTCGGGGCAGGGAGTTGGATTTGTGTAGCTTCGGCAGGCGCATCGTCGGTGGCTGTATGGCTGGGGTTAGAACTGGAATTGAAACTGGAATTGGAATGATCATTAAATAACGGGCGAGAGGGCTCCACTCCCTGGGCCTCCCAACGTGCTTGGTAGCGATGCCCGGCGAGCTTATTTAATGCGCCTGCGCGAGCCAGACAATCCAGTTCACTGCGAGATAACTGAGCTTGATAGACCAGTTGCGAAAGGTCTTTGAAAGGCGAGCGCTTACGAGCGTGAATGATTCGTTCGGCGGTGTGTTGGTTTAAGCCTTTTATCTTGCTTAAGCCCAATTGAATGTCGGGTTGAGAGGATTGAGTGCAAGGCTCAAGGCTGTTTATTGGTTCTAGCTCAAGGCTGTTCTCCCAAACGCTATCGCATACATCTACTGGGTGAACGGTGATGCCATGGCGGCGGACGTCTTGTATCAATTGAGAGGAGGAATAGAATCCCATGGGCTGGCTGTTGAGTAGGGCGCAGCAAAAGGCGGCGGGTTCATAATATTTCAGCCACGCGGAAACATAGGTCAGAAGCGCAAAACTAGCCGCGTGGGATTCAGGAAAGCCATATTCGCCAAAGCCCTGAATTTGTAAGCAGATTTTTTCGGCAAACTCCAATTCATAACCGCGCTCCAACATGCCTTTAATTAACTTGTCTTGAAACGGCTTTAACTCGCCGTTACGTTTCCAGCGCGCCATGGCGCGGCGCAGCTGATCCGCTTCCCCTGCACTGAAACCAGCCGCCACCATGGCGAGTTTAATCACTTGTTCTTGAAAAATAGGCACGCCCAAGGTGCGCCCCAGTACCTCGCGTATTTCTTCGTTGGCGTAGTGCACTTCTTCCTGTCCATTGCGCCGTTTTAAATAGGGATGCACCATGTCCCCTT
>NVTH01000075.1 GCA_002401525.1 Moraxellaceae bacterium | reverse complement strand
TTTTCCCCCAACTATGGCACGTCGGTAGCGTTCGTAAGCCCGGCACTGAACCCTTTCCAGAGGTGCCCGGATTCAGCCCATCGGGCTACATCAAACCTGAAAAAAAACGCTGTTACGAAATGAATGCCACTGATATAGCGGACGTTATCGAGGCATTTGCCCAAGGCGCTGCGGATGCAAAAGCAGCCGGGTTTGACGGTGTCGAATTCCATGGTGCCCACGGTTACATCATTGATCAGTTTTTTTGGCAGGGAGTCAATCATCGCACCGATCAGTACGGTGGTTCGATGCAAAATAGAACCCGCTTTGCCGCAGAAATAATTGCCGCAGCCAGGGCCAAAGTAGGCCCAGATTTCCCCTTGATGTTAAGGTTTTCACAATGGAAATTGCAAGACTACAACGCTCAGTTGGCTTCCACTCCGCAACTATTGGAACAGTTTCTCACCCCGCTGGTGGAGGCTGGAATTGATGCCTTCCACGCCAGCCAAAGACGTTATTGGGAACCTGAGTTCGAGGGCAGCACGTTGAACTTGGCAGGTTGGACCAAGAAATTGACCGGTAAAACCGCCATCACGGTAGGCAGCGTCAGTCTCGATTCTGAATTCACTAATCCAAATCAGGTGAACGCTAACCCGACAGGCATCGATAATTTAATTGAACGCTTTGAGAATGATGAATTTGATATGGTCGCGGTAGGTCGTGCTTTGCTTGCGGACGCTACTTGGGCTGAAAAAATTAAGGCGGAGCAGTTTGATCAGTTGGTGCCTTATACGGTGGAAGCAATGCAGACGCTGACTTAGAGCCGACAGTCAGCCTGGCAAGGGATGCTTTTTGTCTAGGTATAGGAGTTGATCTTGATTTGCTGTTTAAACCCGATGGATTCCCGCCTTCGCGGGAATGACGGGGGAACGCGGGAATGACGGGGGAGACGCGGCCCTTTCTTCCAACTAAAATAAATCAGATAAGTCCGCTTCGTCACCGTCGGTGTATTCTACGTAAACCAAAATACCCTCACGCCAAATCGTGCCGAACAATTCCGAATTTTGGAAAATTGCACCCACCTGACCGTCCCCTTCGAGATCCAGATAAAATTCCATTTCAACGCCGTCTTGATTGCGCAGCACCAACAGGGCTTCCTCATGGGTCAGCAATTCAAACATTCGATCATCGTGCTCTACAACGAAACTCGATTGAACTAAAGACAAGCCGTCGACTTCACCCAGCAGAGTCACCCAGGCTTGCTCGCCCTCGCCAGACATGCTTTCAAATCCGACTGCAAAGGATGGGTTTTCTCCCAGCGAAATGGATAAAGTACGCATCACGCCAGAATCGTTTGCAGCGACAATAGACAACTGCCCGGTCACACCACTTGCTCCAAGGTCTTCTGCGAAATCACTCAGCTTTAAGTCATCTTGCTTGTCTATGCTGAGCACGCCTTCAAATTCAATGCTAGCTTCATCATTCACCACCGAACCCGACACATGGGCATAAATAATGTCTTCATCATAAATATCGGGCACGGTATAAATCATGTCGACGTTTTGATCAAACACCATTCCCGTGGCGACTAATTCTCGATTTAAAAGATTAAAGCTAAGCGATAAGTCMGGTTCCAGCGTCGGYACAGAAACATTAACGAAAGGCATCACCAAGCCACAGGCATTCAAGCCTAAGATGGAAAAATCATCGTCGCACAATTCCGCTAGTGTGTATTGTTCTGCCAAGCTGCTGCACAAAGTGCCGATAATGCCGTCCAAATAACCGCATAAAAAAGGCAGCACCTCTTCATTATTGGCGACATCGGGAATCACTGAAAAAACTGCGGCGTATTTTCCCACYGCCGCCAAGGCAGCCAGCATTTGAGTGGAAGTCACCACGCTTTCAACTTCCCTCAATTGATCCGAGAAAGCCAAAGACTCCAGATTGCCTAACTGCAGCGAATCAGACCAGCTCTGTARATCCTGGGTGAAAGTTTTAACTTGMACTAATGGATCGGCATTAATCGTTTCACTGAACAGACTACTGGTAAGTTCGCCTTCTTGAGCAAGGGAGGCATAACTCACTTGCTGAACCAGAAGGTTTCTCAACGGATCTAACACATCCGATGCCACGCCCAGTTGATTGGTGAGATCGATTGCATTTTGAAAAATTTGTGACAACGAAACATCGCTATCAACACTACTCACTTGCAACAACTGGCCGTTATTCGCCGTAAAATCCGCAGCAAGTTGTGCAATTATTTCCCCTAGATCCCCACCGTCTGAAGCCAAACCAGCAAAGGACGCAGCGATTAAAGAATAATTTAAAACATCGCCGTCAATACTGTCGAGGTCCTCCAATTGAGTAATATCAAGGGCTTCGAGTTCATCAAACTCATTGACTAAATTAAATAAATTGGCCACCTGATTCCGAGCCAAGTTCAAATTCTCTTCTGTCGCACCGTCCTCAAAAGATTTTGCAAAGCGACTGGTTAAGTGAGTCAACGGAGTGACATAGGCCGAGAACGGTTCGCCCCCTCCCGCATATTCAACGATGTGCGTGATCTCAAAGGCGCTGCTTAGAGCAAACCGTTCGCCAAAATCAATCGTGTCATTATCATTTAGATCCAGCTCTGTAACAGAATCATAAACGCCACAACCCGATGAAGAATCGCAAATCATTAACGTCGGCGAGACTGCGTCCGAATTGCCAGAAACGACGACTTCCACTAATCCAGAATAACTTTCAGGAATATCGATTTGAAAGGATCCCCACTGATCCGTGACGCCACTCCCTAAGACACCCGCCTGATCGCCTTGAGCACTCAAGGAAAAAAGTGTCACAAGACCATTGGAGATTATCCCTTTCACGGCTGAGCCGGATACATTGACCGCGACAAAGTCATCGGTCACAGAGGGATGGTATTGAATATCGTCACTTACACCGCTGCTAACGACACCGTTACCGACGTCGCCCGCCGCTTGATCCGCCGAAGAAGAGCCACCCCCTCCACCACACGCAGAAAGTCCGACAAAAATACACCAAGTAAGAAATATCCGTGCAAACTTACTCATACTAGAATACCTTCAAAAAATAATTAAACCCTTGTCACCTCCTTATGAATACACTTGCGATTCGATTTCCAATGCAATGAGATTCAAATCTCATGCATCAAATCGTTGCTAATAAAGCGTTCACTAAAGACCCTTGATGCCTCCATACAACAATTCAGAGGACACAAGGCCTACTCATTGAAAATTAGCATCAACGATCGAGTTAGCAAGCAAGGCTTAGGAAGGATGTGTCCAAAATAATAAGTTCATAATTATTTTAAACAAGGTTCAACAAAGAGAATTGTGTTGCTGTTCACGGCAGGAAACTTGACTCTGAGGAATTGTTTTGCAAGCAGCGAGACTTAGATTCTGTTTGTCTGTTTAAAACATTTCAACTCAAAATAAAATGGCATAAAACCACAGTGGTACTAGATCCGAGTAATTTTTATGCTTAAATTTTATAAAAAAAACTAAGTGATTGAAGCGATTGAGAAACTTATTTTAAACGCACGAAAATGCCTTTTATCCGAATAAAACTCCGTTGATCGAACTCCGCTAAAAAGCCCCTAAATTTATCTAATTCTCGTTGGAGGGAGAATTGGAGGGGGAATCTGGTTCCGTAAAAAACGAGAGCGTGCCACCCCATAAAATGCCAACCAATAGACCTACCGTGTGCGCAGTATTCGCGATAGGCCCGACGATTGAAGACACCACATCGGTATAACAAAGTACCAACCAAATCACCATAAACTTCATTGTGCTGGCATGAACCGTAATGCCAAGGTGAGGGCTCCTGCGGCCCAAAATCCAACAATAGCCCAAGAGACCGTACACCACGCCAGACAGACCGCCAAAATTGGCACCCGTGGTTAAAAACTGTCCTAGGTTGGAAAAAAATGCGGTCAGTAACGTCAACGTGATTAGATGCAATGCGCTTTGCTTTTTTTCTATATCGCCTGCAAAAACCCACCACCACATTAAATTAAAAATCAGATGGGGTAAGGTAAAATGCAGCAGCATGGGAGTCAACGTTCGCCAATATTCACCCGTTTGCAACAGCTCTTCAATCGAATGAGAAAAACTTAACTTGGATAAAAGATCTAATCCTGTGGCGACATTCAAGGCAACAAATACCAGCACACACAGGAGAGCAATGGCAATTGTTAAGCCTCCCACGCGGAAAAATATACTTTTCACTAAAGAGGGGCTGAGTGTCGGGCCAGTACTTACAGTGACGTTTGAATCCCCTGTTTGCCAAGACGCCAGCAGGTATTTTTTTTGTTCAGGGTCGCGGATAAAATCATTCAGTATTTCTGTAGCCGCTTCGAGATCATTGGCATCGCGTAAAATTATTTGCGCTTCGGCTTCAGAAGTATCCAGTTGGCTTTCGATGCCCACATGATTCAAATAATCCACCAAGGCGAGCGCCGCTCTAACATTGTTTATTTTAGCAAGAGATATCATTAATTTTTCTAGGTTGACACTGTCCGAATATTGATTAGAAACCGAGTTTTCATTAGACGCGCTGTTTTGGCAGGCAGCGCTGAATCGCGGATTGAGATCAAATCGTACCGAATTACCCTCCAGGATTCAATTGCGCCCTGCCCCAAACGCCCCCTCAATGAACCCTGCACGACCCAATTCATAGACTGAACACGGCTAGAAGCAAAAAGGGCTTTTCTTCTGCACCATTAAAATCTACCATGACAGCAATTTTTAGCTCACTAGATTCACCGCCCCCTCAATGGAGTAATGCCCACCAGTATACTCCAGGCGCACCCCAACAGACGCACTAAAGGCTCACTATGATTACCGAAAGCATTACCTGGATATTGTTTATTATTGGCATTGCCACGGCTAGCATGATTGGGCAGTATTTTGCCCCTCAAAAAATGCTTCGCTTAACCAACATTGAAATCAACGATGAAGCGGGATTATTCTACGCCAAACACTGGGGCATGATGGTCTTTGTACTGGGCGTGTTACTGATCTGGGCCGCTTTTGACGAAGCCATACGCACGCCGATAATTCTTGCAGCAGTCTTAGAGAAGTTGGTTTTGGTCTACATGGTGCTCACCAATTTGAAAACCACCGTCGGCAGAGGCTTGCTTGGCGCCGCCATGTTTGATGCCGTTAGCAGCGTCATTCTTATTCTTTATCTAATGGGCGTCGCCTAGCCTGTCAGCTGGGGAGTTGGGCATTTCGCCGCTCCCCTTCAAGCAATGCGCTCCACTAGCTGCTGACTGTATTGAAAAACATCCTCCAATAATTTAACTCGCGCTGAATCGGCTTGATTTTGTTGTTTTAACTCCGAAATTAAAGCCTGGAATTGCTGCCAAGAAAGACTACTCGCGGGGTGTTGCTGGCTTATTTTATCGCGACAAAACTGCTTCCAGCGAAGTAATTCTTGTTGATCCAACGTTTCTGGGAAGTTCCTCGCTCGATAACGAAACAACATCTCAGCCAATCGTTCATCACCGAAGCTGGTCTCCAAATGAACCAAGTCTTGGGGGGCGGTAAGGTGCACCTCATCCATGGCAGACCGATCTTGCTTAGAGAAGAACCCGCCGCTGTAGATCATCAAATCAGGGTCCGTTAGGGCTTCAAACTCTTGTCCCGAAAAAGCCTGCATTACTTTTCGAGGGATTTCTTTATCCTCCATCAAGCGAATAAAATGACGCCGACAACGCGGTAAATCAATTTCAAACCTTTCTGCCTGAGAAGCCTCGAGTGTGCTCACTGGCGCTAGAACAGGGCATTTATTCATGTGCACCGTCTTCAAGGGCAAGCGATCAAGCCCTTCTTGCTCCAAAACCGACTGCGGCGTAAATAAACGGTGTTGAATTTGCTCCACCGAGAGCGTTGCCATCACGCCAGGATCGACCGATAGATCCCAAACAATCACCCCATTGGAATTCACTGGATGGGCCACCACAGGCGCCACCAAGCCCAAACACCCCTTTACAGCAGGGTACATGCCCGAGATATGCAGCAGAGGCTTGGGGTTAAGGTAATTAATTAACTTGGCCACTTTATGTTTGGAGCGCAACTGAAACAAATAATCGTACAATTTGGGCTGCTTTTGCTTGATCAATTTTGCCATCGCGATGGTGGCATAGACATCCGACAACGCATCATGGGCGGATTGATGACTGATGCCATTGGCACTGGTTAAATCCTCCAAGCGGAAGCTTGGGCCGCCGTCCTCCCGCTTCGGCCACTGGATGCCTTCAGGCCGAAGCGCGTACACCGCCCGAACCAGATCAATAAGATCCCAGCGGCTATTGCCATTCTGCCATTCACGACCGTAGGGGTCATAAAAGTTCCGATACAGGCAATTACGCGTCACTTCATCATCAAAACGAATTGAGTTATAACCTGCACCACAGGTACCCGGCAGCAAGAATTTATCGTGAATCTGTTGAATAAACTGGTATTCAGGAATCCCTTCAGACACCGCCTGCTGAGGCGTGATCCCAGTGATCAGGCACGCTTCAGGATTCGGCAGGCAATCGTCCGCAGGCTGACAAAACAACACTAAGGGGTCCTCAATGACCTCTAAATGCTCATCCGTACGCACCCCGGCAAATTGAACCGCTCTGTCCCGTTGAGGATCTGCGCCAAAGGTTTCATAATCATGCCAATAAAATGAATCAGCCATGGATTGACCTCCTCCCTCTTTAATCGTTGAGAATTAATTGCCCCATGCAAACAAAAGACACATCAAAATGCCCCTGCGATAGCAACCAGTTATATACCGAATGCTGCCACCTTTTGCACCAAGGTGTAAAGCACGCTGAAAGCGCGGCACAATTGATGAGGTCTCGCTACAGCGCGCACGTCAGCGGCAACATTCAATACTTAGTGAACACCACATTGCCGGTGCAACAGGCCTACCTCAATACCAAAGAAATAGCGGATTGGGCGAATCGAGCGCAATGGACCGGGCTCGCTGTGGTGAGCCAAAAAGCGGGTCAGCCACAAGACGACGAGGGCTGGGTGGAATTTATTGCGTCATACAATACCAAATACGATGCCAAATACGATGCCAACAGTGAACCCAAACAGCATCAAGAAAACTCCTATTTCAAGAAGATTCAACAACGCTGGTATTTCGTTTATCCCCTAGAAGGCTTATTAAATCAAGGCCAGAAAGTCAGTCGCAATGACCCCTGCCCTTGCGGAAGTGAGCGTAAATATAAAAAATGCTGCGGCAAATAGAGGCTTAAGGAGAGACGAAAAAAAGTGGCATTAATGCACTCAACAGTGATTAAAAGGCTCTGCTATAGGGGGCTTGATAAGTATCTTAAGAAAACAGTCGTTGCCAGAAAGAACTTTTCTTGTCCTTCTCGTCATCGCCCTCACCGCCTTTCTTTTTCTTCTTAAAGGCAAGAATATCAGCACGGGTGTCCTCCGACATAATGCCTTCTAATTTATTGAGTAGCTTATCGGGTTTCGCAGACTGCTCGCGAAGGTATTGAATGTCAGGCTTAAACTTTTCGATTTCAATCTGATGCAGGCTCTTACCCGAGGCAATCATCAACGAAAACTGCAACAGTTTTTCCTCAGCGCCATAGCGTCGATCCGAATCACTGGAGGTATTGCATTCCTTCCGATAAAAAATAGAGTCATAGGGCAGGAATTTATTACCCAAGAGCGTGCGCAGAGACTTTAAAATCACCTGACGTTTGGAAATCTGCACCACTCGATTGCCTTCCCCAAACTGCTTTTCAAGGGCTTGGGTTGAGGCATGCTGTTGAATTTCTTTTTCTAGGCCTACAGAACGAATAAATGAAGTGAGGTCATATTCTCTCTTACTTAAATCAACCCCAAAAAACTGTTCTAATTTGACCACGTTGATCAAACCTCTATCCGGTTCAGAAAGACAAGACCTGAGCATCCCACCAAGAGTTGTTTCAGCCGCATCAATACAACAAACAATGAGTTCCCTGTATCAAGCATAGACCACGCGGCTAAAAGTTCATCCTTGATTTTGCTCCCTTTCTGG
Source organism: Moraxellaceae bacterium (assembly GCA_002401525.1). Classification (GTDB taxonomy): domain Bacteria; phylum Pseudomonadota; class Gammaproteobacteria; order Pseudomonadales; family UBA3067. The sequence goes on along the minus strand of NVTH01000075.1, from coordinate 6,576 downwards.
TGGCTATAGATCAACTCTACCCCAACAGATGCCCAACACTATTCATCTACCGAAATCATAAGCTACCCTTACATAGCAATGCGCGACAAATTAACAATATATTCTATATATCAATCACTTAAATAACACTAGCCAATTACTCGGTGGCGTATCACAAGCACCTCTTACGCCCTCTCACAAAGCACACACAAAAGAAAGGTTTACAACGCCCCAAATAATCCGGTACAAAGAACCGCACTCCCAATTTCATGAGATACGACATGAGTAGCGTGACCAAAAGCGATTCAAAGGAAACATTAGCAAAAACCGGCTCAACCAGCCCTTCCGCGTCAAAATTTGCCGACCCGCTGTGGCAATCCATGCGCGAAGAAGCGGCCGTGATGACTCAAGAAGAGCCTTTCCTGGCGAGCTTTTTTTATTCCACCATACTCAATCATTTCACCATCGAGGCGGCGATAAGCTTTCATCTGTCCAATAAATTAGACAGCTCCACCGTTTCGGCCATGGTGATACGGGAAATTATCGAAGAAGCCCTGGCCAACGACCCCAGCATTATCGACGCCTTGCGCGCAGATATCACCGCCGTCATTGATCGTGACCCGGTGTGCGACCAATATTCCACCCCCTTCTTATATTTCAAAGGTTTCCACGCGTTACAAGCCTACCGAATCGCGCATTGGTTATGGGGCCAAAATCGAAGGTCACTGGCGTTATTTATTCAAAATCGCGTCTCCGAAGTATTCGCGGTGGATATTCATCCCGCAGCCCGCATTGGCAAAGGAATCATGATCGACCATGCCACCGGCATTGTGGTGGGCGAAACCACCGTCATAGAAGACAACGTCTCCCTGATGCAATCCGTTACCCTCGGAGGAACCGGCAAAGAGACCGGCGACCGCCACCCTAAAATAGGCAAAGGCGTCCTCGTCAGTACCGGTGCAAAAATCCTCGGTAATGTACGCATTGGTGAAGGCGTTAAAGTCGGCGCCGGAAGCGTCGTACTGGTCGACGTACCTCCTCACGTTACCGTCGCAGGGGTGCCCGCTAAAATAGTAGGCAAGCCCAAAGTGGCGGAGCCTGCGTTAGACATGTGCCAAGATATTGTAGAAAATGGCGATAATTTATAATCCGGTCATTGATAGTCGGATCATTGATAATTGGGTCATTGATAATTGGGTCATTGAAAGTCGGGGCATTTCTAATCGACGTCAGATGTCAGTTCCCAACATTACATCGCAATGTGAAATGCTAATCTTTCTTTGAGCGTTTTAATCACAATGGGCTTGGTAATTACATCATTCATACCCACCTTCATGCAGGCGTCTTTATTGTCGGACATGGCGTGCGCGGTCAATGCCAAGATGGGAACGGCATCCAGCCCACGCTGAGCTTCAAACTCGCGAATTTTTTCAGTGGTCTCGTAGCCGTCCATGACGGGCATCTGACAATCCATCAAAATGACATCAATTTCTGAATAGTGATCGACGTAATATTCGTACGCCGCCCCGCCGTCCGGTGTCAAATGACACTGCGAACCGATTTTTTCCAGCATCTTCTTAATCACCACCTGATTGACTACATTATCTTCTGCCACCAAGACTCTTAATCGGCTGAAATCAACTTCATGAACATCCTCTTCGCGTTTACTAGACAAAGATTTCGGCGCAAGAATTTCCATGCTTCGATCAAACAAACTCGCCACAGAAAGCGGTTTTTCAAAAGATTCAGTAATCGAATAACTTTCCAATTCACTATCCGATAATTCCTTCGCCGGAGGATGCACGTAAATTAATTTAACTGCTTTTTGACGTAGGTATTCAAGCTCTACCTTTTGACAAAATTCTAGCCCAGAACCGCCCTCGATGTCCTGGTTCACAATCATGAGTGTGACATCATCGCCAATCTCTGTGAGCGAATTAAACGCTTCTTCAAAGCAACCCGCCACAGTGGTGGTCAATCCATGACTTGAGCAGTACTCCGCCATCAGTTCTCGATAAGTGGCATTGGAATCCACGTAAAACAATCGATGCTGTTGAACCAGTGTTTCCAGATTTGCTTGATCTTCCTTGTTTAGACAATCATTATCGGGTTCGGCGTTCATCGTAAACCAAAAAGTCGAGCCTTCCCCTAGCTCACTTTCAATGCCTATTTCGCCCCCCATCAGCTGTACCAGCTGTTGACAAATATTCAGCCCTAAGCCTGTGCCGCCAAATTTTCGGGCGGTGTCACCTTCGGCCTGCCCATAAGATTCAAATATTTTGCCAATGTTATCTTTAGCAATGCCGATCCCAGTATCAGAAATTCTGAACAACAATTTAGTCTTGTCTGCTTCGCTGGGCTGAACTGTCAACCAAACCTGCCCCTGCTCTGTAAACTTAAAGGAGTTACCCATTAAATTAATAATTATTTGTCGAAGTCGCGCGGGGTCGCCAAAAACATAACGCGGCGTGCCTGGCCGGGGCGTGCTGATTAATTCAAGATTTTTATCTTTTGCTTTAACAATAAAAAGACAGGCTGCATTTTCAATCACTTCAAACAAATCAAATGAAATATTCTCCAGCTCCATCTTACCGGCTTCAATTTTAGAATAATCCAATACGTCATTAATGATATCCAATAACGCATGCCCCGAATTATGAATAATATCCAAATAGCGGGATTGAGATTTATTAAGCGGGGTATCCCTTAATAAATCAACAATCCCTATCACGCCATTCATCGGGGTTCTAATTTCGTGACTCATACTCGCCAAAAATTGGCTTTTAGCTTCAGTGGCCGCTTCAGCGCTATCTTTTTGAACCTTCATCATCTCGGCTCTTTTACGCTGCGAGATATCCCGCACGGTGCCCTCAAAATGCTTTAAATTGCCCTCTTTATCGATCACGCTATGGACACTTAATTCCACATAACAACGTTCACCACCCTGCCGAATCACCTGCGTTTCATAATCGTAGATCGCCTTGTTTTTGTTCAGACGATAGATAAGACTTTCCTTAATTTCTCCCATCAAAAAATCAGCCACATTAACGCGCTCACTCACCAAAGTCTCAGCACTCGGGTAATTCAATAGAGTCGCTAGCGCTCCGTTTGCGGCAATAAACGTCCCGGATTTTGATAATCGTAATATGCCTTCATTTGAGTTTTCAAAGATACTGCGATACTTGTCTTCGGAGGCTTCTAAATCACCGTACAGCTTTGCATTTTCAATGGCAATCGCTGCCTGTGAGCAAATAAACTTCAACACCTCCACGCGATCCGGAGTAAATACACCCGTGGCTTGATTGTTTTCCAAATACAAAATACCTAACAGTTCGTTTTGTTTTAATAGCGGCGCACAAATAATTGACTTAGGTCGTTCCAGCTGAATATAGTCGTCTTGAGAAAACGTCGACGCTTGTCCTGCATTGTCCAAAATTAAATTTTCATTGGTCTTCGCCACGTAACGTGCAATGGCAATGGGCAGCTGCTTGCTAAGTTCAAGATCCAATGGGCAGACCTCAGTAAACTCTTTATTAATTGAAATCCCTGCTTCAACTTTAAGCACTCCTTTGCCTTCAGCACCATGCTTCAAAATCAATACTGCTTTCTCCGCCCCCGCGTTCTCAATCAAAAGCTTCATTAAACGATCAACCATCCGCGACAAGACAATCTCTTTACTCAACGTCTGCGCGGTTTTCATTAACACGTCTACGTCTTGAATAGAATCAGAAGATTGTTCGTCCTCAGCAACAGCCACCTCTTCGTACCCCTGCCATTTCAACAACCGGCGGTGCTCTTTCTGTAAAATCTCTACCTTTGGCTTACAACCCCAAGCCCGAAAAGCAGCGATGGAAGCTTGAATTAAACATTTGGCAGTGAACTTTTCATCCAGCTGAAGATGGAACGTGCCCATTCGTTCCAATATAACGGCTCGGTCAGAATTATAATCCCCTGGACGAATCTCTTTGATCGTACGATTATAATAATACGTTGCCTGTGAAGAGTTTCCCAAGCAACGATTTATTTCCGCTTTCAGCCCTAAGACTCGAAATAAATAGTTCTCAGGGCAATGCTTTGCTGCGAGTTGCAACTTACGTAAATAACGCCTCATTTTGATTCGTGCGATGATTTTTTTACCGATGGATAGCTTTGGATAATAACTCGCTAAGGACACCGCCACGTAATATTGTGCGAGGGGCTCCACGGGGTTAGACAACCCCGCCAACATATATTTTTCAATCATAGGAACTAAATCATAGGCCGATTCGATACGCTGAAAAACATACAAATACATTTGTTTAAACACACAAGTCGCTAATACTCCACTCAGGTTTTTAGTCTCTACATAGTCAGCAATTGCTACTTCTTCATTGTAATACTTACCGGTAATCGTTTCCGTAAAAGGTTCCTTTCCCAATTGCAAACTGAGGAACTGCAGAATCATCGCCATTCGATCAATCATCATACTTTGCCCCAATTTTACCGAGGCATCATAGGCAATCTGTGACTCTTCAAATACCTCGTCCAAATTGTCGCCCAATATGTATTTAAAAAAGGCAGGCATGCTGCAGTTGAGCGCCGCGTCAAACAGCGAGCCTATTTCCATGCTTAATTTGTACAGCCTTTCGTATTCCCCAATGTCGTCACGCAACGGAATTTTCCAATGATGGGTCATTAACAACACAATCATTTCTGAATAAGGTCGGTATTTTTTTTCGCCTTGTTTATCTAAGATCGCTTGTGCCAGCTTGCCGTATTCGAAGCCCTTATCATAATTCCTCAGCACACCACTGGTAATCAGCGCGTACACCGACACAGCATAAGCGGTCAATGAACTCATGCCGTGTTTTAAGGTGATCTGCATGCATTTTAAGGCCATCACTAAGGTTAATTCAGGGTTCATTAGATAGGCGGAGGTTGTGATGCAGGAGAACACCCTTAAAGTCGATAACTTTTCTGGATCCGTCAATGCAGGAAGATTTAGCAGGTCATCCATTGACCTATTGCGCATCATCCACTTGGTCAGCGCAAGTTCTTTTAGAATGATCATCGGCCCCGGATTAGGATGCAATTTAATCCCTAACAAACCCAGTACTTCGAGGCCAATCTCTACCGTTCTCAAGTTTTTTTCTTGCGCGGTATTGGCGTTCATCAATGATTCATAAACAGGGATCATTTCCACCGTTTCATGACAGTGATTGAGCACTTGCTCAGCACACTCATCCATTCGAGCATAATGCTGAGTTAGATACGCTACCTCGGTCGCAAAGCTAAATAAATCCAAGGTGGTCTGATAATATTTTTCAACCCATAACTCTTGCCCCATCAAGTCAATGCCCACACTAATGTATTTATTAGCTAAGTCATAAGCAATCGACTGTTTGGCTTTTCTTGCAGAAAGCACATTGAGATTCACCAGTTGAAATCGTTGCTCATCATTTTCAATTAAACTACAGCCCATATTAAGTTGGTTGGTAATCTCAAAAACGTACTCTTCAATATTGTCTTTGTATTTTCGAACCAACAGATTACCAATTTGAAAATGAATCTCGCGCTGTTCCTCCTCCTCAATCAATGAGTGCGCCGCTTGCTGAATTCTATCGTGTGAAAATCGATAGCGGACTACGATTTTTTGGGAAAACTTCTCAAGATGCTCATCCACTTGCACCAGCTTATAGGCCTCCCCTAGAGGCAAGATCAAACCTACTTTGATCGCTTTTAAAACCACCTGCGCAGTGTCTTTCTCGGTTTTACCGTACACCCCGGCCAAGATGGAAAGATCAAAAATATTACCAATACAAGACGCCAAATTTAGAACCCGATTGACGTCAGGACCAAGGTCAGAAATCTTCCCTGCCATCAATTCCACGACGTTATCGGTAATCCCTCTGGCTTCAATTTCTTCCAAGCTCCAGGTCCAGCGATTTTTCTTTGCCTCAAATTTTATCAGCTGGTCGGAATACAGTGATTTCAGGAATTCTTCGATAAAAAATGGATTACCGCCAGTTTTATTTTGCACTAAAGCCGATAATTCCCTCACCTCAGAGGGCTTTTCCTTTAAGGAGTCCGCCACAAATTCGGCAACATGCTTCGCACCCAAAGGAGCCAATAGAATACTCGTGTACTGCTGCTCCTGTTTAACAATATTTTTTAACGTGAGAATAAGGGGATGAGAATCATCTACTTCGTTATCCCTATAAGCACCGATTAGAAAAAGATAACTAAATTTTTCGTCTGTAATAAGTCGTTCAACCAACTCCAAAGACGCCGTATCCGCCCATTGCAAATCATCCCAAAACACCACCAAGGGATGGTCCCGATGACAAAATATGCCAATAAACTGCGATAAGGTATATTCGAATCGCACGCGAGATTCCGCTGCCCCTAAACTTTCAACCTCCTCTTGATCATTAATAATCAGTCTAACTTCAGGAATCACATCAATAATGATTTGCCCATTGATCCCTACTGCTTCGAGAATTTTCTCCTTCCACTGGGCAATACGCTCCTCCGTCTCAGTCAAAAGCTGACGAGCTAACTCGCGAAACGAATCAATCACGGCGCTATAAGGCTTATCACGACAGTATTGATCAAATT
>NVTH01000074.1 GCA_002401525.1 Moraxellaceae bacterium | reverse complement strand
CCTACTATGGGTGAGCTGAGCCAACCATTCTTTTTTATTGAAAAGTCCCAAGGTATTTTCTATAGCTGCTGGTTCAGCGCCATAAAGGCTCACCAAATCACAATTTTGTAGGCGGATGGCGTCAATATGCACGTCAGGGATTTCATTGTAGCGAAGCTTAGTCGCTCTGAACCAATGCCCCGTGCGCGTTAACATGCGGATGTAGAGCATTTGCGCGGTAACAGGAAGGTGAGCGAAAACGTCGAGAAAGTCTTGTTCACTATCGCTCAATAAGTCGGCGTAATTTAAAGCCGTGTATTGGACCAACTCGTTGAAGTTGGTTAGGTAATAGTCACTGGGTAATTCGATTGCCATGCCGCATTGTAAGAGCAGCTAGGATCAACGGCAAGATTCGAGCGCTGCATTTTCAGTTAAATACTGGATTGATGCGGGGAATGGTTGATTAGGTAACCTTTTGTTATAAAAGGAATATATATTTATCTTGAGGCCCGTTGTGGCATGAGTGACGGGTTTCAGTTTTTGCCTTAATAATTTTTCAAATACTGTGGGTATGGTAGGATGTGACCCGATTACTCAAGAAAAAATAGTCATTCGCAACCAAGTCTTGGCTTTCAAGCAGCGTATTTAATGAATCAGCTGACTTTGTTGTGAATCGTTAAAAGTGTCATCTCTTAAGAAGATGGATCTTGGACAAGTAAAATAATGAGTCGAGTAATTTGAAATCTCGAATGCAGTCGCATCACTAAATGCAGTCGCATCACTAAAAGGAGAGAACAATAAAAATGGCCGATATCAAAGCAGAATTAAAGGCGTTTCGAATCGAAGCCCAAGCGTGGTTAGCGGAAAATTTCCCTAAATCACTCAGTGGTCAAGCCGCAGGTTTAGGTTTGGGGAAAAACTTGCAAGGCGAGTTCAAAGAAGCCGCTGAAGCTTGGCGCCAAACGTTAGCGTCCAAAGGGTGGGGCATCGCCACCTGGCCGGTTGAATTCGGCGGGGCAGGTTTAAGCCATAAACATGCCGCAGTGATCAATGATGAGCTGGGAAAAATAGGGGCGTTTAACCCCATTCCCATGCTGTCGGGCATGGGCGTGACCATGATCGGACCGACCATGATGGAGTACGGGACCCAAGAGCAGAAACTGCGTCACCTTCCTGGCATGGCCAATGGCGAAGTGTTTTGGTGTCTAGGTTATTCGGAACCCAATGCGGGATCGGATCTTGCGTCATTAACTACCAAAGCAGAAGACAAAGGCGATCATTGGCTAATCAACGGGCAAAAAGTGTGGACCTCCGGCGCGAATATCGCGAAATGGTGTGGCGCATTAGTGCGAACTGATCCTGACGTTAAAAAACGCGATGGCATTAGTTTTATCATGTTCCCCATGGATCAAGCGGGAATCGAAACCCGTCCCATCAAACTTATCGCGGGCGATTCGCCATTTTGTGAAATGTTTTTTAATGACGTCAAAGCAGAGAAAGATGAATTACTGGGCACTTTAAATGATGGTTGGAGTCTTGGAAAACGTTTACTACAACATGAGCGTCAAAGCCAAACCGGCGGCGGTGGTCCTCGACCTGTAGCCGGAAGCAAAGAATCCTTAAAAGACATCGCCAAACGTTACGTCGGCGTGGATGACGCGGGCAAGTTAGACGACGCAGATTTACGGTTACGTTTAGCCAACCATTTAATGGATGCCAAAGCCCATCGACTCACCATTGCTAGAATCATGGCTGAAGCCAAGGGCAATGTAAAAGTCACCGCAGCGGCCTCGATCCTTAAAAATTCCGCCACTGATGTGGCGCAAACCCGCGCGGAAATAATGCTTGAATTAATGGGCTCCCAAGGTTTGGGTTGGGAGGGCGACGATTTTTCTGAAGAAGAGATCGCCAGTGTGCGTGGTTGGTTGCACGGCAAAGCGATGTCTATTTACGGCGGTTCCTACGAAGTACAAAAAAATATAATTTCTAAAAATATTCTAGGTCTCCCTGAAACCACACAAAAAGGATAAGGACATGGCAGCATTAACAGAAGAACAATCCTTGATAAAAGATCAGGCAGAAACCTGGGCAGCCAAGGAAGCACCAGTACAATCATTTCGAAACATGCGCGACAGCGGCAATGAATTAGGGTTTGAAGCACAAACCTGGGCCAGCATGGTTGAAATGGGTTGGACAGGGATTTTAATTCCTGAACAGTATGGCGGTTCCGAACTTGGATATCTCACCTTTGGTTTGGTACTTGAAGAGCTCGGGAAAAATTTGGTTGCGTCGCCTTTGTTTGCTTCGGCGTTTGTTGGCGCCACGGCCATTATAGAAGGCGGATCGGATTCTCAGAAACAAGCCTTGCTGCCTGGTATCGCGGATGGTAGTTCCATTGTGACCTTAGCGTTAGAAGAAGGGCCTCGCCACGCACCGGAAAAAACTACACTGAAAGCAGAGAAAAACGGCAACACGTTTAAACTCAACGGCAGCAAAACCTTTGTATTGGAAGGCATGTCAGCGACGTCATTTATCGTGGCAGCTAGAACATCTGGCGTAGCAGGAAATAAAGCGGGCATTACTTTATTTGTCGTCTCCGCTGATGCTTCAGGACTAAGTCGCAGCAGATTAAACACCTTAGACAGCCGAGGGTACGCCAACCTGAGCTTAGACAATGTTGAAGTCAACGAAGACTCTGTACTTGGCAGAGTTGACGAAGGCTATGCTATTTTAATCGCGACTCTCGATAAGGCCCGCGCCGGTTTAGGCGCTGAAATGTTGGGTACAGGTTCTCAGGCATTTGAAATGACCTTGGAATACCTCAAAACTCGTGTGCAGTTTGGTAAAGTGATTGGTTCGTTTCAAGCTCTGGGGCATCGTGCAGCTGGATTCTTTACCCAAAAAGAATTGGCAAGGTCTTGCGTTGAAGCGGCACTGCAAGCGATTGATGCCGGCGCAAAGAATGTCGACGAAATGAGCAGCTTATCAAAATGTAAAGTCGGTGATTTTTTACATGCCATGTCCAATGAAATGATTCAAATTCACGGTGGCATTGGCATGACCGATGACTTGGATGCAGGCTTTTATTTAAAGCGTGCTCGGGTGTTGGAAGCTGCTTATGGTAATCAAGCCTATCATCGCAATCGTTATGCTGAATTGATGGGGTTTTAACTAAATAAAATCCGATTATTGGATGTTGGTGTTAAATAGTGACTTTTAATTAGACGTCACTAAAAATCAGGAAGGACAATCATCGATTATTTAATTAATTAGGTGGTTGTCCTTTTTTTGTGTTTTAAAATCCCCCGGATTGTCGCCTGTTGGGACGAAGATCGGGGTCTCCTTTGCTGCCTCATAAGTACTTAATGTCTTTGGTTGAGGAACAAATAATATAATTATCCGGATTTATAGGATGTAATAAGTGGCTTAATGCCCTTAATAAAACGGGGTGCAGAGTCGGCCTGATAAGACTGTGTCTTATTTTCTCCTAATCTTACTGAGATCAAAATAATATCAGTTAATCATTTTTTATATATATAAATGTAATATATTTACAGTGGATATTAATAATATATGAGCTTATCTTATATAAGTGTTGTTTGAGAGCAATTAATGAAGATCAGTAGCGCAGCCAGTATTGAATTTATTGGAGCTGATTATTGGTGATGTTGGTAAGCAAAATTATAATTTTATAAGGAAATAGAAATGGATAATATTCAAATCGATAAGCTAGAAACGACGAAACCATGGGGCATGGAGTTAAATACCTTTTGTATGCTAATGCATTTAAGTCAACTATCCAGTGTGGTGGTTCCAGGTTTGGGTGTCATTTTACCGATCGCCATGTGGGCAACGAATAAAGAAGACCATGTTGAGATTGATCATCACGGCAAGAATATTTTGAATTGGATTATTAGCGTTGTTATTTATTCGTTAATTAGTGGGGCGTTGCTATTGATTTCGGTTGGCGTTTTAGGATTTGTTGCAATCGCAGTGTGTAATTTTATCTTTGCAATCATCGCTGCAGTTAAAGCCAATAATGGTGAGGTGTGGAGTTACCCCTTGAGCATTAAATTTTTTAAAATTGAGGCGCTTGCCCTTACAAAATCTGAAGTGGAATAACTATTCCCTAGGTTTATTAATATCCTCCTCCTGTACTGCTGCCTTATTTGGTTTTCCGATCTAGTGAAAACCAAAGGTTTGCGAGGGGAATAGTTTTTATTAAATCGGAAATATACTTCACCAGAATTTTACTTCACTGGGCTTTTACTATCGTGAGCTGCTCTATTTTTTGACTGCATTGGCTAATCAAACCCACTATTTATAATGTCTCTGTGGCTATTTACCTGTTTTTTAAAAGGACGAAACATGCTAATCCAAGGGAATGGGATCAAATATTATTTACGCATTACTCTAATTGTTTTTAGTTTTAATATTATGATTGCTTGCGATAAATCAGGCAGTTCAAGCGGCGGGGGAGAATCAGAGGATCGGGGCCAGGAATCATCCTCCGCTCAACTTATCGGGCGAGTTAGTGCGGATACAGGCCTAGCGGGCGTCGTCATTACTATTAACGAAAAAAGCGCAACCACTGACAACGATGGTTTTTTTGTGCTTGCTGATCTTGACATCCCTGACTCTAGTCGTTGGATCGTTGCGTTGAAAAAATCCGGGTATGTTTCCACTCAAGCAATTGTTGAGCTAAGTGACAACGATAGTTACAGTATTGAAGTCGTCATGACGACTGCAGATGTTTCAATATTGACAGATTTAACCCAGTCTCAAACTCTGACTCTTAACCAAGATCAGTTGACTGTGTCTTTGTCTGCGAATTCAGTTCTAGGTGGAGGAGCGAATGCTACGGTTAGCTTAACCTACGGAGATCCGAGTTCGTCTCGAGGCAGGGCGATTTTTCCAGGGGATTATTCCGCTACGAATGCGATTGATAGCAACGCAGACATTCTGCTTGAAAGTATTGGCTTTATGGACATCACCGTTACAGATGAAAATGGCACAGACTTATCGCATTTGACAGAGCCCGCTGAGGTGACATTGCGGTTGCCGGCTATTTATCAAATTGGTGGTGTTAAGGACGGTGACATAAATATAGGGGACACCATTGAGTGGTGGTCTTATAACGAAGAACAAGGCATTTGGTTAAGAGAGGATGCCGACCCATCCACCGAAGCCATGGATAATGCACTCATTACGGATGTGGGCGGTGTACTATTTGCGAATGCAAAAGTCACCCATTTTAGTTGGTGGAATGTGGATCAACCCATCGAAGAGCATGCTTGTATCACGGTCAAAGTGATTGATGACGATGAGAAACCGGTGGCGAATATCTCTGTTACAGCAGAAGGCGTGAGCGTTAGTTCAAGCACCACCGTGCTCACTAATGCGGAAGGGTTTGCGTCAGTCACTATCAAACGAACCGCGGATCTTGGCGCGCCCGAAACATTTCGATTATATGCAGATATCGGTACGGCATCATTTTTCTACGATGTAACTTCGGTTTTGGAAGGTGAGGTAGACACCGATATCCTTAACAGTCCCTCTCAATTCGGTTCAACTTACCCTGTAAATAGCGGGGAATGTGTATTGCTTGGAAATTCTGTTCAGCTACTTTATTTAGGTACGATCAATGGTGTATTGAGAAATTCTGATGGCGCAGTGGCTGAAAATATAACGCTCTACAATAGTTTGGGTGATAGTACTGTGACTGACAGTGAAGGACGCTTTAGTTTCAGTGTGCCGTTTTCTGAAATATCTGTTTTTATTCCTGATCTCTTTTCGGAGCAATATTCCACCAGTGAAGAAACTCCCATTATTGAAATTGAAATAGTGTTAAGCAATCAAACGCCTGTTGTTCACGAAATTTTAGTCGAACCCTCGTCCGGAATTCTACCTGGCCAAACGATCCAATTAACAGTAGATGCAACAGATGCGGAGGGAGACGCTCTGATCTATGCATGGAACGCATCTGAGGGGGCTTTATCCAACGACAGTGGCGAAGCTGTCTCTTGGACAGCACCCTCAGACGATAGCGGTACAGCTGATCTATCGGTCACGGTAAAAGACACCGAAAACAATGAGGTGAGCAGCAGTAAAATGATATCGTGGCAGAAAGTGATCGAAGAATCAGACTTTTTTGTTCAAGTAAAACCAAGCTTTTTTTTACAGGGAGTGAGCGGAGAAGTTGAGGGGCTCACTGTAATTCTCCACGGTATAGACGGGGAGTCGATTGAAAAAGTAGTGCTCACCAATGCTGACGGGATTGCGAATTTCGGATCGCTAGATCGAAATCGGGTGACGATTACGATTATTGAGGAGTACCAAGAAAATGAATTGATTCGATATAACGCATCAAGTTACATTAATATGTTGGCAGTACCAATACCCTATTGGAGTAAAAGTAATAGTATTGATGGGTTTATTTCTTGCTTATTTGATGGGGGTACGTTTGATATTCAAGCCAAATTTATAAATATCCCTGACGATGTAGAATCAATTTATGTTTCCCCGACTTTTAACGAGAGTTTTACTCCGATAGAAAACGAAGTGGTGACGGTAAGTGTGTGCAATTATCTTATCGATCTTGATGGTTTCGTAGTCTCCAATTTTGTTGCAAATGGTTACGATGGCGAAGATATTACTACTGCCTCAGTTGTTGCTCACTCGCAACAGATTTCAATTCAAAGTGAGGAGGAGATATTAGTTTTTGATATGTCTCAGCGGCCTGTGATTATGCCTTATATCAATAATACAGGTACGCCTCTGGATTTGTTTGTTACCCCTCACGATAACTTTTATGAGCCACTGGTTGTTGATACTGATTCAGTGAATTCTGAGTTGCTATTGTATGATTTCCCCCAAGAGAGCTATGCGTTCTTCGCATCTACTGAAAGCTCTAGTTTCGTGGACGATCTCGGTGTGGGACCAGAGGGCTTTTACGTGTTATACAATAGTCTCCGGTTGGAGGATCAATTGCCCGTCAATTTAGTGATTGATGCACCCGAATATACAGCGGATGAGATTGAGATAGATAATGTTGCAGGGATAATTTCTTGGAGCCTATCCAACAGTGAGTCTGTGGATACCATTGTCCTGCATCAGAAATATTTGAATGCTGATTGGGACATCACATTATCGCCCCTCGAAACGTCCCTAAAATTGCCTCAGCTTCCGGAAATGATGAGTGGAATTATTAATCGAAATAATCTCAGCGCTCAGGAAATTGAATTGAGTGATTTAAATAATTACCAGGGCTACGATGCAATCATCGAACTTTTAAATACCGCTTTAGATTTAGAGGACGGTAAGTTCCTGTCTATTTCTTTGGGGCGGGATGAAGTTACCTATAAAGCGAAAGAAATTGACTAGTTGGTAACTAAAGGTCTACTAATTGTCAGGGCATCGAGTTGCTAGATTGATGCCTTGATAAAGCAGTATTTATATTTTGGGGCGGGGTTACATCAACTGTCTATCTCGGTTGTTGAAAGTGCCACTGATTTAATGGTTTGCTTTATTGAACAGCCTAAAAATAATACTCAACGAGTAAGCGAAGATAGGAATCCCTTTTTATTTGAGAAAATAAATTGTCGTCAGGCACGGAGATAAATTGATTGAATTCTAGTGATCCACTCCAGGCATCATAAAACCTCTTGGTTGTTTCCAGCCGAAACAATATCGCAGAGGATCGTAAATCAATAATAGCGCCGACGAGACAACTTGCGCTGTCCACGGTGTTAAAATTGAGTCGAGCACCCAGAAAAATATTATCGTCAAATGCGGTAAGCGAATTATTTTCTTGTGAACTAAAAAGATATTCTGAGATTAGGCCCACGTCTATAGCCGAATCAAACAGGGCATAATAGGTGTATTCAAAACCGCTCACCTGAGCATAAAAATCTTTTTCTTGATCTGATTGATAGCGTCGATATATCGATTCATGCTTAATCATCAGGTTATCCAATGTAAGTTGAAGGTCCACGCCGGTCTGATGTATAAGCTTATAGAAGGGTTGTAAATAAGTATTTTGATCTGCAGCGATTGAGGCCACTAATACAGGATCTCGACTGGTGCCGTAAAAATGGGCAATGCCAATATCCAATAAGGAGAATGAGCTTTCCCATCGCGCCGCAAAATCCCAATGATTTTCTTTATCCGCATCTTCGTAGAGCGGGTGGTCGGCATCGACCAACAATTGACCGTGCAGGCGTGCATGCTCCCCAACGAAGCTGCGCGCCCTAAAATAAGGCATGATAATAAAATGGCTGTCTCCGAAGTCGCTAAAATAAGCCATCCGCAATAGGGGCTGGCCCAGCTTACTTTCACCGTCAAAGCTTTCAACTAAGTCGGTTTGATTAATGATATCGACAAGATGCTCAGACTCTGTAACCCCCCAGAAAACACGACTGATTCCAATCTCTATTTCCCACTGCTTTATCGACGATATATAATTAAACTCTCGCAATTCGAAATGGTTGCGCTCTTTGTCCTTGGAATCCAGTCGCATAAATGCTTCTAGGGTGAATGACTGCCGATCATTGCGCCAAGATTTGCCATATTTTGATGTCAATGCTAAAGAGAAGTTTTCTCGGTTTTGATTGGCGTAAGCTCCATCTCGTGGAAACCAGGTCGACTCTAATTCTATTGCGGTTGAAAGGTCCTGCGAGGCAATAGCATAGCCAGTAAAAGCGAAACCTAAAAATACCATTCGGACTGCATTCAATAGCGTTCTGATTATTACTGTCGCCACAGTCGGGGCTATTTTTGTCAGCACTGTATTAAGGAGTGTTATTTTTATCGGTCCTCTTTTTTTAGGTACTACTTTAATAGGTACTACTTTAATTGGTAATGTTATCAACACTATTTGATTCGTTTAAGGCTGCTTTTGCTGAAATCGGACGAGGTGAGTCCGACGTCAAACTGATGGCCCGACCAAACTAAGGTGGTGCTTTTTTCAGATTGATGATTCTTCATTTTCATGATTTTGGCTCGCCAATGCTTGTTATCGTGTTTGTTATAGCCTTTATATTTTAAAGTCTTTAAAAGTTGTTTTTTACGATCATAATATTCAATTTTTAAAACAACGTAGTTTTCCTGCTTATACCACACCACTTGTTTGCTATAGCCCGAACTTTTAGCAACAGGATATCGCTCTACCACAAATACTTTTTGATCGTCGTAGACGTCTTGTTTTATAAACTGATAAGAATATTTCTCTACTTCTTGACTGACGATGTCCTCAAATGCAAATTCACTTCCCATAAAAGACCCCGACTTATTGCTTGAGGAGATGCGTTTTACTCGTTTTATGGCCGGCAAATATAACCACTGATCGTCGTTACCTACTTTATGGGTGAAGGATAGAAATGCGGTGCCCCTAACATCTCTCGGTTCTTTAAATAGAATGAGGGATTTATTGCCATCATCGTCTACTTCAATGGTTTTACTTTCTAGTTTTCGCCGACTCACTTGGCCATAAGCGTTTTCTAAAATCATTTCAAGTTTTACTTCGGAATTACCAAAATTGCTAAAAGTACGATCCGAATGAGTGGCGATCTCCAGCCCTCTTTGCTCGTTAGGGGTTAATAATGATGGATCCGCTCGCGTACTTTGCGAATTGAATAGCGTATTAACTATCAAAATGATTAGCGAGATAAATAGTGTGGCCCACCTAATAAAACCCGTCTTGCTGGTATAAATCATCGCGATTCTCCTGCTCTAGGCGTTACCTTAATAGTCATCAATAGGGCCGGCAAAAGTAAAAAATCGACCAATAAAGCCACTGTGATACTCATTGCAGTTAGCACTCCCAAAGTCCAATTGATAAAGAAATCGGAAAGCATCATCACGGAAAAACCCACCACCAGTATTAGAGACGTAATCACCATTGCCGGGCCTACATTGCATAACGCATATTGAATGGATTGCTTGGTGTCCATGGCAAGTTGCTTTCTAGCGCGGGCGTATTTGCATAAGAAGTGAGTCGTATCATCCACGATGATTCCCACTGAAATAGGGGCAACCATAGTGATGGCGATTCCTGCTTTGCCGGAAAGAAGGCTCCATAAACCAAAGGTGATGACTAGGGGGATTAGATTCGGAATTAGGCTGATTAAGCCATATTTAATACTTCTGAAAGCGAGGCAAAGAATGATCGAAATTAACATAAAAGCAATGGCGGTCCCGGGAATCATGCTGTGTAGATTTCTCTCAGTAATGTGAGCGAAAATAATGGACGAACCTGTCGCTAAATCTTGCATAGATTCTGGTGCGTTTGATTTTAACCAATCCTGCCCCTCTTTAGCGGTTTTTGCCATTCGATGGTTCGACACTTCATTTAGTTTTATCATCATTTTGGTAGACGACTTATCGACGTCTATTTGATTGTTTAAATCAAATCCATAGGGCAGTGACATCTCATAAAGCAGAAGAAGCTGCGCAATAAGTTCTCTATCTTCAGGGATCCTATAATATTCTGCATCGCCTTGATGCATGTTTCGATTAAGCCGTTTAATCACTTCTGAAAAAGTGGATACGTAGGCGACGTCTGGCTGAGACTGATACCAGTTTGCAAACTCATCAATTTTGTTGAGATATTTTGGGTCCGTGATGGCTTGCGGCCCTTCGGCTTTAAGATTAAAGTAAAAGCTATGAAACCCGGCAAGATTATCCATCGCATATTGTGAAGRKWSMMTGANAAGRAWCKTCNNMTMANKWRWMATRATCGANATNNTTRYCATCGATAACAAATTTTGGAATTTGCACGGCTAAAAATGTCGTAAGTAGAATAAAAGAGGCGACGACGAATGTTTTATGCTTTTCTAAAAAATTCCCAAGACCAATAAAAAATACTGAACCCTCGGTTACTTTGCTATCTTTTTTWATCTTCACTGGCAATATAGAAACCAATATAGGGATCAAGAGGATCGAATACACAAAAGACGCCATCACTCCAAACGCAACAATATTACCCAAGTCTTGGAATGGTGGGCAGTCGCTGAAATTAAGAGATAGAAAACCGATTGATGTAGTAAGGCTGGTTAAAAAAATTGGTTGTAAGTTAATTCTTAAACTCTCAACGATCGCGTCATTTTTTGAAGCCCCTTGACGCATTACAGAAATTATTGTGACCAACAGATGGACACAATCCGCAATGGCTAACGTCAGGGTTGCGGTGGGAGCGAACGCGGAGGGCGGAGTAACCGGTATCCCTACCCACCCAGCAAAACCCATCGCTGAAGTCATGGAGATTAAAATAATAATGAGTGTGCTGCCCACCAGCCAAATAGACCGAAAGAGTAGCAACAATATTAATATTATTGCGCAATACATCGTAGGCGTCAGCGTAGTCATGTCTTGAATATTACTTTCGTAAAAATTATTACTGAGCATCACTAAGCCCGTCAGATGCACTTGATGGTCGGGATAGAGCTCCCTAAACTCCTGAATCATTTTCCGCGTATGCTGAGCAATCTGGGGGATTTCTAAAGGGTTCTTTTTTGGCGGATTCACCGTAATGTTAATCGCAGTAACATTGGTTTTATCCGTTAAGAGCCGATTAAATAAAGATGGCTCGGTTATAGCGATACGACGGATATAATCAAGCTGTTTTTTGTCTAAATAGGCGGCGTCCACCACTAGTTTCTCAACGATAAGGTCATCGCCTTCCGCCTGAATATGTTGAAAATTCGTAATAGAGTCAACTCGGCTGGAAAAAGGAACTTGCCAGCTTTTTTCAGTTAGATATTCGATCGCTTGGAGGGATCTCTGGGTAAAAATATCGCCGCTATCAGGGGTAATAATTATGAGGACACTGTCGTCTTTTGCATACACTTTTTGTAGCCGTTCAAAGGCTTCTAATTGAGGATTTCCTTTACCAAAAAAATATCGATAGCCTCCTTGAATTTGGATGTGTTTCAATCCTATAGATAACAACACACTCAAGATTAGAAGTGCCAAGAGCGTGGTTTTTTTGTAGCTTAAAATAAAAATGGCAAGCGTTGCACCGAGCTCTTTTTTTTCTAACGGCATATTGGCAATGATCCTGTATACGGGGCTCTATTCTATTGGCGTTAAGCTAATTGATTTTATCGGAGATCAATAAGGCTCTTGATCAATAAGGCCCTTCCTTATAGTGGCTGAGCTCTTCTTTAAAACTAGCCTGTCCCTCGATTTTTGGTGATCTTTCATTGTTGAAAAGGCCTATTGTGCTTGGCTTAAGCCGGCTTATCTCAACTTAGTCTATTGTCAAGCAAGGGTTATAACTTACAGTTACATACCCCTAAGAAAGACGATAAAAGGGCGGTAGTATGAGTCGAGCTGGCACAATAATTCGTGCCCACAAATCGAACGGTATTGAACTGAAAAGTGATGCCTCTGTATTGAGATGTCCTTCTTATCAGCCACTTTAACTTTTCAAGTGGCTAGTGTGTGTAGTAGTCATCATTGAAGTGGAGTCGGGGGGCAAAAGTCCAGGCGTTGAGGCCGTTTGCGAAACTTCCGGTTTGTTCGTGTGTTTGCGCAAAAAAATCTACGCGTGTATAGTCGCCGGAATTACAGGTGGTCAAATATTGATCAGTTTGATGCTTCGTCATTAGGACGACTCATAATACGTTTTAATCGATTGTTAGTGATTGCTTTTTCGTTTTCATCTATCGCCGATTACTCACAGAGAGAAAACAGTCATGCGGTTTAAAAGGCTAAATTTATTATCATTGTTACTGTCCAGGCTGATGCTTGGAGCGGCGATTGTGGCCGGTGGTGGCGTATTAAGTGGTTACGCTAATGCAATCACCTTGGAGCAAACTAAAATCCGAGATGGCATCCAAGCGGCTGCTGGAGAAAGCTGGACTTTACAGTCACTCAAAGGAGGGCTGGACGGCGCTGATATCCCGTTGTCATCAAAAATGGCAAAAGATTCCCTTGGCGGGGTGCATGTCGTATCAAACCGATTTGCGGGCAGTTCCAACGGTGTTTATCTGCCCGCAGAATTTTATTACCACTATTTTGATGGCACGCAATGGACGGAACAAACGATTTTGTCAGTGACCGAGGACATGGTTGGCCTTAGCTATCCGGTTCGCACTTATTACGACATTACGATTGATTCCAATAATCAGCCGGTTGTTCTTTTGGTGCATGACGATGATAACTCACTTGATACGAAGCGTATCTACATCGCTCGCCTTGCGAATGGTGCGTGGCAGTTGGATGAAATTGTCGATCAATATTCAACGTTGTATGCTCAAAATAATTATGCCCTAGAATTGGATTCAAATGACCAAGCCTACGTCATGTGTTCTGCAGACTATGTAATAAAGGAAACAGATTCAGGGTGGCAGCTAAAATATCCTACGTTTGGGTTCGGCGATTTAGTTAAAGATAATGCGGGTACTATGCAAGTAGTGGCGCAAGATGATTTTAATCTTCAGTGGGCAACCGAAAATATTAATTCCAGTAGCGTTAATTGGGAGCGGGAAGTAGTTCTTGATGAATCCTATCCGATAGGGTATTGGCCTAAAGTCGCATTCGACGCGAACAATTATCCGCACATTTCCCACACCAGTAATGAGTTCGGTGTGAGCCATGTGCTGCATACCTATTTTGATGGTGTGAGCTGGTTGACTGAGGTCGTGGCCGAAGCATTTGCTGCGAGTTATAGCGATATTAGTATCGCCGACGATGGCACGATTGCGATTGGCTATACCCAACGAACTGATTACCCACGTACCTCTTCTTCTAATTATTACGTAGCGGAAAATAACGGGTCGGGCTGGTCTAGCTCATTAGTCTGGTCGTCTGGTAATTTTAATCCTGTTTCCCTAATTCATATTGACAATGAACCTGTACTCAGTTTTAGCGCCGTGCCTTATTATTATTCTACTGGCGCTGAATATGGGTCAGGCTGGAGTATTCTTCAGTTTGGCGACGAACTTGGCGAGGATTATCCTTTTGAAGCGGCTTGGAACGGGATTGTTGTGGCGAGCCTTGAGGCTACTCAGATAAGTCCTGATGACAGTGATTATTTTGTTGCTACTACCGCTTACGGTGCTTCAAGCCTCTATTTAAGAATAGATGAGAATGGCGTTTTTAAATCTCGTACACCGGGTATGTTCGATTTTCACCTAAACATGCACGCGACGGCGTTAACGAACATTGATAATACAGTTTCGTCCGCTTTAGGGGACTTTAATAACGATGGCTTAACGGACTTCGTCTCTGCGGGGTACAGTTCTCAACTCGGTAAGACGGTGATCGAGTTTCAATCCAAAAGTTACAGCAATAATTTGTTTGACTCCAATATAGTTGAGCCCGCTGTGGAAATTGATCAAATTTCTTTAACGGCTCAGTGGATTGGCGACATGGCCGCCGCTGACTTTAATAACGATGGCAATCTCGATTTTGTCCTCGGCGTTGCAAATAGCTACACGCTATCGCTTTATCTAGGGAATGGCGACGGAAGTTTCGCAGCCCCTATAATTGCGAATACCACGTCGGTACTTCCTTGGGGCGTTGACTCCGAAGATGTCAATGGCGATGGTAATGCGGACCTAGTGGTTACGGGTAATTACTACACCTGGAAGACCGATATCTTATTGGGTGATGGCATGGGAGGCTTTACGGTTTCTACATTTGAAGCCGATCATGTGGAAGC
>NVTH01000073.1 GCA_002401525.1 Moraxellaceae bacterium | reverse complement strand
TGAACCGTCTGGGCGTCGAATGCCATGGCGGGTTCTTACTACCACCGCGTCCATCACGTCGCCTTTTTTAACTTTGCCACGAGGAATTGCTTCCTTAACAGTGACTTTAATAATATCGCCTACCGCTGCGTACCGGCGATGAGAGCCACCGAGTACTTTTATACATTGGACCCGTCTTGCTCCACTGTTGTCAGCGACATCAAGGCTTGTTTGGGTTTGTATCATTGAGTTTCTCCAAACCTTCTAATAGCTAGAACGTTAAATCTTAGTAATGAATAGATAGTTGCATTCGATTTATTTTGAATGCTCATCAATACCCACTAACCGCCAAGATTTATGTTTTGAGTAGGGTCGGCACTCAACGATAGTAACCTTATCCCCTTCAGAACATTTGTTTTCTTCATCATGCGCGAGCAGTTTTGTAGAGCGGCGAACGTATTTCCCGTAGAGCGGATGCTTCACTTTTCTTTCCACTAATACGGTGACCGTTTTATCCATCTTGTTGCTAATTACTTTTCCAGTAATCGTCCGCTGTTTTGTCTCAGTCGCAGCTTCGCTCATTATTGATTACCCTGCTTTTCTTTAATTAACGTATTTACTCGAGCGATATCTCGTCGAACGTTTTTAAATGCGTGTACACCATTTAATTGACCGGTGGCCCGCTGCATTCTGAGTTTAAATTGCTCTTCACGCATCTCTAGAAGAGCTGCATTTAGCTCTTCAATGGTTTTTTCTCTAAGTTCACTTGCTTTCATCACATCACCTTCCGGGTCACTACCGTTGTGCTCAACGGAAGTTTAGCTGCGGCCAACGCAAATGCTTCTCGAGCAACTGTTTCGTCTACCCCTTCCATTTCATAAAGGATCTTACCCGGCTGTATCTGGGCAACCCAATATTCAACGTTACCTTTACCTTTACCTTGTCGTACTTCTAAAGGCTTCTGGGTAATTGGCTTGTCAGGAAAAACTCGAATCCAAATTTTTCCGCCACGTTTAATATGGCGAGTCATTGCTCGACGTGCTGCTTCAATTTGTCGTGCTGTTAATCGACCTCTGCTGGTCGATTTTAACGCAATATCTCCAAATGAGACTGTGCTTCCGCGTTGCGCYAGGCCTCTATTKCGGCCTTTATGTTGTTTTCGAAATTTWGTACGTTTCGGCTGTAACATGATTCACCTTTTNACTCGCTAGCGCCCGCTTTTCTTGACTTTTTCTTTGGTTTTGAATCTTCGGCTTCAGAGGGAGTAACTCCATCTAAAATCTCGCCTTTAAAGATCCACACTTTGACGCCTATGACACCATACATTGTATGAGCTTCATAAGAGGCATAATCGATATCAGCTCTAAGTGTATGAAGAGGAACTCTGCCTTCGCGATACCATTCGGATCTCGCAATTTCGGCACCGCCCAATCGTCCAGACACCTGAATCTTGATGCCCTGCCCACCCTGTCTGAGAGTGTTCTGGACTGCTCGCTTCATCGCTCTACGAAACATAACCCGGCGTTCAAGTTGCTGTGCAACATTTTGCGCGACTAGGTAAGCGTTTAGGTCAGGCTTACGAACTTCCGTAATATTAATGTGGACAGGTACGCCCATCATTTGAACCAATTCTTTTCTAAGCGCTTCAACATCCTGCCCCTTCTTACCGATAACAATACCGGGTCTGGCGGAGAATATCGTAACCTTCGCATTTTCAGCAGGCCGTTCTATCTCTATACGGCTTACAGAAGCTTTAGTTAATTTTTTTAGCAAATGCTTGCGAACTTTTAGATCGGCTAGCAAATTCTCAGCGTATACCTTTGGCGGCGCATACCATGTGGAAGCGTGCTTTTTAACAATGCCTAATCGTATACCTGTTGGATGGACTTTCTGACCCATTTATCCTATCTCCTAGCTGTCGGAAACTTTGATCGTGACGTGACAAGATCGTTTCATTATTCGATCTGCTCGGCCTTTGGCTCGAGGACGAATCCTTTTCATGGTGATGCCTTCATCCACGTAGATCGCACTTACTCGAAGCTCATCAATGTCCGCGCCTTCATTATTTTCAGCATTTGCTATCGCCGATTCTAACAATTTCTTTACGATCACGGCAGCCTTCTTTGGACTGAAGGCCAATTCATTCAAAGCTTTATCCACTTCGAGTCCACGAATCTGGTCAGCAACCAATCTCGCCTTTTGGGCTGAGATTTTAGCGCCTTTTAATCTAGCGGCCACTTCCATTATCTAATCCTCTACTTACGCTTTGCTTTCTTGTCAGCTGCGTGACCACGAAAGGTACGAGTCGCTGCAAATTCGCCTAATTTATGACCTACCATATGCTCCGTGATATACACAGGCATGTGCTGTCGGCCATTGTGAACTGCTAGCGTTAACCCAATCATATCGGGAATTATCATCGAACGGCGAGACCAAGTTTTGATCGGCTTTTTCGAATTTATTTCGCTTGCTACTTCTACTTTTTTTAGTAAGTGCCCATCGATAAAGGGCCCTTTTTTAAGTGAACGTGGCACTGCAAATCCTCTTGTGATTAAACTCTACTTAACCCTACGGTCACGAACTATCATTTTGTTAGTTCGCTTGTTTGTTCGTGTTTTATGGCCCTTAGTGGGAACACCCCAAGGAGTTACTGGATGTCTACCACCGGAAGTTCGACCTTCACCACCACCATGAGGATGATCGACCGGGTTCATTACTACACCTCGAACCGTGGGTCTAACACCTCTCCATCGAGTGGCGCCGGCTTTACCAAGCGACCGCAAGCTGTGCTCGCCGTTACTCACTTCACCAATCACTGCCTTGCACTCGGAGAATATTCTTCTCATTTCACCGGAGCGCATTCGAAGCGTGACATAGGCACCGTCTTTTGCTAGCAGCTGAGCAGATGTTCCTGCACTTCTTACCAGCTGAGCACCTTTACCGGGCTTCATTTCCACACAATGAATCGTAGTACCTAAAGGAATATTTCTTAGAGGCAAACAATTCCCTACTTTGATCTCAGCATCTTCACCAGACTGAACCGTGTCACCTGTTTGCAGCGACTTCGGTGCAATCATGTAACGTCGCTCGCCGTCTGCGTACAACAACAAAGCAATGTGTGCGGTACGATTTGGATCGTATTCTAAACGCTCTACCTTGGCAGTAATTCCGTCTTTGTTACGACGAAAATCAATCACTCTATAGCGTTGTTTATGACCCCCGCCCTTATGGCGAGTGGTAATACGACCGAGATTATTTCTTCCGCCGTTCTTCTTCTTAGCCTCAACTAAAGGCTCGTAAGGACCGCCTTTGTGCAAGTCAGAATTAACGACCTTGACAACAAAACGACGACCCGGTGATGTTGGCTTACATTTAACTATCGCCACAACGATAACTCCTCAACCTTAGTCGGCACCCATGTATTCAATATCGTAACCTTCTTGCAACGTAATGTAGGCCTTTTTTATGCCGTTACGTTTACCGATACTACGACCAAAACGTTTTACTTTACCCTTGATATTGCAGATCCGCACACCTTTAACCTTTACGTCAAAAAGCTTTTCAACTGCTTTTTTAACTTCAAGTTTATTGGCGGAAGGCTCTACCTTAAAAACAAACTGGCGCTTATCACCAGCAAGGCTCGCTTTTTCTGAAATGTGAGGAGCGACTAGCACCTGAAAAACACGTTCTTTTTTCATGAGAATTGCTCCTCTAATTTTTTAATCGCTGCGACAGTGAAAAGCACCTTGTCCGCTGCAATTAAATTTAGTGGTCCAACCGTGCTTGCGTCGCATAAGCTGACCTTAGGGACATTTCGAGAAGCCATATAAAGATTTTCACCGATTTCTTCACTAACGATTAAGACGTTACTGAGATCGTACTCTTTTAACTTCGCAACGAACGCTTTAGTTTTTGGAGTTTCAACATCGAAGTCCTCAACTATAACTACGCGCTCCTGCCTGACAAGCTCGGACAAAATGCATTGCATTGCGCCGCGATACATCTTCTTATTAACTTTTTGATCAAAGCTACGAGGAGTCGCTGCGAACGTTTGACCGCCCCCGCGCCAAATCGGACTTCTTATAGTTCCTGCTCGTGCACGCCCCGTGCCTTTCTGCCGCCATGGCTTCTTGCCACCGCCACGYACTTCAGCACGAGTTTTTTGAGCTTTACTTCCTTGCCTGCCAGCAGACAWAAAWGCMGTWACCACTTGATGMACAAGGGGYTCRTTAAACTCTYTATCRAATGCAACGTCWGAAACCGTTACTGTTCCACCGGATGTGGTATTCAAATTCATTCGTAATCCCCTTAGCCGCGCGCTTTAACCGCTGGGCGAACAATCAGGTCATTGCCTGTTGCTCCAGGAACGGCCCCTTTAACGAGAATTAAATTTTTCTCTGTATTAACTTCTACAATCTCTAAAGACTGCACAGTAACCTGTTTACTACCCATGTGACCGGCCATTTTCTTGCCCTTAAAAACTCGACCTGGAGTTTGGCACTGTCCAGTTGAACCATGTGCACGGTGAGATAGTGAGTTGCCGTGAGTGGCATCTTGCATCTCGAAATTCCAGCGCTTGATAACCCCGGCAAACCCTTTACCTTTCGAAGTTCCAGTGACGTCAACTATCTGACCGGCTTCGAAAATATCCACTCCAACTTTGTCACCCACTTTTAATTGGATGTCGTCAGAACGAAACTCCCATAAACCACGCCCAGCTTCTACTTCTGCCTTAGCGTATATACCTGCAATGGGCTTTGTCACTCGTGAAGCTCTACGCTCACCAGCAGTAACTTGGATAGCTTGATAGCCGTCTAGCTCCTCAGTTTTAACCTGAGTTATTCGATTCGGATCCACCTCAATTACCGACACAGGGATTGAAACCCCATCTTCAGTAAAAACTCTTGTCATCCCACACTTTCGACCGACCAGACCGATAGCCATTACCGTAACCTCTTCTAAACCTTAAGCTGTATTATTAAACTCAGCTGAATCAACCTAAACTAATTTGTACATCTACGCCTGCGGCGAGATCTAACTTCATTAGTGCGTCTACTGTTTTATCTGTAGGCTCAACTATGTCCACAAGTCTCTTATAGGTGCGTATCTCATATTGATCCCGCGCATCTTTGTTCACGTGAGGAGAAATCAACACCGTAAAACGCTCTTTACGAGTAGGCAGTGGAATAGGTCCACATACTTGCGCACCAGTTCGCTTAGCCGTTTCTACTATCTCAGCAGATGACTGGTCTATAAGTCGATGATCAAACGCTTTCAACCGAATGCGTATTCTTTGGTTTGACATCGCTACCGGACTCCAATTTTATCCAACGTTTAAATACATGAAAAATACCCCTACCACTCAATCGATATCCTTAATGAATATTCATTGAGCACTAGAAGTGTGTTCACGATCCCCCGAACCATGCCAGGGTTGTTTAATACTTTCTCGCTACTGCGAGGGCGCGTAATATAACCCAGCTTAGCAGCAAAACACAATAGTTTTAGTAATTTAACCTAAAATATTTTTCTGCTAACCCGAATTCTACGCAGCCACTCCAAAGCTTTCCCTACCTAATCTAAGATTTTCGCTACAACGCCGGCGCCTACAGTACGTCCACCTTCACGGATCGCAAATCGCAGACCTTCTTCCATCGCTATTGGGCCAATCAGCTCAATCACCATTTGAACGTTATCACCCGGCATTACCATTTCAACGCCYTCAGGAAGCTCACAGGCTCCTGTGATATCCGTAGTTCGGAAGTAGAATTGAGGCCTGTAGCCTTTGAAGAATGGCGTATGACGCCCACCTTCGTCTTTGCCTAACACGTACACTTCAGCTTCAAACTTCTTGTGAGGGTTGATTGAGCCAGGCTTCGCAAGTACTTGACCACGCTCAACGTCTTCGCGCTTAGTACCACGCAATAACACACCCACGTTCTCGCCTGCGCGACCTTCGTCTAGCAGTTTACGGAACATTTCAACRCCAGTACACGTGGTAGTCACTGTGTCTTTGATGCCGATGATTTCAATTTCTTCACCCACCGTCACCACACCACGCTCTATTCGACCGGTGACCACTGTTCCACGACCTGAAATCGAGAACACATCCTCAATCGGCATTAGGAACGGCTGATCAATGGCTCGCTCAGGATCTGGAATGTAGCTGTCTAATGTTTCAACTAATTCTTTAACCGCTACTTGACCCAATTCGCCGGTATCGCCTTCAAGGGCTTTAAGGGCTGATCCTTTGATGATCGGTGTATCGTCACCTGGGAATTCATATAAGTCTAGAAGCTCTCTAACTTCCATCTCTACCAGCTCAAGCAACTCTTCGTCATCAACCATATCGCATTTGTTTAAGAATACGATAATGTAAGGAACCCCTACCTGGCGAGACAATAAGATGTGCTCACGCGTTTGAGGCATCGGTCCGTCCGCAGCAGATACAACCAAGATGGCTCCATCCATTTGCGCCGCACCAGTAATCATGTTTTTAACGTAATCGGCATGGCCTGGGCAATCAACGTGCGCGTAATGACGTGCAGGTGAGTCATACTCTACGTGAGAGGTCGCGATGGTAATTCCACGCTCACGCTCTTCAGGAGCATTATCGATTTGATCAAAATCCTTGATCTCTCCGCTGCCCCATACTTCCGAACAAACCCGCGTCAACGCAGCAGTCAAGGTTGTTTTTCCATGGTCAACATGGCCTATTGTTCCCACGTTTACGTGGGGCTTGGTACGTTCAAATTTTTCTTTGGACACTTTAGGTACCCCTTTAAAGAGTGTGTATTGTAATAGTTTAGAATTGATTTACGATTGCTTCAGCAATATTTGACGGTGCCGCACTGTATTTCTCAAATTCCATAGAGAACGTAGCTCGACCCTGGGTCAAACCTCGCATTTCCGTCGCGTAACCGAACATTTCTCCTAGGGGTACTTCAGCGCGAACCACCTTGCCACCATGAATTTCGTCCATACCCAAGATTATTCCTCGGCGTCGGTTAAGGTCCCCAATAACATCTCCCATGTACTCTTCCGGACTGACCACTTCGACTTTCATTATTGGCTCCAGAAGCACTGGATCCGCTTCAAGAGCCCCTCGCTTAAAGGCCATAGAGCCTGCCATACGAAATGCGTTTTCATTGGAGTCAACGTCATGGTAAGAACCGTCATACAAGGTCACTTTAACGTCCTCAATGGGGTAGCCCGCCACCACACCATTGCACATTTGCTCTTTAACACCTTTATCAACCGCATTAAAAAACTCTTTAGGCACCGACCCACCCACAACTTCGATCGCGAATTCATAGCCCGAACCCTGCTCACGCGGCTCAAGCTTCAGCCAAACATGACCATACTGGCCCCGGCCACCTGTTTGCTTGATGAACTTACCTTCAATCTCAACGCTCTTACGGATAGTTTCTCGATACGCCACTTGCGGCTTACCAATATTGGCTTCCACGCCAAATTCTCGGCGCATCCGTTCCACCAAGATATCCAGGTGCAGCTCACCCATCCCTGAGATAATGGTTTGGCCCGTTTCTTCGTCAGTCTGAACTCTAAAAGAAGGGTCTTCACGGGCTAGCCGACCTAACGCCAAACCCATTTTTTCTTGATCCGCCTGGGAACGAGGCTCAACAGCCACAGAAATAACAGGCTCAGGGAATTCCATCCGCTCAAGGGTAATAATATTATCCCCATCACATAAGGTATCTCCAGTGGTCACCACTTTTAGCCCCACAGCGGCGGCGATATCCCCCGCCCTAACTTCGTCAATTTCATCCCTTGAATTGGCGTGCATCTGCAATAATCGGCCAATACGTTCGCGCTTACCTTTCACGGGGTTATAGACTGTATCCCCCGATTTAAGCACTCCGGAATAAACCCGAAAGAAAGTCAGGTTACCTACAAAGGGATCTGTTGCGATTTTAAAGGCTAGCGCAGCAAAGGGCTCATCATCAGAGGCTAACCGACTGGATTCGGTTTCTTTAGCATCGTCCAGCACTCCCATAACCGCCTCGATATCATCGGGGGCAGGCAAAAACTCTATGACAGCGTCCAACATGGCCTGAACGCCTTTATTCTTAAACGCAGACCCACAGAGGGCGACTACTATTTCATTCTTTAACACTTGGTGACGCAGACCTTGGCGAACCTCATCGTTCGTCAACTCCCCTGTCTCCAAGTATTTATCCATTAATTCTTCAGTCGCTTCAGCCGCTGACTCAATCATCGCTTCGCGATATTCACCCGCAAGCTCCATTAAATCTTCGGGAATATCAGCTAATTCATAGGTGGTGCCGCGATCTTCTTCATTCCAATAAATGGCCTGCATACGAAAAAGATCAACCACGCCTTTAAATTCTTCTTCGGCGCCAATATTAATCTGAACCGGCACGACCTGCGCACTCAAACGGTCTTTAATCTGATCAATAACGCGAAAGAAATCAGCGCCAGCACGATCCATTTTATTAATAAAGACAATCCTAGGAACACCATAGCGATTGGCTTGCCGCCAGACAGTTTCCGACTGAGGCTCAACCCCGGAAGCGCCGCAAAAAACCACAACAGCACCATCAAGCACTCGCAGAGAGCGCTCCACCTCTATGGTGAAGTCAACATGACCTGGGGTATCAATGATATTAATGCGATGTTCTTCGTACTGCTTGTCCATGCCCTGCCAAAAACAGGTGGTGGCAGCAGAAGTAATGGTGATTCCGCGCTCTTGTTCTTGCTCCATCCAATCCATGACCGCTGCGCCGTCGTGAACTTCCCCTATTTTGTGAGAAACACCGGTATAAAATAATATTCGTTCGGTGGTGGTGGTTTTTCCTGCATCTACATGGGCACAAATACCTATATTTCGATATTTATGCAACGGGGTTGTGCGTGCCACAGGGACTCCCTAAACAGTGCAGATTACATTTTGATAGAATTCTTATATGAAATAGCCGCCAGTATAAAGGCGGCTATTGTCAGAGCCCTTTTGAAAACAAAGGGATTTAGAAACGATAATGTGAAAACGCTTTATTCGCTTCAGCCATGCGATGGACGTCTTCGCGCTTCTTAAATGCGGATCCTTTTCCTTCGGACGCATCAAGCAACTCACCCGCCAAACGTAATGACATGGATTTTTCGCCGCGCTTTCTTGCCGCTTCAACCAACCACCTCATTGCCAGAGCAGTTCTTCTGCTTGGACGCACCTCAACAGGCACTTGATAGGTAGCGCCGCCAACTCGGCGAGACTTAACTTCCACCACAGGGCGAATAGCATCGAGTGCTTTTTCAAACACCTCTACTGGATCGGAAGAAGATTTTTCAGCCATAGTATCCATTGCATCGTATACAATTTTTTCAGCAACAGATTTCTTGCCACTCACCATTAGGTGATTGATAAATTTAGCAAGAATTTGATTATGGAATTTTGGATCTGGGAGGATTTCGCGTTTTGCAACGACTCGTCTTCTAGGCATAACTACATCCTTTAAATTTCAGGTTTAATCTGAGACTAAGCTCAGCCTTACTAAGGGTTTGCAGACATTTTGCTGCAAACAAACAACTACGATTTGGGTCGTTTAGTACCGTATTTAGAACGACCTTGCTTTCTATCGGCCACTCCGGAAGTATCTAACGTACCGCGTACAGTGTGATAACGCACACCTGGCAAATCTTTTACACGACCACCGCGGATCAATACCACGGAATGCTCTTGCAAATTATGCCCTTCACCACCGATATAAGAAGTCACTTCAAATCCGCTGGTTAACCGCACACGGCAGACCTTTCGAAGTGCCGAATTCGGCTTTTTAGGCGTAGTAGTGTAAACCCTTGTGCAAACTCCACGGCGCTGCGGGCAGCCTTGAAGCGCGGGCACATCACTTTTTGTAACTTTTCTTTTACGGGGCTTGCGAACCAATTGGTTGATGGTTGCCATCTAGCGTAACTCCAATATTCTGGGCATTTCAATAATTTCCCTTCGTTTACACCCTTTTCAGAAGGATGCGAGATTCTAAAGACCACCTAACCCCAAGTCAAGACTAAAGGCAGATAGATTGCAAAAGCAGAAAGGTCCCTCCCTCCACTTTTGCATTAATTAAAACTGAACTACTAAAACTGTTCTTTTCTAACGCTTTTCATTATTCGCCGGCTGAATTTAATGCTTCACTCAACGCTTGCTCAACTTCATCGGCAGTGACTGTATGCTGAACTGGCTCAACATCTACACCAACCCCCTCCGCTTTACGACGGCGGTTTTGGTGATAGCTAAAGCCTGTACCCGCCGGAATAAGTCGACCCACGATCACATTTTCTTTCAAGCCGCGCAAATCATCTTTCTTACCGGTCACAGCCGCTTCGGTAAGCACTCGAGTAGTCTCTTGGAAAGAGGCCGCTGAGATAAACGATTCAGTCGCCAGAGAAGCTTTGGTAATCCCTAACAATAGCCGCTCACATTTAACCAGCTCTTTGTCAGCTGCCTCAAGGATTTTATTTTGTTCAATAAAACGAGCGAATTCTACCTGCTCGCCAAGAATAAACTCTGAATCACCTACATCAGCAATATTCACCTTGCGGAGCATTTGCCGAACAATAACTTCGATATGCTTGTCGTTGATTTTCACGCCCTGAAGACGGTAGACATCCTGAACTTCGTTCACTATATAGTTAGCAACTGCGCTCACGCCTAACAAACGAAGAATATCATGGGCATTAGACGCGCCTTCAGACACCACCTCACCTTTTTGAATGGTCTCACCCTCAAACACGCTGAGGTTTCGCCACTTATGAATCAATTCTTCATAAGCTTCACTACCATCGGTAGGGGTTAGCACCAAACGGCGTTTACCTTTAGTTTCTTTACCGAAACTCACCACACCGGTTATTTCAGCAAGAATGGCGGGCTCTTTAGGTTTACGTGCTTCAAACAGGTCAGCAACCCTCGGCAAACCACCGGTGATATCTCTGGTTTTAGAGCTTTCCTGAGGGATCCGAGCGATGACGTCCCCCACACCGAGATCATGACCATTGTTTAGCGAGGTAATCGATCCAGCGGGGAAGTAATAAATAATGGGGACATTTCCCCCATCTACACAAAGTGGTTCACCTTCGTCATCTAAAAGAAGCACCGCCGGCCGCAAATCTTTGCCAGCAAGGGGACGCTCTTTGGGGTCAATTATTTCAATATTGGTTAAACCGGTTAAATCGTCCGTTTGATGATTTACAGTAATGCTATCTTCCACATCCCGGAATAAAACCTTACCAGCAAACTCACTGATAATGGGATGCGTATGCGGATCCCAGCTAGCAACGATGTCGCCGCCTTCAATTTTTTGTGCTTCTTGAACGGTGATGACCGCGCCATAAGGGAGCTTATAACGCTCGCGCTCGCGACCTCTTTCATCAGCCAATGCCAATTCACCAGAACGTGAAACCGACACTAAATTGCCATTTTCTTTAGTTACTGATTTCAAATTATGAAAACGGATAGTRCCGTTATTTTTAACTTGAATGTTACTCACTGCAGTCGCTCTCGAAGCCGCTCCACCAATGTGAAACGTCCTCATGGTTAGCTGCGTGCCAGGCTCACCAATGGATTGAGCTGCAATAACCCCTACAGCCTCGCCCAAATTAACTTTGTGCCCTCGAGCCAAATCTCGACCGTAACAAGTTGAGCACACGCCATAACGAGTAGTACAGGTAATGGGGGAACGCACCACCATCTCATCCACACCCATAGACTCAAGCTTGTCTACCCACTTCTCATCAATCAGTGTTCCGCCGGGTACAGCCAGTGTACTTTCATCCCCTGGCATGAGTACATCCCTTGCGACCACTCGACCCAAGACACGTTCACCTAGCGGCTCCACAACATCGCCGCCTTCAATAAGAGGCGTCATAAAGAGCCCCTCTTTGGTTTCGCAGTCTTCTTCGGTGACTACCAGGTCCTGAGCCACATCCACTAATCGACGGGTTAAGTAACCCGAGTTAGCGGTTTTTAGAGCCGTATCTGCCAATCCTTTACGAGCTCCATGGGTGGAAATAAAGTACTGTAGCACCGAAAGTCCTTCGCGGAAGTTGGCGGTGATGGGGGTTTCGATAATCGAACCATCTGGTTTTGCCATCAAGCCACGCATGCCAGCCAACTGCCGAATCTGAGCGGCTGAACCCCGAGCTCCTGAATCCGCCATCATGTAAACTGAGTTAAAGGATTGCTGCTCTACTTCATTGCCCTCACCATCGATGACCATCTCGGTACCAAGAGTTTCCATCATCGCTGCAGCGATACGGTCATTGGTACGAGACCAAATGTCGACTACTTTGTTATAGCGCTCACCTTGAGTCACTAGACCAGAAGCATATTGCTCCTGAATTTCGGTGACTTCGCCTTCCGCTTGCTCAATGATTGTGGCCTTCGCATCTGGAATCACCAAATCTTCAATTCCCACCGACGTCCCACTTAAGGTGGCTTGATAGAAACCGAGGTACATCAATTGATCCGCGAAAATAACCGTAGGTTTAAGACCTAACTGGCGATAACAGGAATTAATAAGCGTGGAAATCGCCTTCTTGGTCATCGGACGATTGACCAATTCGAAGGACAAACCTTCAGGAACGATATCCCACAACATTGCGCGACCCACCGTAGTTTCAACAATGATTACTTCTTCACTTAAGCGCTTGCCCCCTTCGATTATGACGTTATCTACACGCAACTTAATTTTTGCGTGCAGCTCAATGGCGCCCGTTAAAAAGGCACGAACGGCTTCATTCACGCAACCAAAATGTTTGCCTTCCCCTTTACCATTGATTTTATCCCGAGAGATATAATACAGCCCCAACACCACGTCCTGGGAGGGCACAATAATGGGCTCGCCATTAGCGGGAGACAGAATATTATTGGTAGACATCATCAATGCGCGAGATTCCAATTGCGCTTCAATGGTCAATGGTACGTGAACCGCCATTTGGTCGCCGTCAAAGTCAGCGTTGTAGGCCGCACATACCAGTGGATGCAATTGGATCGCTTTGCCTTCGATGAGCACAGGCTCAAACGCTTGAATTCCTAGTCTATGCAGAGTCGGCGCTCTATTCAGCAGGATAGGATGCTCTCGAATAACGTCAGCGAGAATATCCCAGACTTCAGGAGTCTCTTTCTCGACCATTTTCTTGGCCGCTTTAATGGTAGTGGCTAATCCTCGCCCTTCGAGCTTACTAAATATAAAGGGCTTAAATAATTCTAAGGCCATTTTCTTAGGCAACCCACACTCATGTAAGCGTAAAGTAGGCCCTACCACGATCACCGAACGGCCTGAATAATCGACTCGTTTACCCAACAAGTTTTGACGAAAGCGACCTTGCTTGCCTTTAATCATATCAGCAAGAGATTTCAAAGGTCTCTTATTGGAACCGGTGATGGCTCTACCGCGACGTCCGTTATCCAGCAGCGCATCCACAGCTTCCTGCAGCATACGTTTTTCGTTTCGAACAATGATGTCCGGCGCATTAAGGTCCAAAAGCCTTTTCAGACGATTGTTTCTGTTAATCACGCGACGGTAAAGGTCGTTCAAATCTGAGGTTGCGAAACGGCCGCCATCAAGAGGAACCAAAGGCCTCAAATCAGGTGGAAGTACCGGCAACACAGTAAGGATCATCCACTCAGTTTTGTTGCCTGATGCAATAAATGCATCTAACAGTTTAAGTCGTTTGGTAAACTTTTTAAGCTTCGTTTCGGAAGAAGTATTAGGAATTTCTTCACGAATTTCGTCCGCATCTTGTTCAAGGTCTAGGTCTCGCAACAATGCCTGAACTGCCTCTGCACCCATGCGGGCGTCAAACTCGTCACCAAATTCTTCTAATGCATCGTAATACTGCTCATCAGTAAGAAGCTGATTTTTTTCCAGCGTGGTCATGCCTGGATCAATGACTACGAAGGACTCGAAATACAAAACCCGCTCAATATCTCGCAGGGTCATGTCCAGCAACAAACCGATTCGTGAAGGTAACGATTTTAAAAACCAAATATGTGCCACAGGGCTGGCTAATTCAATGTGCCCCATGCGCTCTCGACGTACTTTTGCGAGTGCAACTTCTACGCCGCACTTTTCACAGATTACACCACGATGCTTCAAGCGCTTGTATTTACCGCACAAGCACTCGTAATCCTTAATTGGTCCAAAAATCTTGGCGCAAAATAAGCCTTCACGTTCTGGCTTAAAAGTCCGATAGTTAATGGTTTCTGGCTTTCTGACTTCGCCAAAAGACCAAGCTCGGATCATTTCCGGTGACGCTAACCCAATGCGAATTTTGTCAAATTCTTCAACTTGTCCCTGAGATTTAAGTAGGTTCAGTAAGTCTTTCAAGGCAATCCTCCAAAATGGTTCTGTGCAGCAATTGAAGGGCGAGTAAGGCTCGCCCGTGCTTATTCAGTAGGGTTGTTAGTTCAATCAGTTACCAACTCAATGTCTATGCCCAGCGAGCGGATTTCTTTAACCAATACGTTAAAGGATTCCGGCATACCAGGATCCATACTGTGATCGCCATCCACAATGTTTTTATACATTTTGGTTCGACCCTGCACATCATCCGATTTAACAGTTAGCATTTCTTGCAGAGTGTAAGCAGCACCATAAGCTTCCAGTGCCCACACTTCCATCTCTCCGAAACGTTGTCCACCAAACTGCGCTTTACCACCCAACGGTTGCTGGGTAACCAGACTGTATGACCCAGTGGAACGAGCATGCATTTTGTCGTCCACCAAATGGTTCAGTTTTAACATGTACATGTAACCCACGGTGACCTTTCGATCAAAGGAATCGCCCGATCTACCGTTGTACAACGTCATTTGTCCCGAAGCAGGTAAATCAGCTAGCTCAAGCAGCTTCCTGATGTCAATTTCAGCTGCGCCGTCAAATACAGGTGTCGCAATGGGTACACCGTTGCTTAAATTACCTGCCAGCTCAATAATCTCTTCGTCAGTAAAGCTATCCAGGTCTTCTTTTTTAGCCTTACCGACTTGGTTATAAACCTTATCAAGG
>NVTH01000072.1 GCA_002401525.1 Moraxellaceae bacterium | reverse complement strand
CCTTACTTTTTTTAGATTTAGATCATTTTAAAATTGTTAATGATTCACTAGGGCATGATGTTGGTGACGAATTACTCAAAAGTATTGCTGGTACTATTCAAGAAGTATTGAGAATTAATGACGTTGTTGCNMRTMKTSGCGGAGATGAATTTTTTATTCATTTGTGATTGATTGTTTCTCTAAATATACCCTTTATTCATGGGTTTATTCTTCCTGCTATTGGATGGTTGAAACAGTCACAACCGATTACTTTTCAGAGTCTGGTTTTCAGTGTTGAATGAGTAAACTAAGTCTATACTTCGATTAAGTCTGTAGTTAGCAATACCAGGGAGTTCAATCTTAGAACTATGACGATACCTTTACTTATTTGCGATGATTCGGCCATGGCCCGAAAGCAAGTGAAACGTGCGCTTCCGGAATCCTGGGACGTTGACGTGACATTGGCTACCAATGGAGTGGAGGGCATTGAAGCCATTCGTGGTGGTTGCGGAGAAATGGTATTTCTTGATTTAACCATGCCCGAAATGGATGGCTATGAGGTATTGCAACTGGTTAAAACTGAAAAAATTAAAAGCATTATTATTGTGATCAGCGCTGATATTCAGCCTGAAGCGAGAGAACGGGTGATTTCCTTAGGGGCATTGGATTTCATAAAAAAACCGGTTGATTCTGAAAAGTTAGCCAATGTTTTAGCGAAATATGGATTGTTATGAATAATCCTGGTTTGACAGAGGATCAGCGAGACTGTTTGCAAGAGATMGTGAATGTTGCTATGGGCCGGGCCGGAGATTCTTTAGCGCGCTTTCTTGAAACATTTATCCATTTATCAGTGCCTAAAATTAAATTGGTGGATTCCGCTGAACTCACTACTTCGTTGGTTGTGATGGCGGGCGAGGTGCAAAAAGTATCGGCTGTTCGACAGGGTTTTTACAGCACTGTGGGTGATACTGAATTGCGTGGCGAAGCAATCATTATCTTTAGTGACCAAAGTTTCCTCGAGCTTGCCGATTTGCTTGCTTATGACGAGGCGTTGAGTGATGCCACTGAGAATGAGCTGTTATTAGATATCTCTAATATTCTCACTGGCGCATGCCTGAATGGCTTGGCCGAGCAAATGGAAGGGGAGTTGGGCTATTCCGCTCCATCCATTATCGGTAAACATATCTTGATTAACGAAGTGGTTGCGCCAGGTCAAATCCCCTGGCATCAGGCGTTGTTAATTGAAATAAACTACACCCTGGAAAATAGTTCATTCAGTTGTAGTTTGCTTTTGCTAATGCCTGGATCTTCGATCGACGCAGTGAAACTAAAATTGGATCATCTGCTGGACGAATTATAAAAGGCTGAACTTGATGAAATCAGAAATCTTTCAAGATCCTGYCCTTTTAGAATTTATCATTGATCGTATTAACGTCGGCGTATTTATTGTTGATGAGTCAATGGARATATTGCTGTGGAACCGTTTTATGCAGGTTCACAGCAATCGAACCAATGAAGACGTGTTGGGTAAAAATTTATTTGACTGTTTCTCTGAGCTCCCTAAAAAATGGTTTGAAAAGAAAATAAACAGCGTTTTTGTGCTCGAAAATTTTTCGTTTACTTCCTGGGAGCAACGCCCTTATATATTTAAATTTTCACATAATCGCCCTATCACTGGCGGTGTGGATTGGATGTATCAAAATTTGGCGCTTATGCCCATTAAAGGGGACAACGGCAAAATAGAGAAAGTATGTATTGTGGTGCACGATGTCACCGACATCGGGGTTTCTCAGAGTAAATTGCATCAAGTGCTAGGCCAGCTCGAAGTGGCAAGTCGGGTCGATGGGCTCACTGGTTTGTTCAATCGAGCGTATTGGGAAGAAACGCTTGCCAAAGAATTCAGTCGCTCCGGTCGATACGGTTCAACTTTGTCCTTAATTATGTTCGATTTAGATCACTTTAAGAGGGTGAATGATACGTATGGCCATCTTACCGGCGACGCAATTCTGAAGTCTGTGTCGAAAACCACGCAAGAGTTAATTCGGGAGAGTGATATTCCTGGTCGATATGGCGGGGAAGAGTTTGGCATTATTTTGCCCGCCACTGATATTGAAGGGGCGACCCAAGTAGGGCAAAAGTTGTGTCGCGAAATCGAGGCTTCTTTAGTCGAATATGAAGGCGCTAAAATTGATTTTACGACGAGTGTGGGAGTGGCTGAAATAAGCGATAAAATGGCTAGTCACGAGGACTTAATTTCTCAGGCAGATGCCGCACTTTATTTTTCTAAAAGCAAGGGCAGAAATTGCGTCAATTGTTTCCCTACCATGAAGGGCCAAAACCCATCGCCTGCTAGCTCCCCTCCCCATTAGCTTTTATAACGTTTTTTATCCCGCGGCTCTTTATCCTGCTGCTTTTTAGTCTATCGGTTTCTAAACTATCGGTTTTAAACGATCGGTTTCTAATATCGATTTAATTTGGGTTGACCGAAATAAATGTGCCTCTTATTTGGTTTTCTATAGGCTAAAAAGCCACGCTAAAAGAGTTTCTTTTGGCGTGGCTCAGATGGGATTGGCCCAATTTTAAAATAACTTAAATTAAAATAACTTAGATTATTGCCCCAATATGTCGGGCTTTAAAGAAATTACCGTGGCGGCCGCTTCTGCAATCAGGTTTTCTGGGACGTCTAGTTCTTGCAGGGTTGCCCCTAAGCTTTCTATGACTGCGTTAAAATGAGATTCGTTAAGCCCTCTCTCGGTGACCAATTTTTGATGGGCAATTCTCATGCCTTTGCCTGTGTAGTTGTTAGGTCCGCCCAATGCAAAGGTTAGAAACGCCTTTTGCATGTTTCGTTGGCGATTCATGTCCATGCCTTCAAAAAAATAATTAACCCGATCGTCTTCAAGGACCTTTTGATAAAATATATCGACCGCTGCGTTAATTGAAGGTTCGCCGCCTAATGATTCATAGATGCTTGCCATAATACTACCTACTAAATTAGATTGAGTTATCTGAAAAATTCAGTTCTGTCTCACTCGTGCCAAAAAGCGAATGTTTGGTCCGATGAAAAGTGGTGACACTTTGCGTCGATTCAATAATCCGTTTGTTGCAAGGGAATAAGTCCCTCTTTAAGTGATAGGTGGGCGCGGATGATGTGTCAATGCTTGGCAATATCGTTTCGGTATAGGGGTATGACGGGAAAGCATGTCGACGGGTAGTTTTTTGAAATTAATTAACAAACCAGTGCTTTTCCCACGCAAGCAGCACGCGCTCGGGGTACCAAGTTTGGTTGTAACTTCCGTTGTACCGCGCCAAGGCCTGAATTAAACCGCCTTTTTCCAATTTAAGGTAATGGCTTAGTATTGAGCAGCCGTACTTTAGGTTGGTTTCAATGCGAGTCAGGTTGTCCTGAGGGGTGCCAATTTCATTTTTCCAAAACGGCATGACTTGCATGAGTCCTTGTGCGCCAGCACTTGAAATGGCAAAGCGATCGAAGTGACTTTCCACTTCAATCACTGAAAGTACTAACTGAGGGGATATCTGTGCCTGAGTGGCATAATGATGAACCAGGCGAAGAATGGCGAGTCGTTCTTGAGGGTCTTTAATATATCGTTCCAGTCGACTGCTCATGTCCACCAGCCAAACTTCCGCATCAAATCGATCTTTAAAGCTCGCTGTATCGCTTATTGCTTGGCGCAATTGTTGCCTAGCGACTTCGCTGGGGAGTTCGGTCGAGGCTGCGTCGCCAGTATTAGGCGCTGAAAGGGAGGCGATTAGTAGTACCATCACAAAATGACGAATCATTTTGTGATGGTTAAACAACTCAAATCGATGCAAGAGCGGTGCTAAAACCAAAAACCTCGAAATGCAGGATAGATTATTGTAATTTATTTTGAATAAGGCCAATGATTTCTGATTCTGCTATTAATTGGTTGTCGGCTTCATTGCGAGCTCTAAACTCAACGTTACCGTCCGCTAAGCTTTTCTCACCGACGACAATGCGGTAGGGCACTCCAATGAGCTCCATATCGGCGAATTTGACTCCTGGCCGCTCTTTGCGATCATCCAAAAGCACATCAATCTGAAGTGCTTTCAATTGCTCGTAGAGCTTTTCTGCACATTGTTTAGCGATCTCTGATTTATGCAGGTTGATGCCAACGATAGCCACTTGAAAAGGGGCAATGCTAATCGGCCACAAGATGCCTTTGTCATCATAGTTCTGTTCGATTACAGCCGCTACGATGCGCGTCACACCAATTCCGTAGCATCCCATGGGCATTGGCACTGATTTGCCTTTGTCGTTGAGTACCGTGGCACTCATGGCTTCGCTGTATTTATTGCCTAATTGGAAAATATGACCTACCTCAATGCCTCTTTTTATCTGTAGCTTACCTTGGCCATCGGGACTTGGGTCGCCCTCTTTCACATTCCTAAGATCGGCAACATCATCGTATTGCGCGTCTCTTTCCCAATTGGCATTGATTAGGTGTTTGCCGTCTTGATTGGCTCCGCAGACGAAGTTATGGCAGTTCACCGCGCTGCGGTCAGCAATCACCTTAAACGGTAATTTAATCGGGCCAATGGAGCCGGGTTTACATTCGATCGCTGCTTGGATTTGGGAGTCGCTTGCAAAGGTCAGTGGCGATTTAACAGCGGCGAGTTTTTCGGCTTTAATTTCGTTCAGAGTGTGGTCGCCTCGAAGCACCAATGCGATAAGACTGGCATCCGGGCTATGTTCTGGATCGGTCTCGACAATCAAGGTTTTTAGAATCTGATCTTCTGATTGTTTTAGAAGCTGCGCCACTTCCTCAATGCTGTGTTGATTGGGGGTGTCGACTAGTTGCAGGTCTGACAAATTACTCGCGGCGGTTTTGGCCGGCGCGATGGCTTCCGCCATTTCGATGTTGGCGGCGTAATTACTTTGATCACTAAAGGCAATGTCGTCTTCGCCTGAACTGGCTAAGACGTGGAATTCGTGGGAAGTGCTGCCGCCGATGCTGCCTGTATCAGCGTCTACAGGCCGATAGTCAACTCCGATTCGGTCAAATATTCTGCAATAGGTATCAAACATGGTTTGATAGGTTTGTTGCAATGATGCCTCGTCAATATGGAAGGAATAGGCGTCCTTCATAATAAATTCTCGCGATCGCATGACTCCGAATCGAGGACGAATCTCGTCGCG
The DNA here is from genome assembly GCA_002401525.1 of Moraxellaceae bacterium. Classification (GTDB taxonomy): domain Bacteria; phylum Pseudomonadota; class Gammaproteobacteria; order Pseudomonadales; family UBA3067. Next base: position 10,240 of record NVTH01000072.1, on the reverse strand, counting down.
GAATTTGGTTTGGATCTGGTAGAAATTGGCAGGCAGTTGTTTGTAGCTGTGAACTTGCTGGCGAATTAAGTCAGTAATGACTTCCTCGTGGGTCGGGCCGAGGCAAAATTCTCGTTGGTGGCGGTCTTTAATTCTGAGTAATTCGGGCCCGTATTGCTGCCATCGCTCAGACTCTTGCCACAGTTCTGCGGGTTGCACCACTGGCATCATGACTTCCATCGCGCCGGATTGATTCATTTCCTCGCGAATAATCTGTTCTACTTTTCGTAATACTCGTAGACCTGTGGGCAGCCAGGTATAAAGCCCTGAGGCTAGCTTGCTGATCATGCCCGCGCGCAACATTAGTTGATGGCTAATGATTTCTGCGTCGGCTGGGGTTTCTCGCAGGGTTCCTAAAAGGTATTGGCTGGTCCGCATAAGGAGGCTCGTGTTGATTAAATAAAGGGCTCGGTAGGTGGATTTTACCCGCTTTAACTATTCCTACAAGTCCTACAAGCGAATACTAAAAATCATCCAAGCGAATACTAAAACCGATGAGTGCCATGGGGGTTAAGGTGATTATTGTTTTGAAATCGAGAAGGGTAGGGCTAAGGAGACGCGGAGGAGGCTAAAAGGGGAGGATTAAAGCTAGACCATAGGGAACAAAGAAAGCGGCGCAGTTTGAGCCGCGCCCCTTGTCTTGTTTTTGTCAAGAGCATCGACGGCAGATCTTAAACTACCATGTCCTTGAGTTTTTTCAGCGGTCTGATTTTGACAACATTTCTGGCAGGTTTGGCTTTGAACATAGTTTCTTCGCCATTAAAAGGGTTGATCCCTTTGCGTGCTTTAGTGGCAGGTTTACGCACCACTTGTACTTTCATCAAGCCAGGCAAAGTGAATTGACCCACTGCACGTTTTTTAACGTGGCGTTCCATTACATTGGCTAATTCGTCCAGAACGGCTTGTACTTCTTTTTTACTAAGCTCTGTATTCTCTGCGATTTCGGTAAGAATTTGAGTTTTAGTCATTGGGTCTTTGACTGCCGTTGCTTTACGCACTGGAGCCGCTTTAGGTTTTGCTTTTGCTTTGGTCGTAGCTTTTTTCGCTGCCATTCTGTTTTCCTTTCTTATAAGTAAAAAGTGTGAGGACAAGGGGGTGATTTTATGGGTTCATTAGATGGAGATTAACGAAACCTATTGTGACACCGGACAGTATATAGAACTTTTATTGCTTACAAGCAAGCCCTAAAAGTCGCTTTTTGCCTATTTTTACAGTGTGGATCGCATTTTGTTGGAGTTTTAGGCTGTTTTTAGGGGGGTAAACGCATTTTTAAGGCAGCGTTAGCAAAAATATTTCGGATTTTAAGAATCTAAAATTGCAGTAATTTTATTTTTGTTGTTGGTTGAGAACGGTTTGAAATGCGTCAATCCAGTACGCTGAAAATTGCCCTCCGGCGTGACGATTCAGCTCAAACACGGAGCTAATGAGCGCGTGTTTAGAGGATTCTAAATGCGCGCGATCATGGGTGCGAGCATCGAATGTGTCGATGATGGATAATATTTTTGCACCGTCGCAGATTTCGCTGGCTTTTAATCCTCTGGGGTAGCCGTTGCCGTCCAGTCTTTCGTGATGTTGAATCGAAATGGTAGCCGCCATGTCCCATTGGCCCATTCTGCGTAAAAAATCATAGGCCATTTTAGGGTGGCGTCTTATTTTAATATTGTCCCCTAAGCTGAGTCGGTCTTTTTTATGCAGCAGTTGGATTGGCAGAAAGGCCATTCCAAAATCATGCATGTAGACCGCAGCACTTAATTGCGCAGGATCAGTTCGCTCGCCTTTGAGAGCATTCATGGCCAATGCTAATTCTAAAATTCTTTCCGTTCGACCTTGCCAATAACACGAGCGAGTTTCGATGTGCTTGGATAACGAAGCAAAGAATTCCATGTCTGCGTCTAGTTCATCGCCGAACTTGTTGGTAATGAGGTCATCTTCCAAAGAGGGCGGCTCAGCGGGCGGGCTTTCGGTGCGAGGCGGGTGAGAGGGTTGGGCATTAATTTTTGTCACCAGCATGCCTGATTGTTGCGTTGAATTGGTGGGGTTAGCGGTGCGTTGCCGGGAAGACGAGGTGTTGGATTTGAGGTTGAGAATGGTGTGTGCTTTGGGCGAGATTGGACTAATTTCTGCGTGCTCTGGCGTGTTGTCGTCCTGGTCGATAGCGGGGTCGATGCTTGGGTCCAGGTTTTCGTCGCTGGGGTTGGGTTGGTTGAGCAGCGTGAGCGCAGTATCGATGGTGGTTGAGAGTTTAGCGTTAGAGGATTCACAGATTGAATGAATGGCGTCACAAATTTCACTGAAGTGAGCTGCTTCGATGCTGTGTTCGATGTCTTCTACTCGCTCCATCACTAATACTCGAGTCGTGTCTAAGCTCAATAAAATGACATCGCTGAGTCCAATGTTATAAGGGATTATTTGGTTACGAATATCGTCTAGTACGTCTTCAATACTTTGTAATAACGGCGTTAGATGTTTTAAGTTGACGTAAATTAGGTTGCCTTTGACATTGTGGACGGCTCGAAAAATCTTATTCACTAAGTTTTTGTCGTCAGGGTTTTGCTCGAGTTGGAGAACTACTTCTTCGCAGAGGCTATGGGTCTCGTTAAAGTCGTCGAAAAACTCCTTCATTAGGCTGTGGTCTACGTCGCCGGAAGTTAAAAGTGCTGATGTCATTCCTTTGGGCCCTGTGTGGATCGTTGTCAATCGTGAGCGGCTAGAAGCTGAAGTAGAACCAAGTTGTTGCGGCTGCGAATCGAGATGCTGCGAACCTAGTCGCTGCGGTTTCCCTTGCCTATTGATCAGTATAGAAGCTCTTGGCAGAAGAAGGGTCTCAAAGTAACGGCATGTTGGAGGCGACATTAAGTGGCTAAGCTTATAATTCAGCTAGGTATTTTTATTGGCGCTGAGGAAATGTAGAGGGCGCTGTGTAGATTAAATATTAAAGGCAGGACTGACCTAAAAAGAATTGCTGAATTATACTGGCGAGGAGATGGCTGAATGCTTATACAGTCGGTATAATCCAACACTTTTGGAAAAAATGTCTGTAGAAAGTGCATGCTGAAAGCAGATAATGGCGTTGTTCGAGGTTCTTTCGGCTTTACTACTGGGTGAAGGTTGCCGGGTTGGTGAAGGTTACCGGCGTTTATCGCGGATAGAAACTCTATAGACGATGCCAAGAGTCGCCCCAGTGGTCTTTGGGAGTATGGCTCAAGTTACCTGGGAAGAAGAAAAGCGCTGCTTTTTCTGCTTCCCGTTAGTAGGTTAAATTTAGAAATGGTCGAGGTGAAAGTGCCTATTTACGAATACGAGTGCAAGTCTTGTGGACATCAGTTAGAAGCGTTGCAAAAAATGAGTGATGATCCCTTGCAACAATGCCCAGCTTGCGAGAAAAATGAATTGAAAAAGCTGATTTCTGCCGCCGCTTTCAGATTGAAAGGCGACGGATGGTATGAGACGGACTTTAAAAGTGGCAAAAAGAAAAACCTTGCCAGCGACGACTCTAAAAGTAAGAGCACTAATTCAGGTGCTAGCAAGAGCGAGTCTAGTGCTAAAAGCAGTTCTAGCACTAGCACTAGCGCTAGTTAGAATGAAGCTAATAATTGTTGGCAGGTAATAATATAGTCGTTAGTAAATTGCTACTCGAGCCTACTCTGGTAGTGAGCTATTGATCCAGGTGATAGATCTGGATTGTAGATCAGGGATTACATCGCGCGCATTTCAGGCAATACCGAAAGCGCGATTTCCTCAGAGAAAGGTAAGAATCACTCTAGGCCGGCATGAATTAACAGCTATTCATTAAGGTCTAATCTTGTTTTAGAGGCACTGGCCCTTCAATCGATGAGCCACAGTGCCGGAAAACGTCCACCGATAAGCGGCTGAACAAGCGTCAACCGTATTTTATTGAAGCAATAAGTAGAGTCTTTATGTCAGSAAATATAACAATGCGCAGCCAYTAYTGTGGYSAAATTAGCGAAAGTGMAATCGATGARACMGTKACGCTGTGTGGATGGGTGCATCGCCGTAGGGATCATGGGGGCGTTATTTTTCTTGATCTAAGAGATCGAGAGGGGATTGCTCAAGTGGTGATTGATCCTGATACAGAAGAGGCCTTTGCTTTAGCGGAAAAAATCAGAAACGAATTCGTGGTGCAAATAAAAGGCAGAGTTCGATACCGCCCGGAAGGCACCGCKAATCTGGAAATGTCCACCGGTAAAGTGGAAATGCTAGGCAAAGAACTAGTGATTCTTAATCAGTCGGACACGCCTCCTTTTCAGCTGGATGACTATTCGGAAGCCGGTGAAGAAGTTCGGTTGCGTTATCGTTATGTCGATCTCCGTCGTCCTGAAATGCTTGCAGGCCTGCGTTTCCGGTCTAAGGTCACCAATTCGATCCGCAACTTTTTAGATGAACAACAATTTATCGATGTAGAGACGCCCATTCTTACTCGAGCGACGCCTGAAGGCGCTCGAGATTACTTGGTGCCTAGTCGTACTCACAGCGGTAGCTTTTTTGCGTTGCCCCAGTCTCCCCAGTTGTTTAAACAGCTTTTAATGGTGGCGGGCGTTGATAAGTATTATCAGATCGCTAAATGTTTCCGCGATGAAGATTTGCGTGCGGATCGCCAGCCTGAGTTTACCCAAGTGGACATTGAGACCTCGTTTCAAAATGAAGACGAAATCATGGGTTTGTCTGAAGCGATGGTGAGCCAGCTGTTTAGCCAATTGTTAGACGTTGAGCTGCCGAAGTTTCCGCACATGACTTATGCCGAAGCCATGCATCGTTACGGCAGTGATAAACCTGATTTGCGTATTCCATTAGAATTAATTGATATCAGTGATCTGATGGGCAGTGTGGAATTTAAAGTGTTTGCTGGACCCGCAAAAGACCCCAAAGGTCGCGTCGCGGCATTAAAATTACCGGGTGGTTGCAGCCTAAGCCGCAAAGAGATCGACGGTTACACCAAGTACGTCAGCATCTACGGTGCCAAAGGCCTCGCCTACATTAAAGTGAACGACTTAAGCAAAGGCCGTGAAGGACTGCAGTCTCCCATTCTTAAGTTTTTGCCGGATGACGTAGTCACCCAAATACTTGAACGTACCGAAGCCAGTACAGGCGATTTAATCTTCTTCGGCGCTGATAAAACCAAAGTGGTGAATGAAGCCTTAGGCGCGTTACGAGTTAAGCTGGGGCATGATCGAGATCTTTTGACCCACGAATGGGCGCCGCTCTGGGTGGTTGATTTCCCCATGTTCGAAGAAATCGAATCCGGTTGGACGCCTTTGCATCATCCCTTTACAGCACCGTCTTGTGATCCTGAAGTGTTGCTAAAAGACCCGGGTGCAGCCTTATCTCGCGCCTATGACATGGTGTTGAACGGCACCGAATTGGGCGGGGGTTCAATTCGTATCCATGATTTAGAAATGCAAAAAGTGGTCTTTCAAGCGCTGGGAATTGACGATCAAGAAGCGGAAGATAAGTTTGGATTCTTGCTTGATGCATTGCGTTTTGGCGCGCCTCCTCATGGTGGTGTAGCCTTTGGTCTGGATCGTCTAGTGATGCTGATGACCGGTGCCAGTTCAATTCGTGAAGTCATTGCCTTCCCTAAAACCCAGACCGCAGCCTGCGTCATGACAGCGGCGCCTTCCGTCGTGGATAGCAAGCAATTGCGGGAAGTGGGCATTAAATTGCGTCAGACCAATGAAGAAAAAGAAGCGGCTAAAGAATCGAGCGGTGAGTAGCGCCGGCCTTGGTCAATAAACACTTTTCATAGGTTATCCCTTGGGCACCTTTCACAGCGGTGCCCAAATACTGTAAAAAGAAGTGGTTTGGATCGCTGGATAAAAGTACGATAAAAGTACGATGAAAAAACGCTGTGAACAGTGCTTGTTAAAACGCAGCTATAAAAAATAAAGTGGGGAAATWTAGGTTATGGCCGGACACAGTAAATGGGCCAATATTAAGCATAGAAAAGCTGCCCAAGATGCCAARCGAGGTAAARTATTCACYAAGTTAATTCGTGAGATTGTGGTTGCRTCGAGAATTAGCAGTGGCGACGACAGTCCGCGTTTGAGAGCCGGAGTGGATAAAGCGCTGAGTGCGAATATGACTCGCGATACTATTGAYCGAGCGATCAAGAGAGGGGCGGGTGGCGATGATGGCAAAGTGCTGGATGAGCTCACCTATGAAGGATACGGCCCCGCTGGAATTGCTATCTTAGTGGAAACAATGACCGACAATGTCAATCGAACCGTGGCTGAAGTACGTCATGCGTTTACTAAAGCGGGCGGCAATTTAGGCACTAATGGTTCAGTGGCGTATTTGTTTACTCGTCAGGGCGAAATTTCCTTTGAGCCGGGCATTGATGAAGAAGYGTTGATGGACACCGCGTTGGAAATMGGGGCTGATGACGTTGTGGGCCACGACGACGGCAGTGCTGATGTAATCACTAGTTTTGAAACCTTTGGTGCGGTGCTTGATGCCCTCAAAGGTGCTGGTTTCGAGCCCGTCAATGCGGAAGTCACCATGTCCGCTGAAACGTTAACGACCTTGGATTTAGAAGCCGCTGAAAAAGTATTGCGTTTGATCGATGCGTTGGAAGATTTGGATGACGTGCAAAATGTCTAYTCCAATGCKGAKRTMYCRGMMGAKGTGWTGGMGCANMTTWGNATAATAATTACAACAGGAGTTTTATGCCCATAATTTTAGGGATTGACCCTGGGTCTCGCAGAACCGGTTATGGTGTCATTAATCATCAAGGCCGGCGTTACGAATACATCGACAGCGGATGTATTCGCACTCAAGGGGATTCTTTCCCTGATAAGCTGGCACAAATCTTCGAAGGCCTTTCGGAAATTATCACGCTTTATCTCCCTCAAGAAGTGGCTATCGAACAGGTGTTTATGGCACGCAATGCGGACTCCGCCTTTAAACTGGGCCAAGCCCGTGGTGCGGCTATTGTGGCGGCTACAGTCAATCGGCTCCCCGTTTCAGAATACTCCGCGCGGCAAGTGAAACAGGCGGTGGTTGGGCGAGGCGCTGCGGACAAGAGCCAGGTACAGCATATGGTTTGCCAATTATTAGCGCTGCCCAAAAAGCCCCAGGAAGATGCGGCCGACGCGCTGGGGATCGCATTGTGTCATGCCAATACTCAGCAGGGATTGATTCGTATTGCGGGTGCGCAGCGGGTAAGAGGAGGGCGTGCTCGAATGGGCAAGGCCGAGTAAGCAAGCTCTAAGAAACAAATCCAAGCCAAGTCATTAGAATAAGTAAACTGACCAAATAAAAAAGAGGGGAGGGGCTATGATCGCTCGAATTACGGGAATCTTGATTGAAAAAAAAGCGCCTTTTCTTGTGCTGGACGTGCAGGGAGTGGGGTACGAATTACAGGCACCAATGACGACGTTCTATACGCTGCCTGAAGTGAATCAAAAAGTACTGTTGCACACCCATTTTGTGGTGCGCGAAGATGCGCAATTATTATTTGGGTTTGCCGAATTGCGAGAGCGGGATTTATTTCGATTTTTGATTAAGGTCAATGGCGTGGGACCAAAATTAGCACTGGCAATATTGTCAGGTATGGAGGCCAACGTTTTTGTGCAATGCGTGCAAAATAATGATGCCAATGCGCTGGTGCGATTACCCGGCATTGGCAAGAAAACAGCGGAAAGACTGCTTATCGAAATGCGTGATCGCATTGGTGATTGGGATCTCTCTTCAGGGGGGGGCAGCGCTGAGCAAGGAGAGGCCCAATCAGCAAGCCCGGTTGCGCAAGACTTCCGCAAGGAAGCCGAGAGTGCACTGGTGGCGCTGGGTTATAAAGCACACGAAGCGAGTCGTGCCATTGCTGCGGTCAAAGAAGCGGGCGCGTCCACTGAGACCTTGATTCGCGCTGCATTGCAAAACATGTTGAAGTAGACAGATTAACAAGCAGGGGAAAAGCTTCCTACGCAGCGTCATTGGGTGTGGTAAGTGTTGAAGCGGTTCGAGCTGTCCTGTTATGAATTTAATGTGTTTCGAGTTTAAGGGCTTTCGAGTATAGTGAGTTCACTTTATTAGCGAAGCATTGGCTTGTGTTTCTGGCTCGTTATTTCAGCCGCTGTTCGTCAACGCCTGTTGACCCAAAATCATACGAGATATTTGAATTTCAATGATTGAGTCTGACCGAATAATATCCCCATCCTCTAAGATCAACGAAGAAGTACAAGATCGCGCCATGCGGCCGAGCCGGCTTGCGGATTATACCGGGCAAAGTGCGGTGCGTGAGCAGATGGATATTTTTATTCGTGCAGCGCGTAATCGCGGTGAGGCGCTGGATCATACGCTTATTTTTGGGCCTCCAGGATTAGGCAAAACCACCTTGGCGAATATTATTGCGCTTGAGATGGACAGCCAAATTAAAAGCACCTCCGGCCCGGTGCTGGAAAGGGCGGGCGATGTGGCTGCCTTGCTGACCAATTTGGATGAAGGCGATGTGTTGTTTATCGATGAAATTCATCGGCTCAGCCCGGTGGTGGAAGAGATATTGTATCCCGCCATGGAAGATTATCAGCTCGATATCATGATTGGTGAAGGCCCTGCTGCGCGATCCATTAAATTGGATTTACCTGCGTTTACGCTCATCGGTGCCACTACTCGAGCGGGTTTGTTGACTTCCCCTTTACGCGATCGATTTGGCATTGTGCAACGCTTAGAGTTTTATTCCGTTGCGGAATTGTCTTCAATTATTCAGCGTTCAGCGAAAATAATGGGTGCGATCCTTGATGAAGCTGGAGCCAATGAAGTGGCTACGCGGGCGCGAGGCACGCCGCGTATTGCCAATCGTCTTCTACGTCGGGTTAGGGACTTTGCAGAAGTTAAAGCCGATGGCAAGATTACGAAACAAATAGCAGAACAAGCACTCACAATGTTAAATGTGGATCGGCGCGGCTTAGATTCGATGGATCGCCGAATGCTGAGCGCAATGATTGAAAAGTTTGACGGTGGCCCGGTGGGGATTGATAGCATTGCCGCGGCCATTAGTGAGGAAGTGGGGACTCTCGAAGACGTCGTTGAGCCTTATCTGATCCAACAAGGATTTATTATGCGAACGCCACGCGGACGTACCGTGACTAGCAGCGGCTATCAACATTTCGGATTGCGGCCCGTCGAGACGGGGTCTACTAATTCAAACACCAATACCAATACCAATACCAATACCGATACCGATACCAATACTAGTGATAGCGCTAGTGGCAGTGCGGATTAGCAATATTTGAAAACAAATTGAATACGACGGAATCATTAGGAGAGTAACTGAGTGGAGCAGAATATTTCAATATGGCAATTAGTCGTAGACGCCACTTTGCCGGTGCAAGGCGTGATGTTTTTATTAGTGATTGCATCGGTTATATCCTGGGGCATGATTTTTTCCCGCTGGAAAGCAATTTCTGCTGCGGATAAATCGATGGAGCAATTTGAAGATCGGTTTTGGTCTGGTGTTGATTTGGGACGTCTCTACGTCCAAGTCAATAATGACCCCGATGCCGACAGTGGTCAGGAACATATTTTTGTAGCTGGGTTTAAAGAGTTTGCTCGCTTACGGCAACAATCTCACGCGGAAGGGGAAGCGGTGATGGATGGCGCCGAGCGAGCCATGCGGGTGGCGTTAGCGCGGGAGCAGGAAAAACTGGAAACGCATTTATCGTTTCTTGCCACCGTAGGTTCTACCAGCCCTTACGTAGGATTATTGGGCACGGTATGGGGAATCATGAACTCCTTCTTATCGTTGGCAGCCATGAAGCAAGCCACCATCGCTGTGGTTGCACCGGGAATTGCAGAGGCTCTAGTGGCCACCGCTGCAGGCCTATTCGCAGCGATTCCTGCGGTGATTGCCTACAATGCCTACACAGGCAAGATGAAAGCTTTGAACAGTCGGTTGGATGGGTTTAGCACGGAATTTATGAGCGTGCTGACGCAACACGCCAAGAAATAAGATGAACAGCACAAAGAAACATAGCGAATGGGATGATGACAATCAGTTGATGTCGCAAATCAATATCACGCCAATGGTGGATGTGATGCTGGTATTGTTGATTATTTTTATGGTTGCCGCACCCATGCTAACCCAAGGTGTGAATGTGGATTTGCCCGATGCCGATGCCCCGCAAATTCGGCAGCAGGTTGAACCTGTGGTGATTTCGATTAAAAAGAATGGTGATTTGTATATTCG
>NVTH01000071.1 GCA_002401525.1 Moraxellaceae bacterium | reverse complement strand
CATTTCACTTAGTTGCTGCCCTTCTAAACCTTGAGTCAGCGCGCCGATGATGCTGATGTTGCAGTGCTTGTTCAATTCGTTGAGGTCTTGGATTAACGCTGCCACAGCGGGGGTATCGATCACTGGCTCAGTATCTGGAGGGACGCAAAGGCGGGTGATGCCGGATGCTGCTGCGGCTTGGGTTTCACTTTGAATAGTGCCTTTATATTCTGAGCCGGGTTCTCTTAAGCGTGCGCAGAGATCGATAAAACCAGGACTCACGATGAGCCCGTTGGCGTTGATGATGTGGCGCTCGTTATTGGAGGGTAGGTCGTTGCAGGGGCCGATGGTTCGAATCTTGCCTTGCTCAATCAAAATGTCGGTGACTTGGTCGAGCTGGCTGGCCGGATCGATGACTCTGCCGCCTTGAATAAGAATGCTTGGGTGGGCTTGAGTCATTATTGAGGCGCTCGATTAATAGGGGCTGCTGCGGTCACTGGTCGGGTTTGACCGCTCATGGTCATGGACAGGATTGCCATGCGCACTGATATTCCGTAGCTCACTTGTTTCAAAATTACTGATTGAGGACCGTCGGCAATTTCAGAAGCAATTTCCACGCCTCGATTGATGGGGCCTGGATGCATGACCAGGGCATCGGGTTTGGCGTAGGCAAGTTTTTCGTTGGTGAGCCCATAAAGGCGAAAGTATTCGTGCTCACTGGGTAATAAAGCCGTCTGCATGCGTTCCCGTTGCAGTCGTAACATAATCACTACATCGACGTCTTTCAGGCCTTCCTTCATGTCGTAATAGACTTTGTCGGCGCCGAGGCTATCAGGGGCTTTGGGCAATAATGTTTTAGGACCGATAATGCGCACTTCTGCTGCGCCGAGGGTTTTTAGCGCCTGTATTTCTGAGCGCGCCACTCGGGAGTGGAGAATATCGCCGACGATGGCGAAGGTACGGTTTTCGAAACCGCCTTTTTCCCGGCGAATAGTCAGCATGTCGAGCATTGCCTGGGTGGGATGAGCGTTGCTGCCATCTCCGGCGTTAATAATGGCGATGTCGGGGCAGACGTGTTTGGCAATAAAATGCGCCGCGCCGCTGTTGGCATGGCGCACCACAAACATATCGCAAGCCATGGCTTCCAGGTTTTGCAGCATGTCCTTCAGGGATTCTCCTTTGGAGGCTGCTGAGGTGTTGATATTAATGTTGAGCACATCGGCGGAGAGTCTTTTTGCCGCTAGCTCAAAGGTGGTACGAGTTCGGGTGCTGGCTTCGAAGAATAAATTGGCGACGGTTTTGCCGCGTAATAAGGGCACCTTTTTAACCGCTTGTTCCCCCACACTGACGAATGAGTCGGCGGTGTCGAGAATTTCTTCGAGCAGACTCCTTTCTAAGCCGTCAATGTTTAGAAAATGACGTAATTGGCCTTGGGCGTTGAGTTGCAGTGAGGGTTTAGCGTTTGTGCTGGGCATAAGTATTTTTAGCCAGTTAGTCCTGTTGCTGAGTGATGTGGTGAATTTCAACGTTGAGAGGGTCTGGGCCCCGCAATTTTATACGTTCTTGTTTGGACAATGCCACTGACTGACCGACGATGTCCGCTTGTATCGGCAGCTCTCGGGATTGTATATCGATCAGGGTGACTAAGGTGACCGTTTGCGGGCGGCCGTAACCAAAAATTTCGTTGAGGGCGGCGCGGATGGTTCGTCCGGTCATCAAGACGTCGTCGACTAAAATGATGTGGCGGTTTTCAGGGGAAAAGCTAAGGCTGGAGGGTTTAACCTGAGGATGCAGGCCTTTGCTGGAGAAATCGTCGCGGTAAAAGGAAATATCCAATGTCCCTAAAGGTTCTTCGAACGCTAGGTTTTTGTGTAAATGTTGCGCTAGCCATGCACCGCCGGTGTGGATGCCCACCATGGCAGGATTGTCTAAGCTTTGGCTGCTGATGTAGTCCTTAAGTTCGGTGGTGACCTTTTGCAGTAACTGGCCAATGTTGTTTAATTCCGTCATGTTAAGAGTTCCGTTTGCTTCCCTGTATTACGCTTCATTTTTCGGTGTTAGGTAAAGGTTGGGCAGAGGTTGGGTTTTTGTTTGGATCGATATCGTTAGCCATTATGACTTACTGCAACTGTTTTGGCATTAACGGTGGTTGTTAAGCCAGTCTTCCAAAATAATCACCGCGGCCAAACTGTCTACCGGGTGCTTTTTCCATTGCTCGTAACGGGGGTCGTTTTCTAATCGGTCTCGTGCGTCTCTAGTAGAGAGCCGTTCGTCTTGGTTGAAGCTGGGTTTGCCGAAGCGGCCGTGGAGCCGATTGGCAAATTTGTTAGCGCGTTGACTCATTTCACTGGCGCTGCCGTCCATGTTTAACGGCATGCCGATGACGAAACCATCCGGCTGCCACTCTTTAACGAAGTCGTCGATGGTTTGCCAGTGAGGAATGCCTTCCACTGCTTTGACGTTGCCAAGGGGTTTGGCGCTAAAAGTTATGGTTTGGCCGATGCAGACGCCAATACGTTTGGTGCCAAAATCGAAGCCAAGATAGGTCTGATTGGGTTTTAGGTCGGGTGTGGGGCGGTTGGACATCAGTGGCTAATTCGTTTGCAAGTGGGGGGGGGGCTCAGGCGTGTCCCGCTTCGGTGGATACTAAATTGAGGTCGATGCCGAGGATATTGGCGGCGGCCTGCCATCGGTTTTCGACGGCGGTGTTAAAAATTATGTCTTCGTCAGCGGTGCTGGTGAGCCAGAAGTTTTGGCTGATTTCGTCTTCAAGTTGTTTGCTGTCCCAGCCGGCATATCCCAACGTTACGATGTAAGATTTAGGCCCTTGTTCTTTGGCGATGCTTTCTAGGATGTCTTGAGAGGTGGTGAGGTATAGGTCCGAGCCAATTTTAACCGATGAATTCCAGTCTCCTTGGCCTTTATGTAAAACAAACCCTCTTTCAATTTGAACCGGGCCTCCTGCGAGTATGATTTGTCGGCGAATGTTTTCATTGCTGCAGGGGATGTCGAGCTGGTTGAAAATCTCACCGAGGTTGGCGCTGGAGGGGTGGTTGATCACAACGCCCATGGCGCCTTTGTCATTGTGTTCACAAAGGTAGGTGATTGAGCGAGCAAAGTCTGGGCCGGCCAGATGCGGCATTGAAATTAAGAATTGATTTTTTAGGGAATAATCCCCGACGYTATTAGTCATGGCTTCATTATTGGCTTAATTATTGAGCTTCGCAAGGCGCTTTGTAGCTTAAAGGGGAGGATTGGCCGAGATAATCCAGAGCATTGGGTTGGCCGCCATAAAAAATGGACAAAGCGCCGCAGTGATTTGTGGTGAAGGTATTCGGTGGGGACTGACGGGGAATGTCTTCATCAGTGTTAAAATTTGGAAAAATAACTGCCTTTTTCAAATTGCCAGGTGCGGATGATCTCTAGAATGTCGGTGTCTTTCTTAATGGCTGGCGGGAATGAATCAAACGGCGCTGCTTTTTGAACGCTGCGAATTGCCGCGTCGTCCAGGACTCGATGACCGCTGGATTTGAGTATCTGAATATCGTGAACACTGCCATTGGAATTAATCGCGACCATTAGGCGTATGCTGCCAAAAATTTCTCCAATGCGGGCTTGTTCAGGGTAATAAAGGTTGCCGATGTGTTCGATACGACGCCGAAAGGTTTCGATGTAGGCGGCGTCTCTTGATTCTTTGGCTGACTCTGCGGTGAGTTGTCGTTTGCGAGGTCGCTTGGCGTAAATCTGCTTCTGAGATTGTAACTTTGCTTCTAAGCTGGCGATTTCCAWKSWGCGYTGGNASAWYGSAAKGKTKSMTATTYGRSYGWTYYKKWMKATCGAGCTTGTTCTCCTCAGTATTTTGAGCGCTGTTATACTGAGAGCTTGCCACGGTGGAGACTACGTTTTTCTGGCCTTGTTTTGTCGCCTCAGGTGCGGCTTGTTTTTGGGGTTGGACTTGGTGAATGGTGTTGTCAGAAAAATTGGCTATTTCAGGGGTGGTGAGCAAGGCTTTTTCTTTCAGTGATCCGCTGCCTTCTTGGTTTGCCTGGGCTAGAAAATCAGCGTCCTCCGGAGCGGTGGCACTTTTTGCTCGGACTAGAGTGATTTCAAGTGATTGGGGTGCGGGACGTTTTTCAAGCAAGCCAAAACTCACGCCAAATATCACAATAGCATGAATCGCTGCGGCCAAAAATAATGTAAAACTGATTCGGTCGCTGGCATTGACGTCGGCTGGGTAAGCTGGGTTTGGAATGGCTGCGCTGCTCAAATGTTTCGCTCTAATTCAATGTGTTTAAATCTAATCTGCGCAGGGCATTGATGCCGGGGTTTGGCTCTGCGTTGTTTTTGGTTTTTGGTCGTTAAAGGTATTTGTTATTAAAGTACTGCCGTTTAACGATGGGGGTGGATTATTTGCTTGCTTCGAGGCTGGTTCAATAACCCCAATGAGCCCTTAAGTTTTAGTTGACGATGCATTAACCGACAACATTCTTGGTGCTTTATTCCTCCTGCTATTCTCTACGAGTTTTATTTCGGCCCGGTTCTAGGTCCGGTTATAGACCCAGTTGTAAGCCGGGTTATTGGAGGTGTTTTGGTTTCGTCGTCATGGGTGGCTTTATGAGCAATCGTTTTGATCTATTGCCCTGTGCTTTGGTCCATTAACTAGCCAGACGCGCTTCTATGGCGTCCATTAAGGTTGCGCTGATGTTGATGTCGAACGCCTGATCTAATTCTCGAATGCAAGTCGGGCTAGTGACATTTATCTCGGTCAAATAATCTCCAATGACATCGATGCCAACGAATATTAGCCCTTTTTCAACTAATGTGGGGCCCACTTGTTCGCATATCCAGAGATCTCTTTTGCTAAGAGGGATGGCTTTGCCTGTTCCTCCGGCGGCCAGATTACCGCGAGTTTCACCTTCGGCAGGAATTCTGGCAAGGGCATAGGGGATGGGTTTGCCGTCAATAATAAGAATTCGTTTGTCGCCGGCGTTTATTTCTTTGATAAAGCGTTGGGCCATTATCGGCGTGCGGCCGTGTTCAGTAAGTGTTTCCAGGATGACACTGCTGTTGGGGTCGTTTTCGGTGATGCGGAAGATGCTGGTGCCTCCCATGCCATCCAACGGCTTGCAAATGACGTCTTTTTGTTCGGCGATGAATTGTTGGATTCTGCGTTGATCGCTGCTAATTAATAATGGTGGGCAGCATTGTGGAAATTGGGTTGCAAACAGCTTTTCGTTACAGTCGCGCAGGCTCTGTGGCTTGTTAACGATGAGTACGCCTTCTTGTTCCGCCGCTTCAAGTAAATAGGTGGTGTAAATGAAGTTCATGTCAAAGGGCGGGTCTTTGCGCATTAAAATGCTGTCGAGATCGCTGAGTCGAGTCGTGGTGGCGGGAGCCAATTCGAACCACTTGTTCGGCGAGTTGTGGACTTTGAGTGCTCGCATTGAGCCGAAGCCGTGACCCTGTTCGATAAAAAGATCTTGTTGTTCCATATAATAGAGCTCGAATCCTCTTGATTGGGCTTCAAGCAGCATCGCTAAAGTAGAGTCTTTTTTAAAATTGATGGCTTCGATTGGGTCCATTACAACCCCAAGCTTGATAGTCATATAAAATCTTCAAGTAGGTGAGTTTCCAGTGTGCGGAGAACGATAACGGTTTTTACCTTTGAGGGATAGTTGGAAAAATAGATAAAGGAATAGTGCTCACTAAGAGATTCTACAGCAACGATAGAARTGAGCCGCTTTAGAACGAAAYCCTCTAAGGCGATGGCGCAGTCTTTGTTGTTGGTCAGTAAGAATAGGTGTGAATTGGGGCCTCAAAAGTAACCCAATGTAAGGAGGTACTTTACTGGGATGACAGGGAATTAGCAGGAATTTTATAGGCGCAATTGAAGATTAGTTTTTGGTAGCCAGATACGCCTTAAAAACTGTGAGAGCGCTCTCTAAGCAGGCAAGGATTAATAGCTTGAACGTGGAATGTATGCTAAAAACTGCTATTACTTTCATAACAGGCAAAAGAATGTTTCTGATTGTAAAGTTATGGTTAATAATTGATCGATTTATTGACGAAAGTAGGAATTAGGCCGCTCCCCGATGGAAGATAATTTTAAAAGCATAAAAGTCATGGTGATTGATGATAGTAAAACAATTCGCCGTACCGCAGAGACTTTACTGAAAAAAGCAGGTTGCTCCGTAGTGACGGCAACCGATGGATTTGATGCGTTAGCAAAAATCGCAGATACGCATCCGGACATCATTTTTGTAGACATTATGATGCCCCGTTTAGACGGTTACCAAGCCTGTGCGCTAATCAAAAACAACAGTACTTTTAAGAACACGCCGGTCATTATGCTTTCCAGTAAAGACGGMTTRTTYGAYARRGCAAARGGRCGAATWGTWGGRTCGGAYCARTAYYTWACCAAGCCCTTTAGTAAAGACGAGTTATTAGGCGCGATCCGGGAACACGTCGGAAAGCAAAGCGACTAAGTAGAATGAAGGGGTTACTTAACCCTCGAAAAAAAGAGCTTCTTAAAAGTCACGATTACTTCGTTTTACATGGGGTGAGCACTATTTTCAGAAGAGTTTTTTTAAACCGGTGCACCTTACCTTAGGTGTGAATATGGGGCTGGGAGTTAGCCATGACGAGAGTATTAATTGTCGATGATTCAGCAACAGAATCCTACAAATTAAAAGCTATTCTTGAAAAAAATGGATTTGAGGTTATCGAAGCTGATAATGGTGCCGATGGCGTAACCCTTGCTCGCCAAGAGTTGCCGGAAGTAGTGTTAATGGATGTGGTGATGCCTGGATTGAATGGTTTTCAAGCCACGCGCCAGATATCTAAGGGCAAAGATACAGCACATATCCCTGTCATTATTGTTACCACAAAAGACCAAGAAACAGATCGTGTTTGGGGGCGACGACAAGGGGCAAGCGAATATTTAACAAAGCCAGTTGAAGAGAAAATCTTGTTGTCGACAATTCAAAGTGTTTTATCAAATTAGTATTTTTCTGACCCATGAGTAACATTTCAAAAGCCTATCTTAAGTTGGTGGACATTGCTGGCAAAAGCAAAGCCAACGCCTCTACACTCCCAGATACAGAAGAAATCCAACACCTATGGAGTGGTGTTGGTTTCAGTATGGGGGGGCAACGTTACGTTGCGCCGCTAGGAGAAGTTGCGGAAATACTGACTTTGCCAGATTTTACCGTGGTGCCTGGCGTTAAAAGCTGGGTGAAAGGAATTGCCAATGTGCGAGGGCGCTTGTTGCCCATTATGGATTTGATGGGTTTTTTACAACGCCCGTCTCAGCAGCAGTTGCGAACGCGCCGCTTACTGGTGATCGATGAAGGTGAGTTATACAGTGGCTTACTAGTAGACGAGCTCTATGGCATGCAGCATTTCCCCGCCGATGAACTTGTGGAATACGTCGCCGAAGAGCACGAGGAGACCCAGCAATTTATTCAAGGCGGCTATCGACGAGAAGACGAATTGTGGAAGATTTTTAGTTTACGTATCATCGCCGCTAATCCAGATTTTCTTCATGTTGCTCTGTAGCCTGTTGCGTTGTAGATAGAAAATAGAAAATGCTTGGCGGTGCGCAATACTTGACGGTGCGTAATAGTAGCTTGATGTGTTAGGCCATAAATAACGGATTATGCTATGGCAGGCTCACACGTATTTTATGTGCAGGTTTGCTGCTTGTGTGTGAAATACGTAGATAGTGCAGTTGAAAGGTTTTGATCAGAGGAATTATTCCCTCAAGTTGTTTTTGTGACTAACAAGTTAATATAAAAAGGCCGGGAGCCCAGTTTATGAAGTCTCAATCAGGTTTATTCTCCAACCTCGAATCCAATCGTATTGTGTCGATTCTGACGTTTGTGGTTGCGGTTTGTTTCGTTCTCATGGTGCTCAACTTTTATCTTGTAGCGCAGCGCAGCGAGAAGGCGCGTTTGTACAGTCAGATCGCCAGTGAATTACGCGTTTTATCGCAGCGAATTGCGAAAAACGCCACGGAGGCGGCTGCGGGTAATGGTGAAGCGTTCGCTTTGTTGCATCGTTCTAAGAGTGAGTTCGATTTAAACTGGAACGCAGTCGAAAACGGCGATGCAACATTGAACTTAGAAGGCAGTCCTGAGATTGCGACCTCTGAAATGCAGGCGTTGAAAGTAGTCTGGGCTCGAGTAAGCGCTAGTGCGGATATCATTTTGCAAGGTGAAGGCACGGTGTTGGACTTGCACTCAGTCGCCCGAACCTTGAATGAAACTATTCCACAACTGCAAACTGATTATAACGATGTGGTGGAAATCCTTTTAGAAAGTAATGCGTCGGCCTATCAAATTTCAAAAGCGCAAGAGCAAGCGTGGGTTGCAGAAAGAATAGCAAGAAGCGTCAGTAACGTGCTCGGTGGTGGTGAAGAAGCAGTGATGGCGGCGGATAATTTTGGTCGCGATGCGAACCGATTTGGTCGCGTGCTAAAAGCCATGATCGAAGGCGATGCAAGTCTAAATATTAAGCCTGTTAAAAGTGATGAAGCGCTGGAATATTTGGCCGATATCGCAGAATCATTTGAAATTGTGAATGAAAACGTGGACCAGATTTTAGAGACTTCGCCAGAGCTGTTTCAGGTGCGTGGTGAGGCAGACAATATTTTCCAAGATTCTCAAGAGCTGTTAGAAGAAGCCACTAAATTGGCGCGTCGATTTGGCGATATTACTGAAGAAGGTTGGGCTTCTAATATATTCGGTGCCGTGTTTGCACTGCTGGCAATCGGTTTTGCGGGGGCTACCGGGGTGACTTTAATCCGCGACGCGCGACGTCATCATGAGTTAGCGGAGCAAGAGAACGACCGTAACCAAACTGCGATTTTAAGATTATTGGATGAGTTATCCAGCCTAGCCGATGGCGACTTAACGGTGGAAGCGACCGTAACCGAAGATTTTACCGGCGCTATTGCAGATTCAATTAACTTTGCGATCGACCAAATGAGAGTGTTGGTGTCGGCGATTAATGAAACCGCTGTACAGGTATCTTCTGCAGCGCAAGAAACGCAAGCCACGGCAATGCATCTTGCCGAGGCTTCGGAGCATCAAGCACAAGAAATTGCTGGCGCTTCAGCTGCGATTAACGAAATGGCCGTCTCCATCGACCAAGTATCTGCCAACGCCTCTGAGTCATCTGCGGTGGCGGAGCGATCGGTTGGAATCGCTAATAAAGGGGCCGAAGTGGTACAAAACACCATCCACGGCATGGATACGATTCGGGAGCAGATCCAAGAAACCTCGAAACGGATTAAACGTTTGGGAGAAAGCTCTCAGGAAATCGGCGATATCGTATCGTTAATTACGGACATTGCGGATCAAACTAACATTTTGGCATTGAACGCGGCCATTCAGGCTTCTATGGCGGGAGACGCAGGGCGAGGCTTCGCGGTGGTAGCCGACGAGGTTCAGCGCTTGGCAGAAAGAGCTTCTTCAGCCACTAAACAGATCGAAGCGTTGGTAAAAACCATACAAACAGATACCAATGAAGCGGTTATCTCGATGGAAGACACCACTTCGGAAGTGGTATCTGGCGCTCGGTTAGCCCAAGATGCGGGTGTGTCTCTAGAGGAAATAGAGAACGTATCGAAGAACTTGGCTAACCTAATTCAAAATATCTCCAACGCTGCACGTCAACAGGCTGCGTCGGCTGGGCATATTTCGAATACGATGAATGTTATCCAGGAAATCACTTCCCAAACCTCGGCCGGAACCACCGCGACAGCAACGTCGATTGGGAACTTGGCAGAACAAGCGGGCGCGATGAGATCAAGTGTTGCTGGATTTAAATTGCCGGAACAAGCGTAATTAGCTTGTTGGGCAGGGGTAGTGAATGAATTCAGAGACTAACGTGCCTCGTGGTGGCGACTGGAATTTAAAAAATGTGCCTGAGATGGATGATGAGCAATTCCAGCTTTGGCAAGCGTTATTAGAAGACCGCACCGGAATGCAATTAGCTTTGCAGCGCAAGTCGTTTCTACAGACCAGTGTTTGTACTCGTATGCGAGAAGTGGGCTGTGAAACCTATCAGCAATATTTTCTTCGAGTTCAGAATGGGCCCTATGCGGAGATCGAGTGGACGGTCTTGGTGGACCGTCTTACGGTTCAAGAAACCCATTTCTTTCGGCACCAATCTTCCTATGATTTAGTGAGGGATTACACGGTTTCAAAAATCTCAGAGCAAGGAGTACGCTCGATTAATGCTTGGAGTGTGGGTTGTTCAACCGGTGAAGAACCCTACTCTTTGGGAATGTTGTTTGACGAAATAAATGCATTGCTAGGGCTGGGTGTTTACTTTGGCATTACAGCGACTGATTTGAGTATGCCGGCATTGAGTAAAGCAAGGGCAGGCATATACAGTGAACGAAAAGTACAAGGCATAAGTGCCCGCCGACTTAAAAAATATTTCAAACCCCTCGAGCGACAACGTCATGAGGTGGTGGCTGATTTAAGAGATCGCATTTGTTTCGCTAGGATCAACGTATTAGAACTTAGCACGGTGCCGATGGAAAATTTGGACATTATCTTTTGTCAAAACTTATTAATTTATTTTCGCCGTTGGAGAAGAAGAGATATTGTCAATCAATTGGCGGAAAGGTTAGCTCCAGGTGGAATTATGGTGTTGGGTTTAGGAGAAATGATGGATTGGTCTCACCCCAAGCTCGAGCGATTACCCTACGAAAATACATTAGCATTTATGCGGCAGACGAGTTAACGGAATTCGGAATTAACAATGGGCAATGACCACGATTATTTAGCTCTCGATTGGGTGAAGGGCGAAATCGAAGAAACTTTAAAACAGGCGCGTCAGTCGCTTGAGTCTTTTGTCAGCAACCCTGAAGACTCGACTCGTATGCGCTTTTGTTTAACCTATTTGCATCAAGTCTACGGCACGTTGCAAATGGTGGAATTCTATGGCGCGGCACTGTTGGCTGAGGAAATGGAGCAACTTGCCCAAGCCATATTAAACGGAGCGGTCGCTCGAACGGATGATGCAGAAGAAGTGCTGATGCGTTCTATTCTGCAATTGCCCGTTTATTTGGATAAAGTTCGCTCTGCTCGCCGCGATCTCCCCGTGGTGATTTTACCGTTACTCAACGATTTACGCGCGACACGAGGAGAAAGTTTACTCTCCGAAACCGCCCTTTTTGCGCCCAATCTTGAAAGCGGTAAGGAAATTGCGACGCGCCAACAGAAA
Organism: Moraxellaceae bacterium; assembly: GCA_002401525.1. Lineage (GTDB taxonomy): Bacteria > Pseudomonadota > Gammaproteobacteria > Pseudomonadales > UBA3067. The sequence continues at coordinate 4,316 of NVTH01000071.1, read as the reverse complement.
GTTAGCGAACGCATCAATAACCCTTCGCAGTTACTGCGCCGTTATCGGCAAATGTATCAAATATCATTGGTGGGTTTAATTCGCGGTAATGACCTGATCACCAATCTGGGCAATTTAGCAAAAGTATTAGCTAAAATGGAAGGCTTAGCGGGCAACTCTAAATCCAGTCAGCTGTGGTGGATTGGCGGTGCAATAGCGGAAGGCCTGGCTAATAATTCTGTGCAAACCAGCACCTCAGTGAAGATGCTGTTGGGGTTGGTGGATCGACAAATTAAATTGGCCATTGATACCGATGGCAGCAGTTTAGCGGAAGATGTTCCTGAAGAATTAATTAAAAACCTGCTTTATTACGTCGCAAAAAGTGACGCTCAATCACCCAGAATTAAAGCGGTCAAAGAAGCTTACAATTTAGACGAAGCGATCATTTCCTACGATGGAGAAGATGGCGATCAGCAATTGTTAACCGGTCCTGACCGAGAAGCGATGGAATCGGTAGTGGCGGCTATTTCAGAAGAAATTAATGCCGTTAAAGAAGTGCTCGATATTTTTGTGCGCCGTAAAGATAAAAACTTCGATGAGCTTTCTCAATTAATCCCGACGATAAAACAAATATCAGACACCTTGGCAGTGCTGGGCTTAGGCGTTCAGCGGCGAGTGGTTCGGGAGCAAATCGATGAAGTCGAGTGGTGCGTAGCGAATCAAGACAACACCGCAGTGGATACCCGATTGCTTGATGTGGCGGGTGCCTTATTGTACGTCGAAGCGACCCTGTCTGGTTGGACCGAAGACCTTGTGGTTCAAACCGCTGAACCAGTGGAGCTTAGGCCTGGCGTCGTCATTTCGCCTGAGCAATTGGGTAAAGCCCAGTCCGCAGTGATGAGAGAGTGTCGTGTAGGATTGGAAAGCGCTAAAGAAGCGGTGGTGGAGTTTATCGTTTCTCAATGGGATCACGATCATTTGGAGACGGTGCCTGAGTTATTAAACTCGGTGCAAGGTGGGCTTCTTATGATTCCTTTGATCCGCCCTGCTCGATTGATTGAAAATTGCATTCGATATATTCAGGAAGAATTATTAGGTGAGCGGACTGTTCCTGACTGGAAGCAGATGGATATTTTGGCCGACGCCATCACTAGTGTTGAGTATTATTTGGAGCGGCTTTCTGAAGATAGCCACACTGACGATTATATTTTAGACATTGGTGAAGAAGGCATTGGTCAGCTGGGATACCCAGTAACTCCCGAAGAAAGTGAAAACACTGAAAGCGATCAAGCAGATGCTGCTACGGGACAAGAAAACGTTTCTAACGATGATCTGAGTGCCTCTGATAGTGCCTCTGATAGTGCCTATAGTGCCTCTGACAACACCTCTGACAGTAATTCTGATGATGATTCTGCTAGTCATCCGAAACTTGAAGAAGACATTCCTATATTAAGCTCGGCGCCATTCGACGAAAGTGAACAAGACCAAGGCAATGTAATTGTCGCCGATAATGTGGTGACTGTTGATTTTCAAGTTGAGGAGGGTGCTTCGGCTGATGAAGAGCAGCGTGAAAACGAGCAAGCTGAAACTGAAGGTGCAGAAGAAGCAACTGATTCAAGTGAGGAAGATGAAGACGATTTAATCGATGATGAAATCATTGAAATCTTCGTGGAAGAAGTGGGCGAGGTATTGGATGCCATTAAAGGGGTATTTCCTCGTTGGGAGAATGATTTCAAAGATGAAGAAGCGCTCTCCGAAATAAGGCGAGCATTTCACACGCTAAAGGGCAGTGGTCGATTGGTTGGCGCGATGGATGCAGGTGAGCTGTCTTGGTCCATCGAAAATATGCTGAATCAAATTATCGATGGAACCATTAATCCCAATGCCGGAGTTATTTTATTAGTCTCGAAAGTAGTCGACGTTATCCCCAGTTTGGTGGATGCATTTGAGAAAAGAGAACCGTGTCCCTACGATTTATCAACTTACCAAGCTGCAGCAGACGCATTTTCTGAGGGTGAATTCCCTGACATTGCCGAGCTCTCACTAGTTGAAGCAACAGTTGAAGCAACAGTTGAAGCCGCGGACAATGCTGAGAAAGCAGATCTGGTTGAAGAGCCTATTGCCGCCCAAGAAAGTGCGGCCTCAGAGAGTGCAGATGAGGAAATAGCGGACGAAATTAGCGTTGAAGAAGACAGTACAGACGAAGCAGTGGATCCAGTATTGCTTGAGATATTTACCGGTGAGGCAAAAACTCATCTAGAAAGTTTGAAGACTAGTTTGGCTCAGTATGACGGCTCTAGTAACGAGTTGGTTGAGCTTGACGATGTGGTGTTGCGTGCACTTCACACCTTGAAGGGCAGTGCTTATATGGCGGATATGTTACCCATCGCCGAGGTGGCATCGCCTACTGAACAATTTGTGAAAGAACTGGCAGCCAATAACCGAAAAATAAAATCCGATGTGATCGATTTGCTGCATCGAGCCGTTGAAAATATAGATTGCAGTGTGAATAAATTAATGGCCGGTGAAGAGATAGGCGATGAAGACAACGCGCCCTATCTCAAATTGCTGGCAGAAATAAAAGAGCAATATTTAGGGGATCTTGTTGATGCGGAAGCCTCCCGCTCTGAATCGGCGGAAGATGATTTAGCCTCCACATTCCTAACGGAAGGAATGGATATTATTCTCGAGGCTGAAGAGCTACTCACCCAATGGAATGAAGATTGGCAAAGCTCTAATGCTGAAAAATTAGCGGATACATTTCAGCAGCTTGAGAAAAAAGCCGAGGCTGCAAATTTACCCTATGCCGAAGCGCTATGTCGCCAACTGAGTGATACCTGTCTTGCCGTTATTGGGGGCAGGGCTGAAGTGGGCGAACCATTCTTCGATGCTTGCCTGCAGTCACATGAGGCACTGGTCTCAATGATGGATCGACTTGCGATGGGGCAATTTATTCAGCCTGCTGATGAATATATCGCTTCCCTACAAGCCCTCATTAGCGATATAGAGGTGATTGAATTAGACGACGACGTGACTGAGGATTTCGTTGCCATCATTGGTGAAAGTTCAGAGGAAGAAGAGGCCATTGATCTTGCGGATCTAGAGGCTGACATTGGAGCGGCAGAAGAGAGCGAAATTGAGATTGAAATCGAAAGTCATGGCTCTGATGCCGATGAAATAGACGAGATCGAAATAGAAATAGAAGACACTGCTGCTTCTAGTGAGCATCCCGAAGAGGCAGATCAATCTGATGCGGTTGATCTTAGTGAGTCTGAAGAGATAACTGTGCCTGAGATAAGTTCTGAGATCATCCGGCCTTTAGTCGCTTCTCCCCAACTGGGTGAAGCCATCGAATGTGATCCTGAATTACTCGAAATCTTTCTCGAAGAGGCCAATGAGACCTTGGATGACAGCGCGGTTGCGTTAGAACGTTGGATGGCTGAGCCTTCCAATCTTACTGATGTAGAACAATTGCAGCGAGATTTGCACACCTTGAAAGGGGGTGCGCGAATGGCTGAAATTAGAGAGATCGGCGATTTAGCGCATTATTTAGAGAACCTTTATGAAGGCGTAGTGGAAAATAGGCTGCAAGCTGACGATAGCTTATTTGATTTACTTTTTCGTTGCCACGATAGTCTTGCCGTTATGGTCGAGGACATCACCAAGGATGGGCGATGCCTGGACGGCAACGCGCTTATCGAGGAAATTAAAACCTTTGCCCTCTCCGATGAGGAGAAAGAATCCACCACTTCAGCGGACTCTTTTTCGACGACTACAGCCGATGCGAGTGTCGAGTTAGTCTTTGATAAGTCGGAGCTGGAAGGCGCGGACGACGAAATTGTCACCCTTTTCGTTGAAGAAGCCGAAGAGCTGCTTGAAGGGATGGAGAACGCCACGGCGAAGTGGCGCGAGGACATTGATAATGAACATCACGGCCATGAACTGCAGCGTTTCTTGCACACGCTTAAAGGCGGCGCGCGATTAGCAGGTTTAAAGCAGCTGGGTAATAGCGCTCATGAGTGTGAAACCTACCTAATTGAAAATCAATTAAAGCAGGGTTCTATCGGCGATCCATTTTTCAACCGCATAACCGATTATTCGGATTCGATTTTGAGTTATGTTGAGAAGCTAAAATCAAGCACTCAAGGGGCTCCGGCGCATTCGACGGTGCTGGCATTCCAGTCCACGATGAAGGAAACCGATGCGGCTGAAATGATCCGTGCGGCGGCGAAAGCCCAAGGGCAGGTCAAAGAGCGTCCTGAGGTTGCTCAGAGCAATGCTTCACAAGAGGTTGTTCGGGTCGCTTCCGACTTACTGGAAAATTTGGTTAACCTAGC
>NVTH01000070.1 GCA_002401525.1 Moraxellaceae bacterium | reverse complement strand
GGCGGGAATCCATGTCGGCAAGGGGATAACACATGACATTGCGGCAGGCTGCTTTGTAACAAAACCTAAGGTCGAGTTGCGCCTTGGTTTAATGTTTTGAAACCAATGGATTCCCGCCTTCGCGAGCTTGACGGCTAAGGCCTGTATGATATTTATTTATATCAAGGTTCATATGACAATGTTAACGCTACATTGCCAGCGTCATAACCCTATATTAAAGCCCAATAATTCAAAGATACTTTTCTGCATCAATCCGAGGGCAAGAAGTGACAAAACCAACCCTTTTATAAATAAGCGAAAGCAAGCAAAGAAAATATCTCAAACGAAAAAATCGAACGTTAGACTCAAAACATAAACCGATTAATCGATTAACCGAATAGAGATTCAAACAAAATTAAAAATCGTAATTCTATTTCCTTGCGCGCGCCTTCGGCTTTTATGTGGTCATTAAGAACCTATGTATTTAAAGCAGCCAAGAAAGCACTCTAAAATGCTATTCTTTTGTATTTTACAGCCCTCTCCAGAACCCCTCCATGGTGCACTTATATTTTGCAACGCGTTGGCCGAGCACATCTGTTCGATCGATAGGCCGCCCCTAAGACGCCAAGATTCATTTCATTTTAAATATCGGCGTTTTCTATTGGCGTCGAAAAAGGTTTCTCCATGGGTTTATGTGCCACTGAAGCCGATTTTATTACTGCATTGATAGGCGCTGGGACAAGCACTGTAATCCCGCCATTGTTTCCCTGTTCTAATCTGTTTGTTCTTATTGAGAGCGTTAAGACGGGATTCTAAGGTTTAGCGTTTGTTATTTGTTTGTTTTGCCTCAAGAAACTCAAATAAAAAGACAAACATTCAAATTGGTAATATCTGGCCAAGTAATGAGATCCTCTATAGTAAACAAAAGATTGGCAACTACTCCCCTTTACAACGAGGTCCGACGCTTTTAGCATATTCGGATTAATAGAATTCATTTAAACAGCAGAAAAAGAAGTGATTTATTGCTATTCAAGGAGATAATAGTTATGTCGCAAATCGCGAAAGTAGCGCATGCAATTCCGCGTGGAGTCGGAATTTTAGCGCGCAGGGTAAAGTTGAAACACATCGATAATAAGCCCCGTCACTGGCATCATAACGATCCCTTTATGAGTCATCTTATGAACGCTGCGTCGTTATTTTTCCCGGAAGCTGAACGCTTTTTTATTCGTACGGTTCGAAAGTTCGAAGGGCAAATTAGTGATGAACAACTAAAAAAGGATTTAAAACAATTTATCTCTCAAGAAGCCATTCATGGCCACATCCATAATCAATACAACAATGATCTAATCCAGAATTTGGGTTATGACTTTATGGAGCAAAATGAACGTAGAATAAAAGGCGTCTTTGCTTTCTTCAATCGCTACACCTCGAAACATTTCCAGCTTGCAGTGACCGTTGCTCTTGAACATTTCAGCGCCATGGTAGCGCACATGGTGTTGAGTAACCCCCAGCTAATGAATGGAGTGAAACAAGATTTTCAAGAAGTATGGCAATGGCATTTAATGGAAGAACTTGAGCATAAGTCAGTCTCCATTGATTTGTATAATGCGGTAGGCGGAAGTTACTACACTCGCATTGCAGGCATGGTCTTTTCTTTACCCATCATAGTACCGTTTATAATAATTATCTTTTATAAAATGCTAAAGCAAGACGGCGTGGTGAATAAAGACTTATGGGAAAAACAAAAAGCTTATCACCAAGGAAATTCACCTGTATTCATCACTTTTTGGGAGCATTTAAAACCCTATTTTAGGCGAGACTTTCACCCTTGGGAGCTAGATGACAGCCACTTAATTATAAAACTCAAACAAAAATTTTATAATGAAGGCGTCATTACTGATATATAGTTAGCAATATTTAGTTACCGAGATATAGTTACCGATATTTAGCCGCCGTGAATCCGGCGAATAAGTGGCTTTCAAACGGAGATAGGCATGAGTGATCGCATCGAAAAGGTAGTCCGCCTAAAAACAAACCTTAAATTGGATTATGAAACCATCATTATAGGCGCTGGTATTAGCGGCATTGGCACAGGAATTCAATTAAAAAAAGATAACATGCATTCTTTTTGCCTGCTAGAAAAGAGCGAGGATTTAGGGGGAACCTGGCGTGACAATAAATACCCAGGCGTTGCTGTTGATATCCCTTCTATCTCTTATTGTTATTCGTTTGAGCCCAACCCAAATTGGTCGCGGTTGTTTGCTCCCGGGGAGGAAATACTACGCTACATTAACCATTGCGTGGATAAGTATAATATTCGCAAGCATATTCGATTTAGATCACAAGTCGAAAAAATGCGTTTTGATACAGAGAATAATTGTTGGCGACTGTACTTAATGGACGGCAGTCAGTTAACGTCCAGATTTATTATTTCAGCCACGGGTTTATTAAGTCAGCCAATAACCCCTGACATTAAGGGCCTTGATCGTTTCAAGGGGAAAATGTTTCACACCGCAGAGTGGGATCATCACTACGATCTCAGCAATAAAAAAGTGGCCGTCATTGGCACTGGCGCTACTGCGGTGCAAGTAATTCCTGCCATTGCACCACAGGTAGCAGCCCTCTCTGTTTTTCAGCGCACACCGATTTGGGTCTCCCCAAAAGCCGATGTAGAATTTCCGAAATGGGTAAATTTCATGTTTAAGTACATCCCATTGTTTCAAACCACTTGCCGTTTATTCACCGACGCGGCCATGGAATTCCTCACTTGGTCAATGCTAAATTATAAAAAATGGCCAGCGCTAATTCAGGCCGCGCAAAGAGGGATGCTCGGCAACCTCGATTCGCAGGTCGACAATGAAGCCCTTAAAGCTCAACTGGAACCAAAGTATGGATTTGGCTGTAAAAGGCCTGCAATATCCAACGAATATTGGCCCACGTTTAATCGTGATAATGTCAATTTAATCAGCGATGGCATCGAGCGAATCACTGAGACTGGCGTCATCACCAACAGCGGTGAAGAGATTGAGGTTGACCTGCTGATATTAGCCACTGGATTTAAAACCCAAGAACTGGGTAACGCCCCTAGTTTCGAAGTGTTTGGATTGAACCAATTAGAATTAGGTCAATTTTGGGAAGATAATCGATACCAAGCGTTTGACGGCATCACGGTGCCGAATTTCCCCAACTTTTTTCTCACTTTTGGCCCTTATACCGGTGGGTTTAATTGGTACAGCATGCTTGAGGCTCAGGCGAAATACATTAGTCGCTGTTTAATAAAAGCAAATAAACTAGGCTCGACATTTGTTGAAGTGAAAGAAGAAGCAAATAGCCGTTATTTTCAGAAAATGCGCACACTTTCCGAAAAAACCCTATTCAGCAACGCTTCTTGTGAAACCTCTAGAAGCTATTATTTTGATGCTAACGGTGACGTCTCCCTTCCAAGTTTGATTATTCCGATGCAACGCTGGTTAAGAGTCAGAAGAACTCAGTTTGCCGCGTATAAATTTCGCTCCTAATTCTTCAAGCAATAAAAAATAAAATAAAACCTGCCTTCTTGGAGGTGATCGAGGCAATGACCGCCATACAAACTTTGGCAATAGCAAAGTGCTAACTCGCTAAGCGGGTGCTTTAACCATTGTCCCATCTCGTATTACTACTGAACGTGGAGATCTAAATGAAGTATCTATCATTGAAAATGCTGGCCCAACTGACGGTTCTAGGAAGTTTAATGTTATTTAGCGTGCCTGGCTGGGCTGTTTATGCGCTATTGGAGGGAATACCAGAGAGCGAATACCAAGCGTTTGTCGCATACACCAAACTCGCGCCTGGAAACCTATCCAAAGACCGAGAGACCTTTAGTCAATTGTCCGATGCTCAGATAAAAGATTTGGTTGAAAGTTTTAACGTGTCCCATTTTGGTTTTTTGCACCCAGTAAAAATTCCTGGGAGTCAATTACCCAGTGTATTGCATCGCAAAATGGCGCATCTTTCGGTGATGGCAGTGTGGGATGGAAGCCTTAAACCAATTCCATTTCAGTTCGATGAATACGATAATAAGTCCCACTATATCTATATACCCGGCATCAATACTAACGACATCGACGGAGTCTATGGCGAACTGGACCTTACTGATGACCTTATCTTTATGCTTCGAAATGCCAGTGAAAATCGCTATATCGAAGAGACTATGGGGCTCGAAGAAGGCACGATACTTAAGGAAATTAAGCTGACTGACCGCCAAGGTAGAGATCGATACGTTTATTTAATCGAACATAATTCTCAACGCAGCGAAGTAGATTACGTTCGTTATATCAGCAGCAAAGATAATTCAAAAATTGACACCACGTTTATTAATCTTGATTTTAATCCTGAAAATTTTTTCGACTTTCGAAATCTAAGTAATAATTACGGCTCAGACGCGCATCACCCGGTGATGGATCAAAATGTGCTTCAAATATCGGCCAATATCTTTAATAAATACATTACAATAAATTTGGACGCCTTTGACAATATTCAAGTGAAGGTACTGGGCGTCAAAGACGGGCCGGTCCGCGCTACGATTTACACCAAGATATATTTTGTTTTGGCAGGCATTCCCCTGTTTGGGATGAATTCAGAGGTTAGTTTCTATGAACAAGGCTTATCATTCCCCAATAGAACCGAAGTGGGCAAAGGCGTAAGCTTTGCGAATCTGATTAAAAACCCAAAAATAAAATTCTATAGCGATCTCAATATTGACGGCGGCATCATCACTTCGCAATCCTTTATCAATAGTGAAGGCAAGCGAATGTATACCAATGTCGACGGCAAAGTGGACGCAGAAGAAAAGGAAATACAAGGCGTCAATATGCCAGGCAATTGGATTTGGATTCAACACGGCGGCGGTTGGGAAGTGGTGGCAATCTTCAAATTAGCAGACATCGCTTTCGAAGGCATGAGTTCCCATATATTTTACGACGATGACAAATCCATATTGACTGCGAATGAGAAATTCCCCGGTGCATCGCCTCATATCGGTTTATTGATGGAAGGCTTGCCTACCAATATGGAAGGCTTAGAAACCCTTGAAATGGAGTACGTATTTTGGTTTGCGGACACCGTCGGGGATGAAGGCCCGTTAGAATTCTATCTGGATGAAAAACATCCGCTGGACATTGACGTGACGAACATTGACTCAATCAATCGCCCCTCCCAAACCGATTCGCTGGTATTCAGATAGGCGATATTAATTTTTAGCCGGGCCTTTTGATCCTATCCCCCTCACCGCTAGTGCCCATTCCGTGAAATGCCCTAAAAAGAGCCCTCCTAGCGAACTTTCCCGCCGCCACTGATTATTTTTATTTGGCTCAGCCAATCAGGCAGGCTATTATGCATTTTGATGTTTTAAGCTAATACGGAATAATCTAAAAGGAGTTAGATGTTCAGAGCCATCGAGCACCCCAATCTGACGTCCGCTCTTGTATTCACCGCTTTATAAAACAATACAATCAGGGTAAAAGAATGCCTTTTCCTTCCGCAGTACCCCGGACTCATCTACACACTCGCACCATCGACTGTAAAGGTTATTTACGCGATGACGGATTGTGGGATATTGAAGCACGATTAGTGGACACCAAAACCTATACCATCGAAAACCGCTGGCGAGGTGCGTTGCAACCCGGCGATCCGGTTCATAATATGGGCCTGCGCCTAACCATAGACCATGACTTCATAGTCAGGGAAGTGGCGACCACAATGGATGATCAGCCGCATCAAGTCTGCAACGAAGTGTTGGTCAATTTTCAACGTTTAATTGGGCTCAAAATAGGCCCCGGATGGAATCGAAAAACCAGAGAATTATTGGGCGGAATAGAAGGCTGCACTCATCTTGTTGAATTGTTAGGCCCCATGGCCACCGTTGTTTTTCAGACTACCGCCTCCGATTCGGCAAAAGCGATGGCTCGAAAAATCAGCCCAGAAAACTACCCCATCGTAGAATTCGACCCCACTAAAAAACCCTTCGTACTCAACGGCTGCCACACCTGGCGGAGCGCCAGCCCAGCGGTAAAGGAAATGTATCCCTTACATTACACAGGTACTGATTCAGAAGGCGATGAAGCTCGCGAAAAACTTACAGATTCTAATAAGAAATTTTATCCCAAATAATTTAATTTCCATAATCAAATTAAAAAGGGGAAACTGGGGGAACTCAACATTCACTAAAGCAACCATTGTTCAGCGCGCTTTATTACCCCCTTTTTTCAACGAAAAACCACGCTTTTCTGTACTCGATAACCAAGCAATATACACAATAAACACTGCCTCAGGATAAATAAATTGGCCGTAAATTTGAGCACCAAGATAGCCAAACACACGCCATATTAACGGCAAAGTGACCATTGCAAAAATGAACGCTATGAAAATAAATCGAGGGATATGCCATTTAAAAGAGGTTTCAGGGTAATTATTCCATTCAAAGGCCCATCGACGCAACACCGTAGTTAAAACGTAGATACTTATTAAGAAAGACAACACAGCACCCCAATCTAAAAATGTCAAATCGAATATACTGCAATCCGGATTACAGATGAATAGATTATCCACAATCGTTTTTGTCATTTATTCAAACTCTCATGTTTTCATTAGTGTTTAACGCTTAAGTGCTAATTATAAAAATACTATATTGCTGCAAAAGAAATCATAGGAAACTTAAAATTCCTGCAAACGCACCAATCAACAAAAAATACAAACCGTTGCTCCGTTTAGGAAATAATTTTTTATTTTCGACCAGCAGCAATTCAACGCCTAGAAAACCAGTCACGTACCCATAAAGAACGTACAAAGAGTAGATGCAAGCTTGCGCAGAATACAACACGAGCGGCCCCCAAATCAAACCCGCTACTCCAAAGACACCCATAAACGTTCTAATAATAACAGGAGCGTCAGTTTCTGAACGAAATGGATAAATCAGAGCCGTGAGAGTTAGAGCAAAAACCAACCCGAAAACTAATCCCATCAAAGTAAAGCCGACTCTCCCCCAAAATAATTCTTGCATTCTTTTTTTTATAGCTTATAACCTCGAATAATAAGATAAGTTGCTGCGCCACGACCCTTTTACTAGGCCAGCCCCAGGCATTTCATTGAACATTTTTAAGGCGCTTCTCGCTCATAGTGAACTTGCTATAGCAGACAATACATCAAAGAATCCGGACACCAATACTGCGCCCTTCCCCGAGTCTTTATGCTGAGTGATTAATCGACTTAATTCCGACTTATCAAACCATATTCCAGAACAGCTCTTGCAGAAATCAATTTCTAACCCACTCACTGAGACTTCGTAGAGGTTATTGGAGCACTCCAGGCATAATATTTTTAATTTAGCCCTTGGCAGCAAACCTAATTGCGATATAAATTCTTCGGCATTGAAATCATGCGTTAACTCTAAGGACTTAAGGTATTTATTTGATAGCCAAATCCCTTTACATAACTCACAACGAAACCCTATGTGGCCTTCTGCCTGCTCGACCCTTAAAGTTCCCTTACATTTTGGACAATCCATATTGGCGTCTATCGCATTGATAATTGGCGTAGTTTTGTTGTGTCATAACTTCTCAAAAAGCCGTGCATGTTAATACTCTCGACGCCGAAGACCGGGAATTATTTGAAGGGCCAGTTTTTTGCTTTAGGGAAAAGTATAAACCATTGCAAAAGTGATAAAACACCTAAATTAAATTTTATGTCATTACTCCTCAGCAAACTTACGCCCAACTAAGGCAGACTAAAAGAAATAAAAGCGTTCCCCAATTTCTTCCCGTAGAGACCATAACCCGACATAACGTATAAATTATCCCCCACCACCACCTGCCCCGCCATATCAATTGCACCACCATTGGCAGTCTCATCATCTATCGCTGGATATTCGATATCCGTGTCGAATTGCCATAACACTTCGCCATTGGATGAATCAAAGGCCCAAATATTGCCCTCAAGATCCCCCGCAAACAGCAATTCATCGGTGACCATTACCGCACTGGAAAAACTCGGAATACACTCCTCATCGCCACAATTTATCGTCGGCTGGGCGGACCATAATATGTCGCCCGTTTGCAGATCTAACGCGTACACGCCTCTTTTAGCATCCCCTACGTCGCCTTCCAAACTTTTATCCGTAATGGGCACATAGAGTCGCTTGTGATCCGTCGCCATTCCCCAATGCACACCGCCTAGATTCCCTCCTTCGCTCACTTTAGTTTGCCATATGATTTGCCCTTCATTATCTGGATCCAACGCAAAAACATCCCCCGATTTCTGGCCGACATAAAGCATATCCTGTCCCGATCTAAGCTTTATTAAAATGGGCGAAGCCCCAAAATCGAAATCCGGCCCCTCCTCTTCTGGGCAATTAGGCCCATTGATCAAACAACCAATATTCCAAGCATCCAACGACAACATCTGTTGCTTCCAAACTATTTCTCCAGAATCTAAGTCGAGCGCGAGAATAGCGTCGGTACTGTCGCTCGCAGGGCTGGTGTAACCCTGACCGGTGCCGATATAAAGACGATTGCGCCGCACGTCAATGGCGGGAGTGGTCCAGACAGGCGCGCCTGCGGGTGCGTACCGAGGCTGATACCATGGATTCCCATCCACTAAGCTCGCCTCCTCATCCATGACGGAAGTACTCCACAGCGGCTCGCCGGTATAGGCATTAAACGCGCTAACGTGCCCCTGAAATCTGCAGCAGGGATACAGCCAAATCAGTGCCAACCCTACCTCAAGTGATGACACCGGCACATATAAAACACCGCGATGAAAGACAGGCGACCCGGTGCTAGTTCGTGTCAAATTTGAGACCGAAGACTGTTTCCATATCACTTCTCCAGACACCGCATTCATGGCATAAATCGAACCAAAAAAATCGCCGAAAAATAACAACGCTTGCTGATTATCTTCAGAGCCCGCCATAGTAATGGCAGTGCGCACTTCGATCCCTACGTTCGCCTTCCAAAATTCGCATCCACTGGCACGATCCACCGCCACAATCGATCCACCTTGGGTGCCGTAAAATAACGCTCGCTGCGTCACCGCAGGCTGGGAGCGCACGGCGAGCACCGTACCCACGTTTCTGACCCACTGCACTTCCAAGTCAGCCACATTAGATCGATTAATGTTACTGAACGACGAATTTTGATGGCGCGTATTACGGGTATTGAGCCCCCAACCRTTCGCCTCAATGGTTGACAGTAACTCCGACGCCTCCAAACCATCGCCAGYACATGTTTCGGCATAAACCTTCGCGGAGGTAATGCCAACGAATAGATAAACAAAAAATATTATTCGCCAAAATGGGGCTGCCATGGAAAACTTAGTTTTAATTCTAGGATTAACTTTTTTTATTTTTATCATTTCAGAACTCCGTTCTGGATTAAAGATAGAGATAAAGCCAATAGCTTCATAGATTTTCTAAGTATTGGGCTTCATGTTTTTGTTAGTATCGTACGGCCATAGAAACGGGTTCATCTGGCATCGGTCCTTTAGGAAATAATTCGTATTTATGAAAATTCACTTTGGCTTTAGCCGTACCTGCCGTGATTTTCGATAAGTCCGAGGTGTACCCAATAAGCTCAGACAAGGGAACGTGTGATAAAATAATTCTTAATCCATTATCAGACGCTTTCATTCCCATGATGAGGCCTCGCCTCTTGCTAATATCTCCAACCAAATCACCCGCGTATTCTTCTCTTAGCTTTACTGCTAAGGCCATTATTGGCTCCAGCAATTGATTATTTTCAGTGATGTACTGAACCTTCAAATTGTTGATGGATATTGCTAAACCTAAGTGAGCTTCTAAGGCCTTTACTGAGTGCTCTATATCAGGCTCCCAAATCCCATATAGACGGACTACTCCATCCAAATAAATTATTTCTGAGCGCACACTGTTCCTTAATAATTCCTTTGCCAGATCAAATAGCTCTACCGGGCTTTTACCTTTCCCTTCTATTTCAACTGAAAGCGGTTTGGTGTTTTTCATACGCTGATCGCCTTACGCTTGCGTCTATGAGAAACCGATAAATTAAATTAAGATATTGCTCTATTACCGGCACGCAGCTCGACAGAGAAACCTATGTAGGCGATTCAGCAACACGCACTGGTTAGTATATTCCTGTTATTACATTCGTTATTTATTTATCCTTCTGATTAGGGCAGTAGCAGAAGAGCGGGCCACAAGTTTGCCATCTTGCTTGAGCTCACCTTCCAGAACACAGACACTTCCTCCCTTTGAAATAATGCGGCCATATCCAATAATCTTGCCTACTTTAGCAGGAGCAATAAAATTGACCTTCAGCTCAAGTGTAGGAGCGAATTCATTTTCATTTAAAGTGGCCGTTAAGGCTGGTCCCATCGTGTCATCCAGCATTGCTGCGAGAAAACCGCCCTGTATATTACCGACAGGATTAGTGAATTCATCCTTTGCTTCGAATTCAACTTCGATTGTTCCAGATACAGTGTCAACCTCAATAATTTGAGCCCCCAAAGTGGCTGCCGCTTTAGGCATTGGAAGCTCGCCATCTAACATTTTTTGGAATATCCCTTTACTCATTGTACCTCCTTTAATTTAAATAATTATACAGCCTCGACACCAGCCAAACATGACACCCGCCTATCGATGTTAAGTATGGTTTTCACCCTTATATTTGATAGTGATTGACCGATATAAAAGAATTGCTATTACACACGAATTTATAAACAAATGGGTCGCTATTGCACCCAACCGACCTACCCCTTCCGCAACGATACTTTGGAGGAAAACATCAACGCCAGTATTGGCTTGGCATTCGAATATACCCTGAATAATTTCCCTCTTTGAATGACTGATAGATACCATCCAAAATTGGCCTACTGCAAAAGCTAAAAAACCAATCACTGCGAAAGCAGCCATTTTAAAATTAGACAGGTTTGTTGAATTTATGCCAAACCCCGCAGCAGCAAAAGTTGCCGCAACATACATAGTCCACAAACTTGTCTCATTCGCTATTGCCGCGCTGTAAGAATTCAAAAGTAGCGCAATTTCATTAGGGTTCATTCAATACTCCGTGCAGGCTCTTAACGTATCCATCAACAGCATTGCTGCTTTGGCGCGTTTTTATTTGCGCAAAAAAAGTACTTGTTAGACGAGACCTATTTTAGTTGAACCAACTTTCAATTGTAAGTTTTGGTACCCTTGCAAATTTCTTTGTATTGTCATAATGCTACCTTCGTTAATGGTGATGATTATATCACCTCTAACTTGGTGGCCAAATTTGGTATGCCACTACATCCCGCCTTCGCGGGAATAAAGAAGATGGTTTTCGTTAAATTATAAGGAGTGGCCTTTACGGTCGAGTAAAACAGTTAATATGATACATGCCCCTATTTTTAGAAACCAATGAGCCATCCCCCATAGGTCTCTACGTCACAGGTTTTGAAATTATTGCTCCCTTATGGTAAGCCTCGATTGAAGGCTTCGATAAATTAGATTCTTACCAAATCGCACTCAGTCGATACTCCGGCGAATAGAATTCGACGCGTGCCGCCTACTTTGAACAACTGAGATTCATCGAAATACTTTCTCTTTTCGTTGCTTTATCAAATTAAAGTATTGGGCTCAGCCCTGCTTTTAACATCGCTCGTTTTGTTGCTTTTAAGCATTCCATTGATGGTGTTTTTATTAACGTTTAGAATTTTTATTGGGAATATTTTCAACCCGGTATACCTCAAATATTCTATACGGCCCAGGTTCACATTGATCAAACCCACCCGACTCGAGCATTCTTTTTGCATCATCGAAATGACTGAATAAGCAGTGATTGGTTACCTTGATATCCCGTGCCAAGTTGTTACAAGACAGTGGCGAACACTCAGCAGAGCTCTGACTGCTGAAAGAAGTAACATCAAAACCTTGCGATGTCGCTTTCTTAGGGGTTAAGACATTTGTTTGAAATGATTGTTCTGGCTTGAACTCTTCCCACTGGTTAGTTTTATCATTCCATTGAAACTCATATACGGTGTAAAAAAATAGGCTCATCCCACTAAGGTCGACCCTATTTGCAGCGGCTAATTGTTCGATTAGCTGAGGAGTATCGAAGAACCAATAGCCATTGTGTTTCCAGTAATTAATCCAATCATCGAAATCTTCTGAAATACAGCTGCTTACGGAATAAATATCAAGCACTTGATCCGTCTCAAGCCAATCCGGCTTCTCTCTCACAGTTTTGTACATGTAGCCGACTGGAATCATTCGCACGCACTCATCTGCTTAACCTTTCCCCGCCGCCGATAAAACGCCGCACTCAGTTCTACAATATAGCGAATAATATAACGCCTTATTTTTTCTGTTGTAAATTAATGTTAGTGGTATTTAGATTCATACCACTCCTTGTACTTCTTAGCCCACTCTAAGTCTTCATTTTCATTAGCGTCTTCGTCCACAAAATCTTCATGAATACTTTCTTGCACATGACGAATTCGTTTGGAAAGTAAAGCAAATGGTTTTAAGAGCCATGACAAATATTTCATGAAACTGAGATTTACGTTTTGTGGCGGATTTTCTACAGATTTGGAGACGTAAAGATAGGTGTTTTTCTCGTGCTTTTGGCGATGCCAATATTTTGCGGATAAAACCAGCATCTGAAAATCATTTGGCCAAAAATTAAGTGCTTTCTGAGCATAAGCAAATGCGTTATCAATATCTCCCTTTAGTTCATAGCTCATCACTATTAGGGATAATGCCATTAGATCGTTTTCATTATTAACTAGGGCATCTTTACAGCTTTCTACAGCCGAATCAAAATCACCTCTACCAACTGAACGCGACACACTAACAATGTTGGAATTGAATAGGGTTTTTAGCATCGTCTCACTCCCTTATGTACATAACGCTCATCGCAGATTCGCATTTTTCGCGTAATTCTTCCGGTGCCTGTTATGGCTTTGTATTCCACGAGATGTCTATTTTTTTGTGGTTGGCTGCACAATCACGAAGATAGAGGTTTATGAGGCTTTGATATGGTAGACCTGTATCGATCGACATTCCTTTGAAATAATCTATCACGTCTTCGCTTAGTCGAATCGTTACAGGTTTTTTCAGCTTTGAGGCATAAGGATTTTTACGTGCCCTCATTTTTGAGAAATCATATTCTTTTTTCATGACTATTCTCCTTCATAATATCGGCGTTCAGAATTGGTGGCCTTTCGTGCTGAAATTATCCGGATGGTGTCTCCACTATCTCTTTCATAATGACATACCACTAAGGCTCTCGACTCATTACTCACGCCAAGCATGATAAAGCGGTCTTCCGAAGTGGAGTGATCCTCATCAAAGAACTGTACAGCAAACTCATCGTAAAACACTGATTTAGCTTCAGAAAATGAAACCTTGTGTTTTTTGAGGTTTAAACTCGCTTTTTTGGGGTCCCATATAAACTCAATCATATGTACACTGTATGTACGGTTAGGGGTAGTGTCAAATATAGCTATTACGTTTATTAAGGTACCCCAGAATCCTTTGCCGGAATGGTTTTATGTACTTTGAAATTATTCAGGGTATATTTTATTCTATTTTATTATCAATAAGATAACCACAATCCCAAGCACCTGACCACGAACAAAGAGCGCGAATGTGAGCTCAAGGAGTCATTGCTTTGTTAAGGCATCGCCACTATAATCGTACGGTAATTCCGTACATCTGGAGGAAGCATGGACTCTGTAAGTGTCAATCAGTTTAGAGATAACCTAAAATCTTATATAGAACAGGTAGTTAATGATCACAGCCCCATCAAAGTCACCCGTCGCGCTGGCGAGGACTTTGTAGTAATAAGCGCCGATGACTGGGAGAGGGAGCAAGAAACCCTTCACGTATTACAAAGCAGCTCTCTTATGGAGCAAATCTCAGCCTCTTTGGCGACTCACACACAAAACACAGGCTACAAACCAACAAAAGAGCAATTAAATGAGATCACTGGTCTTTGAAGGTAATACTTGGCTCACCTATGAGGAACTACGCGAAAAAGATAAAATATTACATAAAGCTCTACGTAAATTACTAAAAGAAATGCTTCGCTCAAACGACCCAAGCACAGGGCTAGGAAAACCTGAATCCCTTAAACATAACCTATCAGGATTATGGTCAAAGCGTATCTCACAGAAAGATCGATTAATTTATAAATTCGACGATTTACACATTTATATTTTTGCTATTGGCGGTCACTACGACCAGCTTTAACTGTTTATTAAGGCACCAGAGAGCCTTTCGCTAGAACCCACATTCAAGCAGTAAATTCACCATTGTCATTCCCGCGAAGGCGGGAATCCATCTATTTTAAAACCATCAACTCAAACACAATCGATATCATTTTTTGGCGAAATAAAAAGGCCTTCGCGGAAATAAAGAGGATGGTTTTCGTTAAATCATTTGGAGTGATCTTTAAAATCGAGCAAAATAGTCATTATGATACTTGCCCCTGCAATTTATTTTTAGCCTAGCCTTTTCTTATTATATCCTTCACTCATAGCGAGTCCAAAGCCGCAGAACTTTAACCGCGTTATTTTCTTTAAGGCCCTGATAAACCAATCCGCGCTAAATATTTATTCTTCGAGAATATGTCCCCTCTAGATCGCCGACAAGCTTTTCAAAAGGCGGTGGGTTTTGAAATGGATTCTCTTGAATAATATTTAAGAGTGCTTGGCTTGGCTTTACTTTTTAAATTGGCTGAAGCCAGTTTTCGCGCGTCTTTTTTTGCTTGCTTGGTATAGAAAATTTCGTACATTACCAGTCAAGATCCTGATCGCAATCGCCTAAGTCTGTACTCATGCCATCACGAATCGACTCACGCATTCCTGGAACAGACAAAAGAAATAATGTTTCATTGATAGCGTTCCAATCTTCTTCGGAAATCAACACTGCGTTCCCTCTTTTCCCCGTTATAACAATAGGTTGATGTGTCTCGGCTGTTTCGTCGATAAGACTATAGAGTTTAGCCCTAGCATCGGTCGCGTTGAGTGTAGTCATAGCTCCCCCTAAATTAAGATAAAACGTACGCTTTAAACGTACTCAATGTCAATCGACATTAGGGCCAAGAGAAGGCCCAACAAACTGTCGTAGCTGATGTCCTTATTATCTTTGTATGCTAGCATGTGTAGAGCAATGTGTGAATCGAGGTGTAAACCATGGCAACTAATCTTTCTATAAATACAGAACTCCTAGAAGAGGCGCTTGATATAGGCGGCTTAAAAACAAAAAAAGACACAGTAAATCAAGCGCTTGAAGAATTTGTACAGCGCAGAAAACAAAAGGACATCGCTGATCTTTTTGGCAGAATGCCAAGTGATAAAGATTACAATTATAAGAAGGGTCGTAAATGAGCGGTATTATTATTGATACCTGTATGTGGTCCTTGGCATTTCGCGGCAAAGCACCCAAGGAAAAAGCAGTGGCCGAAGAATTAACAAAACTAATTGATGAAAACCGTGCGAAGATCATCGGCCCGATAAGGCAGGAAGTCTTATCGGGTTATAGCAAATTCAGTGATTACAAAAAACTGAGAGATAAACTCCAGTATTTTCCGAATGTAGCGATAGCAGATTCCGATTACGAAGCGGCGGCCGAATATTCAAACTTATGCCGCAAGAAAGGAGCTCAAGGTTCGCATATCGATTTTCTAATTTGTGCTATATCCGTTCGCGTAAAAATGAAGGTATATTCAAACGATAAAGATTTTATTTTTTACTCAAAATACCTACCAGTGGAACTCCACTCAGAAAGCTAACGGATAATTAAGGTACCCGAGCTTCTTTTGAATTATCGACAGCACCCAAGCTTTTCCCCAACCACTCCACCATCATCGATTCCAAACACTGGTGCCCCAAATCGGTCAGATGGGTTCGGTCAATAAAAAGCCATTCGC
>NVTH01000069.1 GCA_002401525.1 Moraxellaceae bacterium | reverse complement strand
TCATTACGGCAATGTACTCTCGCGTGCGAGTGATGGGACGGCCGTAGGCGACGCCATGCCAACCTTCGACCACTTGAGGTCCTGAAGCGCCGAGTCCGGCAATAAAACGACCTTTGGATAATTGGTTTAACGTCATGGCGGTCATGGCCGCCAGTGCAGGGGTACGCCCAGGCATTTGCATGATTGCCGTACCAACTTTCATTTTTTCAGTGCTGGCAAGAATCCATGCGGCCGGGGACACTGCGTCCGAGCCATAAGCTTCTGCAGTCCAGGTGGTTTCGTAACCTAGGGTTTCTGCGAATTTAATTTTATCCAATTGGAGGTCTAAGTATTTTCCGGAGTAGCCGGCCACCATACCTAATTTCATCTGATGTTCTCCTTCATTTATTTTATTGATAGTGGTTGATCGAAGTTTGTCGATATTTATTTCAGCGATGCTTATTAAGGCGGCGCCTATTTTTTATCGTGAAATTTTTATCGTGATATTTTTAGTGTGTGATTGTGTTCGGATTTAACTCCTCCGAATTAAGAGGCATTGTTGCGGTTTGATTTTTAGTGGTTTCAGCGTCGTTAACTTTGTCGTTATTTTTGTCGTTATTTTCGTCGATGCTTTCATCCACGCAATGAATCCGCTGAGTTCCCGCTTTAATCTGAATTGAATTATTTGAGGCTCCTTTCGAAACCTTTAGCGGTGCGTCGAGGATCGGCTCTAGCAGCGGTTGTGCTTGGAACGATTGGTCAACTTGGGAATTCAAGGCTTGCTGATAATAGGTGCCTCTTTGTTTCGGCACTCTATTCGACTGGCGGATGATTTGTTCCATGGAGGCGGGCGAGGTTTCTTGACCGTGGCTCGCTCCTGCGGATCGCGTGATGGTTTCGTTCATCAACGTGCCGCCTAAATCGTTGACGCCGGCGTTGAGACAAGCCGCAGCACCCTCGTGTCCCATCTTGGTCCACGATGCTTGAATATTCGTAATGTAAGGACTGAGCACTAGCCTGGAGATGGCGTGTAATGCAACGGACTCGCGGAAGGTTGGGCCCGATCGAGATTTTCCTTTGCGGTGCATCGGTGCTTCCATGTGGACGAAGGGCAATAATACAAATTCGGTAAAGCCTAGAGGGTTGGCCTGGGTGTTTTGAGCCTGAAAGTTTTCGACGTGGGTTTGCTGGATTTTACGAATCAGCAATAGATGGCGTGCAAGGTGAGCGTAGCGTTCAATGTGCCCGAACATGATGGTGGCGGTAGTCTTAAAGCCGACGCGGTGAGCGGTGGTCATGACTTCTTGCCATTGCTGGGTGTTTATTTTATCGGGGCATAAATCTTTGCGCACTTCGTCGTCGAGGATTTCAGCGGCAGTGCCAGGCAGGGTGTCTAGACCTGCGGCTTTCAGTTGAATTAAAAACTGTTCTAAAGTAATGCCCAAAGTCTTTGCACCTTGCCAAACTTCGAGCGGAGAAAAGGCGTGAATATGCAGCTCAGGGCAGGCTGCTTTAATGGCTTTACAAATGTCGAGGTAAGTTTGCCCGGTATAGCTTGGGTGAMTGCCGCCTTGCAAACACACCTCGGTAGCACCGCGTTGCCATGCTTCCACACAACGACGTTGAATTTCTTCAAGGCTTAGGTCGTAGGGTTTACCGCGTAAATTTTCGCTGGTTTTTCCTTTTGAAAATGCGCAAAACTGACATTTAAAATAACAAATATTGGTGTAATTGATATTTCGATTAACGACGTAAGTGACGGTGTCTTGATTTTCTTGACGACGTACTTTGTCGGCTGCTTTGCACAGGTAGGTAAAGTCTGCCCCCCTGGCTTGCATTAAAGTGACGATCTCTTGCTCGCTGAGCTCCTTGCGATGGTTTACAGAATTAGCATTGGGGGATTGATTTGAATCATCAATCAATGGATCAAGTATTTGTTTAATGGTTCGGCTTGCTTCTTTATGACTGCCTTGAATTAAAGCTAAATCTGCTTTTGGCGGTGTTTGTGTGACCCCCGCGTACCAGTGATCAACCCGTGCGAAGCCTTGCCCGTCAATGGCTTGTAAGGTCGCTGGGGTGAAATTCGAATCAGTCCATTGAGCTGCGTTTAATGCGTAATCTGGGTAGATTGCCAGGCGCTCTATGAGCTGTTTGCCGGCTTTTTGGGTTTCTCTTGCTAAGTTATCCAGGTGTGGCCAGGGGGCTTCGGGATTAACGAAGTCAGGCGTTACTGGGGACACGCCGCCCCAATCGTTAATGCCTGCATTTACCAGTTGAGGCAGTACCCCAGGGCTGAGGTTAGGGGGAGCTTGTAAATTCATCTCTGGACCAAAAATAATTCGTGCTACGGCAATGGTCCAGATTAGTTCGTTGAGATCGGGCTCCGGAGCGTTGACCATGAGCGTATTGGCTTTGGCTCGAAAATTTTGAATAATAATTTCTTGCAGGTGACCGTATTGTTGATGCAAGTCTCGCAGCACCAGTAGTGATTCAATTCTTTCTAAACGGGTTTCGCCTATGCCAATTAAGATTCCCGACGTAAACGGGATGCCGGCTTCGCCTGCCAGGCGAATGGTTTCAATGCGGCGAGCGGGTATTTTATCCGGCGACCCGTAATGTGGCATGCCTTTTTGAGTGAGTCGATCCGATGAGCTTTCCAGCATAATGCCCATTGAGACGGACACTTTTTTGAGTGCCAATAATGATTCCAGCGACATTAAGCCAGGATTGAGGTGGGGCAGTAAACCGGTTTGCTGGAATACTTCTTGAGCGACGTGCGCAAGGTAGTCTAGGGTCGTGGCGTAACCGTGTTCTTGGAGCCATTGACGGGCGACTTTATAGCGAGCTTCAGGCATATCTCCCAGTGTGAAGAGCGCTTCTTTGCATCCGCTTTGAGCGCCTTGCCGAGCAATTTCTAAGGCTTCTTCAACACTTAAATACGGTGCCTTCAATGCGCCTTTTATTTGGCTGGGTACTTGCGCAAAAGTACAATAGTGGCAAACGTCTCGACAAAGATGGGTGAGGGGAATAAATACTTTGCGTGAATAGGAAAATATTGAGCCGTGGCCTTGGTCTCGAATCTGGCCGGCAATTTCAGTGAGCTGCTGAGTATCGGTGACTTCCGCAAGGGTTAACGCTTCAGTTGCAGAAAGCATTCGGCCCTTGTCGAATAATGATTGAATTTCCGTAACGTGTGTCATGTTAATTCCTGAGCCTTATGGATTCAACTGCTCGATTGGCGGGCGGTAATGCATTTAAAATGCTGTGGCTGGATAAAAATTGATAAGTGTGAGAATGAACTTTGTTAGGGGCTTTGTTAGAGCTTTTGCTATGAGGGTTTGCGGCTAAGTCTGATTCTTGTTCAAACAGCCGTTTGGCTAATTGAGCCAAGTCCTCAGGTGTATCCACGTCCAACCCCAGTCCTGCTGAATGGGTAGTTATCGTGCTTAGATTCAAATGGCGGGCGATGCTAATATGGCGAGTAAAGCTTTGTTCGCCAAAGCTGAAATTCATGCAATCGGGTGGCATGCAGCTAATACAATTGCTACCACCGCTTGCTGAAGCCGGGACGATATTCAAAACGCCATTGGGTGCCTGCGTTTTATCGGAAACGGGGTTGAGTATTTTTTGTATTTCTTCGGGGCGGACTAAAGGCACGTCGGCGGGAATAAATATCATTCGTTGAATATTTCGTTTCGCTAATACTTTCCCCGCATGGGTGATTGCATTAATGAGTCCGGATTCAACTCGTTCTGCCGATAATTTGCGAGGTTCTGCGAGTAACTCGATGGGTTGATGTTGGGGGTTGTTCCCCATTATGCGCTCCACTAGGCGCTTAACTATTGGGTCGTTAGTGACAATAAATATTTTATGGATGTCGCGACACAACGTCAGGGTGTGAAGGATATCCTTTAGCATCGCAAGAGTAAGCTCTGCACGTTGTTGAGGGTTTAAGACCGGCGCCAAGCGTTGCTTACTATTTTTTAATGATTTTAGAGGCAATACAGCGGCGGTCGATATGCTGCTGCGGGGCGCTTTATTGGGAGTCATAACAAACCATGCTCGTGAGTCAAATTTGCGGCCAAGGAAAGACATTGCTCGGCTAAGGTAACACGATCTTGTAGAGTATTCATCATGGTATTGGCTGTCAGAACTGACATGCCTAGGGCTTCTATCTGCGGTTTTAAGGCATGGTCTTTGTGGTCAATAATAAATCCATCCAGCAGTCCTGAGTGTTGTTTTTGATAGTACTCGGCAACGCCGAGGGCGGAGAGTGGCATGTTGAGTTCTTGCATCATTTTTGCCGTGGGGCCTTTTACCGCTTGCCCCGCGATAATAGGGCTCACAGCGATGACCGGTGCCGGGTGATTGGTTAAGGCAGCGGTGATTCCTGGAACCGAAAGGATGGGTTCGATGCTAACAAATGGATTTGATGGGCAGAGGATAATGGAGCATAAACGAGAGTCTTGAATAGAGTCGAGAAACCCTTGGCTAGGGCCGGCTGCGTCTATGCCTTGGAAATAATAGCCGCTGATTTTAGGTTCGCATTGTTGCTTTACAAAATACTCTTGGAAGGCTAGCGGTGAGCCGTTTTCAAGGCGCACAAAAGTGGCTACGGATTGTTCGGTCATAGGGAATAGCGTGCTTTTAATGCCGAGAGCTTGGGACAATTGTTGGGTGACCTGAGAGAGTGTGTTGCCTTGTCGTAATAGCTCGGTGCGAGTGACGTGTGTGGCGAGATCTCGGTCCCCCAACCGAAACCAATGGGGTTGATTGAGTTGCTCCAATGCGTCCATAAATTGCCAGCTTTCGTTGGCGAGTCCCCAGCCTAATTCTTTGTTATTGATAGTGGCCAATGTGTACATGACGGTATCGAGATCAGGGCAAATATTAAGGCCTAGATGGGTAAAGTCGTCGCTAGTATTGGCCATTACATGCAGTTGCTCGGCCAATAAATGATTTAATCCTAGCGCTAATTTTGCGCCGCCCACACCACCAGAAAGTGCGAGACAAATGGAGTCGGTGGGTTTCTTGTTGGGGCTATTTTGATCAGAGGGCATTGGTTAAATTTCTTTTATTAGATGTTTTTTTTGTACCCTATGTCGATGACTAAGTCGATGTCTAAGTCGAGTAAGGGCTTATCGAAACAAATCTTGTTCTTTACTTCTTAGCAACGGCGTTATGCCTTGTTGATCTGGATCAGTGGGTTGTTGTGGCGTGTATCCACGCACCAATACCACGGGCGTTTTTTCTTGGGTTTGCCCCATCACAATAGAGGCTCCGGCGGCTAATTCATCCGCCGCGGCGACGGCGGTGACTTTTAATTCGCGGCCAAAAATATCTTCGCCTCCGACGTAATCTTCCAATGCGCTGAGTCCAGCGACGCCAATGGCTAACCCTAATGTTCCATTACGCCATGCGCGTCCCATGCTGTCATTAATAATGATTGCGACATTAACACCCAGTTGATTTTTTAGGTGCTGTCGAATGTTTTCAGCACTTAAATCAGGGTTGATGGGAAGCAGCAATACGCGTTCTTGACCGTCGGGATGTTCAATGTTGGATTGGTCAAGTCCAGCATTGGCGTGTACAAAACCTAAGCGGTGTTCGACAATTAATACGCCAGTTTTTTTACGCACTACTTCGTTTGATTCTCGCAGCACTAGTTCCACATAACGTGGATCTTTGTGGACTTCTGATGCGAGTTTTTTTGCTTCTTCGGAGGGGGTGATGTCGTTTAGTGTGACGTAGCGATCTTCTGCTTTTGAAATGATTTTTTGAGCGATCACAATGACGTCATTTTCTGCGATCTCAATGGGCTTGGATTGAGCCGCTGCAATAATTAATTCTGCGACGTTATCTTGAGGTGCCACTAACGGTATGTTGGGTAGCGCGCTAAATGTGAGTTCCATGGACAACAAATACTCCAGGGGGTGTTTAGTCTAAAGATTAATGTGACGTCGTCTTATGCCTTGCTAGTTATTATCGAATTGAATTACTCGTTGCAATTAACAAAGTGGTGTAGTGGTCTGCCCTAAAAAGATAAAAATTTCGACATCGTTTTGGGTTTAATGGGTTCAATATATTTAGATTTTAGGCTCGCCGCTAATAACAATGCCTGCGCCGTTAATTTTATGATGGCGATTAATACTGATTAATACCGAGGTCATTGCTTCTGCCGCTGCAGAATTCGCGAGTGGGCCGGCGTGCCAGCCTTTTAGCCCGGCGGCTTCAACCAGGGCAATGACTTGGTCTCTGGCGTCCTTTTTATTGCCGGTAACCAAAACGTCGCAAGCGATGGGGTGATCTTCGTTAAGGTGTTGCGCACTGACATTTTGAAACGCTGAGACTACTTGCACCGATTCGCCTAAAAGGGTTTGCGCCATTTGTGCCGCAGAGCCTTGTTCAGGTAACTGAACGGTACCCACTTTGGGCGGTTTTAAAGGCACGGTGACATCGATTAAGACTTTGCCAGACAGAGCGGACTGGACATTTTCCAAGGTGGAAATTTGGTGCGCGAAAGGCACCGTGAGCACTACTAAATCCGCTTTTTGCGCGGCATTTAAATTGTTAGCGCCTGAAACGCTCAGTCCAGGGAATTCATTGAGCAGTTCGGTTGCGGCGCTAACGGCTTTATCTTCGGTTCTGGAACCAATGATAATATCGAAACCAGCACGGCTCCAGCGCCGGGCTAAGCCTCCTCCTAAATCTCCCGTGCCCCCCAAAATGGCAATGGTTTTAATGTTGAGATTTCCGCTGGATGCTTTGTCTTCGGTCATAAGAGTTCTCTAATAGGGGGCATAGTTTATAGGAGGCATAGTTTATAGGGGTTCGATCTTTTCGGTTGATTGAAGCAATTAATTAATGCGATCAATTAATTGATTTAATTAATACAGTGCAAGTAATTCTTCTAGTGCTTTAATCTGATTGCCTGCTGCGGAGGATGGCACGATGATGGGGGTTTTTACGCCCGCGTCATACCAGGCCTCGATGCCTTCGCGGACTTTACTAGCGGAGCCATATAGGGTGACTTGTTCCAGCCAGCGATCACTCATTAATTCAGGAATGCGTTGCATTTCGCCCTTATTAAGCGCCTGCTCGATATCAGTCATCTCTTCTTCAAAACCAGCGACTTTCCAATAATTACGATAGTTAGGCAGCATGGTATACATCACCAAGGTTTTGCGATTGACGGCTTTGGCTGCGGCTTCATCGTCACAAATACAAGTAGGGATCATGTCGCCAATAAAGAAATCTTCATTGCTGCGTTGTTCTTCGGTCAGCCCTGATAGTGACTCTTGGATATAGGATCGGGCGCCGTTGGCGATTACCATGCCGTCGCCAATTTCGCTGGCGAGGCTGATCATTTTTTTACGCATTGCGGCCAGTGTTAGCGGGGGCAGTTCTCCCACCCGAGGTGCCGATTTATAGCCTTGTACAAAATTGCGCATGTCTTCTAAAGGTTTGCCGGCTTTGAGCCCCATAGCGGCTAATGCAGGCGCATGGCTTACGCCGACGCCAAACCGAAATCGGTTATTAGAGACTTCTTGAATAAAGGCGGCGGTTTGCGCGAAATCGCCAGGTGAGCGGCCGTAAATTGGAATGATACTGGTGCCAATTTGGATGGTGCTGGTTTCCATGGCAATGGCGGTACAGAGTGACAGTGCGTCAGACATGCTGGGCATGTATAGACCGCTAAATCCTGCTTGTTCTAATTCCTTTGCAAATTCTATAACGGCTCGACGGCGGCGTGGTACGGCGGCAATGCTGACTGCGGGCATAGGGTACGTCATAAGAGGCTCCGGGTTTTAGTTTTTTGACTGGCTGCAGTGTATGCCGACTCTGCCTATTGATTGTTTTTGGATTGAATCTAATTGGATCAAACGATTACTTTTTTAGAGCGGGCATTAAAGTGACGCTAGTTTACCCTAATGTTACGGGGATATACGAGCAATGAGGAGGGGAGGTATTTTGGAGTGAGAGGGAGTGTGGCGATACATGACGTCTCAAAAGTGTGAATAACGGCCAATATTCTTTCGAAGTTGAGCTTACGCTAGATTCGCCCGCCCGCGCGTGTTATGACCAGTTTTGAGGCATTAAGATAAATCGAATTAAGCAAGGTAGGGCACAATGTTCAACTTTATAGCGATTGTATTCGGAGCTGTACTAGGGGCTGTATCAATAGCGGTGGTATTAAGCGTTGTATTAGCTGGAATTATCTTCGGGGGTCTATTAGGCAGTGTCATCGGCTTTACATCCGGGGTTGTATCAGCAATTGTTATCAGTTCGGTGTTGATTTATTTCGTTGCTTTTATGGTTATTGTGGAGCTAAGGACTCGGGGCGATCGCTATTTTTCTCGACCTCTAGAAGAACGCCGAAAAATGCGTGAGATGATCGCTAGGAATGCGGCTTATATTCGTCCCGTGTTTGATTTTATTGCCAAGTATTATCGGTTTAAGTCCATCCCGGTGTTTCTTTACCAAGGCGTGTCTGGGCCGTTCGGTATGAGCAGTAAAAAATCCTATGCCGCTACAGTGGCTTATGAGCCTCAAGCCAATGATGTCTTTGTTGCGACGCAAATGAAATGCGGAACGACGTGGATGCAGCAAGTGGTGTTTGAAATTCTGTTTAAAGGCGAGGGCGATTTAAGTGATGATGGCTATCGCCATATGTATGCGGTTAGCCCTTGGATCGAAACAGATCCTACTTCCAGCGTGCCCTTTAATAAAGCGCCTTTGTTAGGGGAAAATAAAATTCGTTTAATTAAAACTCACATGCCGGCTCAATTGATTCAGCAAAATGATGCAGCGAAATACATTTATGTGACACGACACCCGGTGAGCTGTTTCGCCAGTGTCATTGATTTTGTGCATATGTTAGCGGGCCCATTATCTCCGACTCGGCAGAATTTATTGGAGTGGTATTGCAGTGAGGAAATGTTTTGGCAGCGATGGCCTGATCACGTAGAGGGCTGGTGGCGACGAAGTCAGGACCATGACAATGTGTTGTTTGTACATTTTGAAGAAATGAAAAAAGATTTGGGCGCGGTAGTAGATCGTGTTGCGACTCTTCTGGAGGTGACGCTCACGGCTGAAGAGCGGCTCAAGGTAGTGGAGAAATCCGGATTTAGCTATATGAGCGAGAATGAAGAGCACTTTGAAATGTTCTCGCCCAATGTATTTTCTGTTTCGGAGAAAGAGGGCCGTTTTATGAAGTCGGGAGCGTTAGAGCGCTTTAATGATGCGACCGAGTATGAAAAGAAGCGTATTAATGAAATGTGTCAGCAGTGTTTGGCTGAGGCTAGCTACCCCATTGATAAGTTTTATCCGGATGTAGTCGAAGGCATTAATGCTAAGAAGGCGGCTCCTGCGACTTGAATAGTCTGGTCTTAGGGCGGCCCTGCTCAGCAAAAGGTCAAAATTAACGAACTGAGGGGTTTTGCTGCTTTTTGAAATTGTTTGGCTATGTACCCTGGTTTGGCTATGCATCCTAGTAGGGGGCGAGTATTATTGCGGAATTCTATTTTAATTGTCTCTATTTGAGCCAATATTTTGATTCCTTTAATCAAGGAATTATCTGCCAAGGAAACCATCCCCATGAGCAACACGTTCGACGACAATAGCCTAAGCATTGGAAAAACCCCGTTAGTTAAAATTAATCGCATTAGCGATGGCAATATCTACGTTAAAGTGGAAAGTCGTAACCCCGCGAATTCGGTGAAGTGCCGCATTGGGGCTAACATGGTTTGGGAAGCTGAAAAGGCCGGTACGCTTAAGCCCGGCATGCGCATTGTTGAGCCTACTAGTGGCAATACGGGAATTGCCTTAGCCTACGTAGCCGCTGCGAAGGGATACCCGTTGACGGTCACCATGCCGAATACGATGAGTTTGGAACGTCGCCAATTGTTAAAAGCCTTGGGTGCGACGGTGGTATTAACGGATGGAGCGAAGGGCATGCCTGGGGCTATCGCGAAAGCCAAAGAGATCGTGGCTGACGATCCTGACAATAGCTTTATGCCTTGCCAATTCGAAAACCCTGCCAATCCTGATGTTCACGAAAAAACCACTGGGCCAGAGATTTGGGAAGACACGCAGGGAGCGATTGATATTTTGGTTTCTGGCGTAGGCACTGGTGGAACCATTACTGGAGTTTCACGATTTATTAAAAACACTAAAGGTAAGGCGATTACTTCAGTGGCTATAGAGCCTACTTCTTCTACTGTGATAGCTGCCGCTAAGAGCGGCCAAGAGCCCACCCACGGTCCTCATAAAATTCAAGGCATTGGCGCAGGGTTTATCCCTGACAACCTAGATCTAGAAATGGTGGATCAGGTGGAACAATGTAGCAATGAAGAAGCGATCGAATGGGCCCATAAATTAATGCGAGAGGAAGGCATTTTAGCGGGCATCTCATCAGGGGCTGCGATGGCGGTGGCACATCGTTTATCTCAGCAAAAAGACAATGCTGGGAAAACCATTGTCGCGATTTTGCCTGATTCAGGAGAGCGTTATTTATCGTCGGCGTTGTTTGCCGGTGAATTTACTGAAAATGAAACCGTTCAATAGTTTCTTTTTGTTTTAACTATTTTAGTTTTAGCCTTTTTATCGGACTTGTTCACGCCTAGATTGGGCTAGCCTTGATTTTTAGATTGAGGCTGGACAGTTTGGGCGGGATTGGTAATGTTAGCCTTTTTTCCCAGCCATTTTTCTATGCTCGTGCTGAGGGTATGGTATGAAATTGGTTTTTCCAGAAAATCGTCCATCCCGCATTCCCTGCATCGACGCCGATCCTCATCGCTGGTATTGGCAGTGACAGCAATAATGGGCAGCGAGTTCAAAGGACTTGATAGCTGTCTGATTTGACGTGTTGCTTCAAATCCGTCCATGACTGGCATTTGGCAATCCATTAGGATTATATCTATTTTCTGTCGTTGAACCATCTCGACGGCAATTTCGCCATTTTCTGCCAGAAGAGAAATTAGCCCCATCTTTTTAATAATTTGTTTAGTGACCAGCTGATTGGTTTTATTGTCTTCCACGATGAGTACGTGCAGTTCATGTGTGTCATGACTGCAATCATTCGCGGCCGGTGTCACTGGATTTACTTCGGCAGAGATTGTCTCTTTCCACGCGATACTAGAATTTRTTTCGGCGGCTTTATCAGCCAAACTGTTGGCTTCTTGTTGCGTTGCATTACTTGAAGGGGTGTGGTTTGRCAAGGTGTGGTCAGAGTGGTTGTTTTTGTCTTCCGAATGAGTAAAGTAAGGGCTAGGGGGGGCGAGTTGGGGATTAGTCCTAAACCCCGGATTTTAAATAGAAATTTTATGCAGGTCCCTCGGCCTACTTCACTGGTGATTTCCATTTCTCCATCGAGCAACTCCAAGGTTTTTTTGCAAACCGCAAGCCCTATCCCTAATCCGCCATATTTACGAGTATAAGACTGGTCCACTTGAGAGAACGGTTCGGCAATGCTATCAATTTTGGATGAGGGGATTCCAACGCCGGTATCGCTAACGGAGATGCTAAGTCTGGCGTGTTCATTGCTGGATTTTTCAATGTTACCGCGAATAGTAATGCTGCCTTCATGGGTGAATTTGATGGCATTGTCAAAAGCTATGGTTATTATTTTTTTGTATTTTTCTATGTCTGATAAAATTTGAATCGGTTGTAGCGAGTCAATGCCGAGGTGCACATCAATATTTTTGTTAGCAATTAGATCTTTGCGCAATTCAATGAGTGAAATAATAGGCTCGTGCGGAGAAAAATAGCTTGGGAAAATTTTGGTGTGCATGTCGTGCAATTCAGAAAACCCAATAATGCCGTTGATAAGGTGTATCATTTCGTCGTTGGATTTATGAATAACCTTGAAGTAATCGTTAGTGTCTTCAGGCAGCGCGAAATGGTGTTGCTCAGAAATCAGTTTGATTGATTCTTCGAGCAGTGAGAGGGAAGCAAAGGCACCGTTCAGCGGGGTTCTTAATTCGTGGCTGATGGTGGATAGAAAAGCGTCTTTGACCGCGTTACTTTTTGTGAGTAACTCATTGTGGTCCTTTAATACCTGATGATTTTTTTTCTCAAGCGAATGGCTTCTCTTTTTTTCTTCGTTGAGTTTATTGCCTGCAGTTAGAGCGTATACGATGGCGGTGGTTGTGACGCCTATAAAAAGTCCATTGAAGTTCCACCAGTTACTGTCGATGATGTTCGCAGCGGCTAGAATGTAGGTGGATAACCCTAGCAGCGCTGGGGTAAAACTTGCGATTGCAAGGTGGGTTGTTTTGTGTCGCGATCGAATACCGTATCCAAACATGACCGTGGTGGTGAATCCGGTGAGTGCGCATAGAAGTAAAGTCCATTGCCAAAGACGATACTCCGTGGTGAAAATAAATAGGCCGTTAAGGCTCAAAATACCAATAAGCATCTGGCTCGCTTTGCTTAGTCTGGGGTGTCGGCTGTGGATATCCAGATAATTTGTCATATGCAGGAGAAAACTGATGGCCACCAATGAGCCTATTCCCCATAGGTTTTTAGACAACCAAATTCCTAAATCTCCAAAATAGGGCTGACTTGCGCCACCAAGAATGCTGCTGGCAATGGTCGCAAAAAATAGCCAAGCAGCGTAGTAAAATTGCCCTAGTTCTTTTAAAGAAAAKGCCAAAAGAATATTGTAAATTAGAATAAAGGTCAGAAGGGCGACAAATGTGTTGGTGCTATTAAAAAATAGGTTTCCGGATGAAAAACTATCGCGCAATGATTTTATTTTTAGAGGAATAGCAAGCGGTGYCGCAGATTCTATTTTAAGGTAGACCGTTGTGGGCTTATCTGTAGCTCTCGGTAGGTGAAATAGGAAGTTAATGTGGTTTAYCTCGCGGCTCTCGTAGCCTTCCAATGCGCCACTTCGATAGCCTAATATTCCATTTTGGTGTGGCCGGTATATTTCGATGTAATCTAAAATAGGATTAGCAAGTTCCAAGATAAGGTCGTTATCGGAAGGCGTGGACCGTTGATCAAGGTAAGTGATCTTTATCCATACTTGAGCGTCCAGAAACCCAAAGTTGGCGGTAGCGGATGTGCTGGCTTTAAATTTTTGTTGATGTGCTTCTTTCAGGATCTCGTCAATGGTTAACGGTGATTTGTGATTGATGAAAAAAAGGGCTTGGCTATCGATTGCTGTGCTGCTGTTTTGATCGGTAATATAGGCGATTTTTGCGGTTGAATGCGCTGTGAAAAGTAACAGTATCAATCCGAAGATAACCCTCGAGAAAGAATTGCTAAGGGTGCGCTTGGCGAGGCAGGAGGCGGTGATTGGGGTATTGTCTTCAAGAAGCTGCATACAGTGATAAGGCGAACAGTATTAAATAAAATTACCAGTACATCGATTGAAAATAACGGTCCTATAGAACGATGCTGACACTTAGAAAACATCTGTTTTTATAAGCTTAGCAGAGGCGAGTGATATCGGCGAAACAACCATTAAGGAGGCTATTTTAGGTGGTTAAGGGGGAGGGCTTTGTTATCAATAATGCGTCTGAGGACAAAGCTGGAATGCACGCCGCTGACGCCTTTGATTCGCGTCAGGCGCCCCAACAGGAATTCCTGATACGCGTCCATATCAGGCACCACTACTTTTAATAGGTAGTCAGAAGATTGGCCCGTGATTAATGAGCATTCGAGTACTTCGGGATAGCTTGAGACTTCTTTTTCAAAGGCCTCAAAACGGTCTGGGGTGTGGCGGTCCATGCTAATAAATAACATTGCCGTGAGCTTTAAATCGATTTTTTCTGGATTAAGCAGGGTGATGTGTTGTTGGATATAGCCTTCCTCTTCCAGTTGTTTGACGCGACGAGAACAGGGTGACGGGGACAATCCCACGAGCTCTGCGAGTTCTAGGTTGCTTATTCTGCCGTTCTCTTGCATGGCCACTAATAAGCGTTTGTCCGTGCGATCAAGCTTCATTTTGGGTTTCCTTCATTAAATCCATGCGGGGGGGGGCTTGCCGCCCGCACAGTGTATCAGCGTCAATGGGCTATATTCTAATATAAATACTATTAAGGCAATAAATATTAAGATAATGTAAATATATTAGTGAGCTATTGCTTAATAATCTGTTTTTAGGGGTGTATTCGCAATAAGTAATCGCTTAAATTGTCTTATACTTAACGCTCAGGCTTCGAACCAGATCTCAACGCCTACCCGGTGAATTGAAGCGCTCAAAAGGCGCTATTTAGTTCTGTTGAAAAGACTTTATCCAGTCAATTCAAACGTTTCGGCCTGAGCAGTAAGCATTCTGAAAATCGATGGCAGCATGCCTTTAAGAGCAGAGATAATCCGATAACCGCATGGATCATGCAGGAGATAGCGCGAATGAAATGGCTTAATAAAAAGCTTAGCGGGCCACCGGCACGGCCGGTGGCCCAGTTTAGGTTTAGTTGAGGCCTAGTTTTGGTCTAGTTGAGACCCGGGTTTAGCTTTTTTAAGGTATTAATTTCATTGCCAAGTAAGGATTTTGAGTCATGTCATTTAATCATCGTAAGTACACTCCATTTCACCCTATCCAAAAGCCCAATCGACAATGGCCTAACAAACAGTTTACCCAGGCACCTCGGTGGTGTGCTGTGGATTTGAGGGATGGCAATCAAGCGTTAATTGAACCCATGAACGTGGAGCAAAAAGTCGCGTTATTTTTACTCTTGGTAAAATGTGGTTTTAAAGAAATTGAAGTGGGTTTCCCTGCGGCAAGTCAGCCGGATTACGATTTTGTTCGAAAAATTATTGAACAGAATCTGGTTCCAGAGGATGTCACGATTCAAGCGTTGACCCAAGCAAGACGACCTTTAGTGGAGCGAACTTTCGAGGCATTGAAGGGCGCTAAGCGGGCGGTGGTTCATGTTTACAATTCCACCTCGCCGGTGCAGCGAGAACAAGTGTTCAGTCTAGATAAAAAGGGCATTAAGGCGATTGCAGTCGCCGGGGCGGAAATGCTAAGGGAGATTGCCAAACAATACCCTCAAACCCAATGGGATTTTGAATATTCCCCTGAAAGCTTCAGTGCCACCGAGCCTGAGTTTGCCTTAGAGGTCTGCAATGCGGTGTTAGATGTCTGGCAACCTAGCGCCCAACAGCGTGTCATTATTAATTTGCCTGCCACGGTGGAATGCACCACTCCCAACGTATTTGCAGATCAGGTGGAATTTATTCATGAGAATATAAAATACCGTCCTTGGATCGATTTGAGCGTACACACCCATAATGATCGTGGTTGCGCGGTAGCGGCGGCAGAATTGGCGGTATTAGCCGGCGCGGACCGAGTCGAGGGCACCTTGTTAGGGAACGGGGAGCGTACCGGCAATATGGATATTGTGGTGATGGCGATGAATTTGTATAGCCAGGGCATCGACCCCGAGTTGGATTTGGCTGATAGCGATGAAATTATTCGTACCGTGAAGGAGTGCACGCAGATTTCAGTGCATCCTCGACATCCTTGGATGGGGGAGTTGGTCTTTACCGCGTTTTCTGGCAGTCATCAGGATGCGATTAATAAATGCCTACAACAACGCGATGAATCGACTCCATGGCAAGTGGCTTATCTACCCATTGATCCTAGGGATTTGGGGCGTAGTTATGAAGAAATAATTCGCGTCAACAGCCAGTCGGGCAAAGGCGGCGCTGCTTTTATTTTGCAGCACGAGTATGGCATGCAATTACCTCGGTGGATGCAGTTAGCCTTTAGTGCGGTGGTTCAAAAAGCCACTGAATGCCAGCGCGGAGCGCTGAGTTCAGCGGTGTTGTACGACCTATTCCTCGAGACTTTTTTCAGTACGGCTCCTTGGACGTTGCAACATTACCGCTGGGATGATCAGACGGGCTTGAGTGTTACGGTAAACAATGGAAATGAGGCGTTGGTGTTAAACGCTCATAGCGATGGCCCACTGCATGCTTTTGTTGAAGCGATGGCGGATCACGCCGGCCATTGTATTGATATCCAAGATTATGAAGAGCACGCAATTCATCGAGAAAAAGGCGCT
>NVTH01000068.1 GCA_002401525.1 Moraxellaceae bacterium | reverse complement strand
TAAAGTTATAAGCAGGATAGGGCGTGTTATGGCTATTTATTGAATGGCTAGTTTAAGGTCTAGTTTAAGGTCTATTTTAACTTCTATTTTAACTAAGCAGTTTTCATCGCTACGTCAGTAAACATATGCTTCGCAATGATGGTTTGTTGGATTTGATGCGTGCCTTCGAAAATATCGAACACTTTAATGTCACGGTAGAGCTTTTCGACTAAGTGACCTTTCAAAGTGCCATGGGCTCCCATGATTCTTACCGCTTCTGAGCATATCTCCATGGCGAGGCCTGGGCCATACATTTTGGCCATAGACGCTTCTTTAGTGTTGGAGATCTTATTGTCCGCCATCCACGCCGCTTTCCAGCAAAGCAATCGACCGGCGTCTAATTTACGCTGCATATCATTGAGTCGATCGCGCAATGCAGCGTATCGAGGGATTGGGCGGTCTAGCCAGTAGTTATCTTTAACCCATTGATCCAGTTCTTCATACGCAGCACGGGCAATGCCTATGGCTAGGATTCCCACCATTGGCCGGCTGGTGTCGAAAAATTCCATGGCAGTTTTAAAGCCTTCTTTGCCGCCTTTTTGATGGGCGTCTTCGCCGCCTAATAAGTTCTCGGCGGGGATTCTGCAATTGTCGAACACCATCTCCGCAGTTTCGGACGCTCTAAAGCCCATTTTATTTTCGATTTTTCCAATGGTCAGTCCCGGGGTGCCTTTCTCTACAATAAAGACCCGTTGTCCGGCGTGACCTAGTTTGGCGTCGATGGTCGCAAAAACCAAAGTCCATTCGGCTTTCGCGCCATTGGAAATAAAACATTTAGTGCCATTCAGCACCCATTCGTCGCCTTCTTTATGGCAGGTAGTTCTAATGTGGGCCACGTCTGATCCTGCGCCGGGTTCGGTTAATCCGTAAGCCGCCCATTTTGCGCCGCCGCCTTTAAGCATGCCAAAGTATTTCTCTTTTTGTTCTTCGGTACCTCGGGCTGCGAGTGCAGGGCCTCCTGTGCCGGGTCCGGGCATATTCAGCGCCATAGTGGGGTCGCCCCAACCTAATTCTTCGCCGACGACTACTGCCATCAATGCCGATGCTTCCGGCATGCCCATGCTTCCGCCGCTGTCTTTCTTTTTACCTTTGCCTCCGCCGCCAGGAGACATTGCCGCGGCCATGGGGCCGAAGTCATCGTAAAAAGATTGTGGGTATTTGGCGTCAATGTCGGCTTGTATGCAGTGGGGTCTGACTTTCTCTTTCATCATCCAATGCAACGCGTTGCGGAGGTTAGCGATGTTATCGGGGATTTCGAAATCTATCATGGATAAGTCCTTTCGATATTCGTTGAATAGCGTGTTTAAATATTTTTATGTTTGTTTTATTGATTTCAATTAGGCTCGCTTTAACAGGAATAATGAAACCTATTAGGCTGCGGGGTAAAGCGCGGTGCCGAGGACTTCTTGATGTTCCTCAATGGTGCCTAAGGTATTCGCAAGCGTCCGCGCGTCGCGCATATAGCGTTCTACCGGCAGGTCTTTCATAAAACCTGCGCCACCGAATACTTGAATGGCGTCGATAGTGGTTTGCACTGCGGCTTCGTTGGCATGAATGGCTGCGTTGCAGGAAGCGACGGTGGCGTCTTGATTTTTATCTAGTTGGCTCGCGGCTTTTAAATTTAGGCAATGAGCCGCTTCTACAGGCACTAACATGTCCACCATAAAGAAGGCCAAGCCTTGATGTTGGCAGATCTTTTTACCGAAGGTTTCGCGTTGTTGCGCGTATTCGGTGATGGAGTCAATGGCTGCATCAGCCACGCCGGTAATGCGGGCGGTGTTGATTACGCGACCAATGTTTAAGACAGTGGTGAGGTTTTTCAGCGGATCGTCGCCGCCCTGTAGCAATGAGAATTCAGAAACTTCGCAATCGCTCAGTTGGATCGGCGCGGATTGGCTGCCAAATAGACCGCTGCGATCGTCGGCGCTGCCAATCTTTAAGCCAGGATTTTGAGTGTCCACTACAAACGCTTGGACTCCTTCGAGGCCTTGCCCTTCGGATGTGCGTGCAAGGATCACCACTTGATTGGCTCGGCCTATGTTATAAACCGTCATCTTCTCACCGTTTAACACGTAGCCTTTGGAGGTTTTGGTGGCGGTGGTTTGTAGGTAGCCGGTGTGGCTAGCGAGATTCGCTTCAGTCATGGCAAACGCGAGACTGTAATTAGGATCGCTTTGGAACGGTGTGAGTAATTCACTTTGTTGTTCCAAGGTGCCGAGATTAAGAATCGCTTGGGCTCCTAAACCGGCACTGTCTAGCGCGACAGCGTAGGCTGCGCTGGCTTTTGCGATGGTTTTTTCAACCATTAGCTTGGCAACGATATTAAGGCCAAAGCCGCCTAATTGTTCTGGAAAGCTAAGTAAATGTAATCCTAAGTCTGAATGTTTTTTTACGACGCTGCTGTCTACTATCAGCGTTTTATCGAGTGGGTCAGCGTTGGGTTGGATCTCGTCGCGCACAAAACGTTCAACGGTTTCAATTAGTTGCTGCTCTTCTTCGGTGGGCTTGAAAGAAATCAATGCCTATCCTCCTTGCTGTATTATCTTTGTTGAGTTTTATAGTTATTGTCTTATTAGGTGATTTACTGCTCTCGCACTAT
Organism: Moraxellaceae bacterium; assembly: GCA_002401525.1. Classification (GTDB taxonomy): domain Bacteria; phylum Pseudomonadota; class Gammaproteobacteria; order Pseudomonadales; family UBA3067. The sequence continues at coordinate 13,508 of NVTH01000068.1, read as the reverse complement.
ACCCATGGCAGGGAGTAGAGACAATATGTCCTCTAGCGGGAGGTGACGCTAGAGGAAGTAAAGCGAGAAGGGAGTTGGAGTATGATGTTTATTTCTTAATTAACAATTGCTCAAACTACCGCTTCAAATAATTCCAATTGAGGCGGACCTTGGTAGAGGTCTTTGCTTGAGCCTGCGCCCATGTGGGCTTTTCGAAATGCTTCTGAATGAGTCCATTCTTCGAAGGCTTTGCGGGATTCCCAAAGACTATGACTTGCGTACAGCGTGTGCTCTTTATAACTGGATCCTTTAAGCAGTTGGAATTCTTTAAATCCAGCGACACCTTCTAGGAAGGTTTCCCTGTTTTTCCAAATAGCTTCGAATTCTTCTTCGTTGCCTAGTTTGATATTAAATCGGTTCATCGCGATAAACATAGCCTTTCCTTTTTTGGGTGATAGCCGATTGCTGAGTATCAGCTGTTAGTAAATACACGCTTTAGTAAGTGCATGCATTGTATAGTAAATGGTGGTTTATCTAAATGTTATTCAGGGCGGGATTAGCGAACGGCGATAGATTCCAAAATACTTAGGTTGACCCGCCGAATTCCGACACCACGTCCTGGAATTCGAATGTTATTTCCCAATGGATTCGTCTAGTATTAATACAAGCGCTGCCGTTTTTTAGAGGGTGGGTTCGCTCGGATTCGTAGTTTAATATTTGGGTTTTGGTCTGGTTCTTTAGATCTGATCTGTTTGTTGTGAGTAGTTTTATATGAATGTATTTCTATCTCGACAGGAAATTCTCACGCCGAAGTTGTCAGTCTATGGCTACGAACTCTTGTTTCGAGATAGCCTTAGTAATAGCGCAGGATTGATTGGCGACAATAAAGTGGCTTCGGCAAAAGTCATGGAGTCAGCATTTTTAGAGTTTGATTACGGCGCCATGATTGGTGATCGCCCCGCATTCCTTAATGTGTCTAGAGAGCTACTTAATTCAGAACTATTGCCCAGTCGCACCTGTGGTTGTTTTGGTCTAGAAATACTTGAGACTGAGGTGGTGGATGACGAACTCGTTAGATTGGTGACGGGAAAGGCAAAGCAAGGTTATTTAATATCGCTGGATGATTTTCATTATTCAGCAAGTTGGCAACCTTTGGTGGAGCTGGCGGATATAATAAAATTGGATGTGCTCGATTTAGGTTCTGAGGGCGTGTCAAGAGAGTTGGGGTTACTAAAGAATTATTCCGGAAAGTTGCTTGCTGAAAAAGTGGAAACCTTAAAGGAATTTAATTATTACAAGTCGTTAGGATTCGATTATTTCCAAGGCTATTTTTACGCAGAACCCACTTTTTCCTTAAAAAAATCTATTCCACAATCAAAGCATATTACCATTAAATTGTTGGGCGAATTAAATCGAAAAGAACCTTGTTATAACGCCATTCGCAATTTGATAAAACAGGACGCGCGTTTAAGTTTCAAATTATTAAAGTTGGTTAATTCGCCCTTTTATTCGCGGGCCAATCGAATTGATTCATTACAAGAAGCCTTGGTTGCTCTTGGGTTGGTGGAAATTAGGCGCTGGATTACGATTTTGACTATGTCTAATTTTGAAGATGCGCCCGACGTGCTTATTTTTTCGTCGGTATTTCGCGGTAACATGTGTAAAAATATTGCCATCAGTCTAAATAAGCTTGACCCCGATGCTTTTTTTACTGTGGGGCTTTTTTCACATTTAGAAACCTTGCTGAGCATGAGTTTTGAGAAAATATTTGATCAAATGAATTTGTCGGAACGTTTAGTTAAAGCACTGGTTGAGCAAGACAACGAGATGGGCGTTATTCTTCACGCGGTCATTGATTTTGAGCAAGGTAAGGAGCTGCCTCAGGGGATGCTTGATCTGCCAGAGAGTGTGGTGAATGAAGCCTACATAAGCAGTCTTAAGTGGGCCGAGGTGGTTTATGAAAGGATTAGTTAATAAGGAAAGTTCGATTGTTTCGGCTCAGACTGAATTTTATGATCTATGACCTATGACCTATGACCTATGACCTATGAATATGACAGCAAAATATTAATAATTGATTCTGATGAGAATGATATTACTATTCTTCAAGGCATGCTTGAAGATCGTTATACTGTCGAATTTTCAGATGTTGCAGGGCTCTGTGAACAACGAATCAGAGATATGATTCCTGATGTGGTTATTCTAGATCCGATTATGAAAGATTTAGATTTGCGGGCTACGTGTGAGTTGGTGAGGGAATTAAACGACTCTGTTTATTTGATCTTTTTGTCTACTCTAACCTCTCTACACGATACCATTAGTGCCTATGAGTTGGGGGCTGATGATTTTATCGGTAAGCCGTATTGTCCAATCGAAATAGATGCCAAATTAAAAATTCAAATTGAAAATAAAAAAATTTATTTCCAGCTCCTTGAACAGAAAGATCTGGCCACCGGAGTGGCTCAATCGGCGCTAGAAAGCGCGGGAGAATTGGGCGTTATTATTCGCTTTATGGAAAACGTTGGGCTTTGTACTAGCTACGATGATTTGGGGATTTCATTGATTCAGTCCTGTGAAGCGTACCGGGTGAATCCAGTGATTCAGATTAGGGGCCATCGTGGGTCGTTAAATTTTAGATGTGCGAATGATTCGGTAGAATCATTTTTGTTAGAAAAGAGCGGAGATAAGGGCCGCTTTGTTGAAAGTAATAATAAACTAATAGTCAATAACCCTTCTATATCGGTGTTGCTTCGAGGCATGCCTATTGCCAGTGACCCACATTACGGGCGCATCAAGGATAATCTAACCATCATGTTGAATGCGGCCGATGCGCGGATTAAGTCATTGGGATTGGAAATTCAGATTGAGGAAGAACGAGAATTAGGCCTGTCTGATACTATTCGGGATGCGAGAGACAGTTTGGCAAAAGTGCTAGATGACTTTCATGAATATGATATGGCCGTGAAGGAAAAGATCGTTGGCTTTAAGGATCGGTTTGAAAATATATTGCTGGGCTTGTCTTTGGAATCCGAGCAAGAAGATGAGTTAATGGATTACCTCGACGAATTTATTAGAGAAATTAAAGGGAATACGCATCTGAAAGAAAATATTGAGGAGCGTTTTGGAACATTAATTTCTAATTTAGACGGGCTTAAATTTATTGGTTGAAGCGCTTGGTCTCGGTTTCTGCATACTTCGTCATTCCCGCGAAGGCGGGAATCCATAGCTTTCAGAGCGCAAATTTTCAGCGCGCGACTAATAACGTTTTCTAAAATAAAGCCGGATGGTGCTTTAGGATTACAGCCTAAACAAAATGGATTCCCGCCTTCGCGGGAATGACGGGGTGTAGCGGGAATGACGAGGGGTGACGAGAATACCCTAAACTTTTTAGTACTGTCTTTATCTGCTCTCTTCCCCTATGTCTTGATTTCGAGAACCGGCCTTGAGCTTTTCATAAGTTTGCGAAATCCATATTTTCGTCGATTCAAGAATTAAATAATTGATGGGGACGAGTATGAGGGTGATGCTAGTGGCAAATAAAACGCCAAATCCCAGAGAGATTGCCATCGGAATTAAAAATTGCGCTTGCGTGCTTTTGTCCAGCAATAAGGGAGTCAGTCCTGCGAACGTGGTCAGAGAGGTGAGGATGACAGGGCGGAAACGGTCCACTCCAGCCGTTCTAATGGCGTCGAAAAGTGGAAAGCCCTCGGCCCTGCGTTTATTGATATAGTCCACCAATACTAAGCTGTCGTTCACCACCACTCCAGTCAGTGCCAGTATGCCCATAAAACTCATAATGGATAGATTTTTTCCCATGATCCAGTGCCCGATAACGGCGCCCACCACACCGAACGGAAATACCGACAAGACTACAAAGGGTTGCGAATAGGATTTAAAGGGGATAGCCAATAGGCAATAGATAATAAAAAAAACAAACCCGAATCCCGCAATGAGGCTGCCGAAGGATTTTCGTTGTTCCTTCGCTTCGCCCTCGAAAGAGAAGGTGATTTCCGGGTAGGGGGCCATTAACTCCGCTAAAAACTCTTCCAATTCTATTTTGATGGCGCTTAGATTGGCTTTTTCTTTGTCGATGTCTGCGGTGACGCTGATCAAGCGGTTTCTATCAATGCGTTTAATGACGGTGGGACTTTGGTCCGGCACTAATTCCACGACTTCGGAAAAGGGCACTTCGACGCCGCTGGGACTGCGAATAATCATATCGTTGAGTGTTTGCAACGACCTTCGTCGTTCTTCTGGGTAACGCACCATGACTCGAACTTCATCTCGGCCTCTTTGTATGCGTTGCACTTCGAAACCAAAAAAGGCTTGTCGTACTTGGCTCGCCAGATCTGAGAGAGTGATTCCTAGGGTTTCTGCTTCGGGTTTGATGTGAAGTCGAAATTCTTCTTTGCCTTCTGAAAAAGAGTCACTAATGTCAAATACATTGGGGTAGTTGCTTAGTTTTTCTTTAATACTGTAAGCAAGTGTTTGCAGCAATTCTAAATTATTACCTGATAGCTGGATGTCAATCGGGTCTCCGCCACGGGCTAGTTCTGATCGAAATAGCAGGCTTTCTGCGCCGGGAATTTCGCCAATTTCTTGCCTCCACTGTTTTGCTAAAGCAGTACTAGAAATATCAACTACTCTTTCTTCTGGTGAGATGAGTTCAATTAAAACACGCCCATGTTCTGGCTTGCCTCCGCCGAGCCCTCCTGAAGATCCGGTGGTGGAGAGAATGTTTTTGATCAAGCTAACCCCACTGTCTGGGTCACGATACTCTTCTTTTAGTCGGTAGGCGGCGGCTTCAATTTTGGCAATTTGTTTGCGAGTGATTTCAAATGGACTGCCTGTGGGCATGGTCAATTGTGCGCGCACCACTTCGCTTTGTACGCGAGGGAAAAATACGAACTTGGTCCAACCGCTAAAGACCACAGAGCCTACGACGATGATAATGCCTGTAAAGGCGGCAATGACTAATAAACGATTACTTAAGCAAAATTCAAGCGTAGGTCGGTAATATTTTAAAATGGCTGTTTCGAAGCCGTCGGCAATTTTTTCTTGCAGGCGAAACAGGGGGTTTTTAGAGGTGCGTGAGGAGCTCTCTAAATCAGTGCTGTAATTGAGGTGCCTAAGGTGGGCTGGCAGTATAAGTTTTGATTCCACTAGAGAAAAAAGTAACACAGGAATAACCACCATGGGGATATTGGCAAAGATTTGCCCCCGAACACCGTCGATAAAAAGTAATGGTATGAAGGCGGCGACGGTGGTGAGTATGCCAAAAGTCACTGGGATAGAAACTTCTTGAGCGCCGATAATGGCGGCTTCGAGTGGGTCATTGAATTGCTTTCTTTTGCGATAAATATTTTCGCCAGTGACAATGGCATCGTCAACGACTATGCCGAGCACTAAGATAAAGGCAAACAGAGAAATCACATTAATAGTCACCCCCATCAATGGCATCATAATCATGCCGCCGAAAAAACTGATGGGAATGCCCACGCAAACCCAGAACGCGACTGCCGGGCGGAGAAATAACGTCAGTAATAGTAAGACTAATAAACCGCCTTGGATTGCGCTGGTGGTTAACGTGTCTAGGCGTTGATGCACTACTTTCGAGTGATCTCTCCAGTAGGTTAAAGTAATGCCATCGGGCATTCGAGTATTGGCTTCTTTAATGTAGGTTTTGACAGTCTCGGCCACTTCAATGGCGCTTTGTTCGCCGACTCGATGTATTTCCACGAGTAGAGCATTTTTACCGTTAAAACGAGTTTCAATAAGTTCTTCTTCGAATCCATCATGGATGATGGCAATATCTTCCAGCTTAAGTCGTGCGCCGTCGGCCAGAGTGCGAATGGTAATGTCGCCAAACTCTTGTTGGTTATAGGCCTGACCCACGCTTCGAATTAATACTTCCCCGCTGCGAGCTTTGATACTGCCGGCGGATAAATCAAGAGAGCTAAGTCGAACTGCATTGGCGATATCTGCGAGGGTTAGATCATATTCGCGGAGAATGGGTTCGGGGACTTCAATGCTTATTTCATACGGTCTTGCTGCGTCTAGGTTGACACGAGTCAGGCTTTCAAAACGCAATAGCTCGTCGCGAATTTGTTCGGAAATAATTCGAAGTTCGGTTTCGCTAATGTCGGCGATGACCGCTACGCTGATGACTTCTCGGGTGTGATCGGCAAGGCGGACAATGGGTTTTTCGGCTCGATCGGGCAGGGTGTTGATGGCGTCAACGCGGACTTTAATGTCGTCCATTAATATTCTTTCGTCGTAGCCGGATTTGACTTCCACGCGTATGTTGGCACTGCCTTCACGGGAGTTGGAAACAATTTGTTCAATGCCTTCTAAATTTTGAATCGCTTCCTCAATGCGGATGGTGATGCTTTTTTCGATGTCGGTAGGCGTCGCACCCCGTAAGGTGACGTTGACATTAACGACATTAAGCTGAATATTGGGAAAGACTTCCAACGGTGTACGAAATAGAATTGCATGACTGCCCAACGCAACGATGACGAGCATGAGAAGATTGGCGGCCACCGAGTTGCGTGCGAACCAATTGATTGCTTTATGCATGAATTATTCCGATGGAGCCGTCTTCAACGTTAGCGTTCATTTTCTGAGTTTACAATGACTACATGCCGGCCGCTTACAGCGGAAAGTAAAGGAGTGGTCACCAATTGCTGGTTTTCTGATAGGCCATTTTCCGATAGGTCGCCTCGCACCAGGACAATGTCATCATCTTTCCACAGCGGTTGAACTTTTTGAGTGGTTAATTTGTCGTCTTTAACAATCCAGATGCTGTTGCCTTTGTAGAGGTTTTCGCGAGGAATAACGAATACATTCGGCAGCACTTTGCCTTGAATTTCGGCGGCAATGAATTGGCCTATTTTTAGTGCTGAAAAAGGGTTCGAACTATCGTTCAACTTATTAAATTGGCTAATCTCGGCGATTACAAAAAGCTGCCTGCTCTTAATGTCGATGGAGCCCTCCGCACGAATTATTTCACCATGCCATTGCAGTGAAGGGGAAGAGGAAGATCTAAAAGTCACTTGTGGGTAATGGTTATCTATAGAAGGCTGAGGTGGTTGTTGAGATGATTGTTGATTTGGCGGATAGGGTTTGCTGGGGATATCGAGGAATTGAAGTTGCTGATTATTAATGGGCAATCGAATTTCCRATGTATCAGTCGCGTAGATTGAGGCCAGCACCGATCCTTTTGATATCACCTGCCCAACGTCTACCGTTTTAGTGAGTACACGACCGTGATAAGGCGCAATGATGCGCGTACGCTCTAAATCCAACTGTGTCTGATTCATTTGGGCTTGGGCTGAAGCCAATGCCGCTTGAGCGACGGAAAGTTGAGGCAATCGCAGCACGAGCTCGCTGGCGGCGCCTTTTTTGCCTAAGCGCTGCCAATTTATTTTTGCCTGATCGGTACGGGCTTGTTCTTCTTTAAGTCTAAATTCAGCCTGAGTAAAGGACGCTTGAGCAACGATCAACGCATTTTTATAATCGCGGTCGTCGATAGTGATGAGCGTTTCGCCCTTTTGAAAACTTCCGCCCTCAAGAAAATTTTCGGAGGTCGAAACAATCATACCGGCTACTTGAGGGATTAGCGTGGCTTCGAAGCGGGGTTTAACAATTCCATAGGCGCGTATAACGATAGGGTAGTCCTGCGCTTTGAGTGCAAGGGTGTTAATTTTTAAAGGCACTTGCCCGCGATTGGATTTCTGTTGGGCGACCGGAGGGTTGGCAAAAAATAGGTACGACACCAATAAGGAAACAAGAATAATTGCGAAAGGAAGGGCTATGCTAATTAACTTATTTTGGCGAAGCATTTTTTGGCCCTGCATCTTTTGATTAGGCCCGTTTTGATTAGACCCGTTTTCGTGAGGCATTACCCCATCAGTCGTGGCATGAATGGTGGTGCYAGGCGATGTCGTAGCGTCACCCGAAGGTCTGGCGTCTGGTTTAGTGGGTTGGTCCAAAATCGCCTCCAAGGGCAAGGTGTAAATCAATTCGGTTTTGAATGAGTTGATTACGGAGTTGTATTTCACTCTTTGATGCGTCAAAGGCTCTGCGTTGGGATTCCAATACGGTAATGTAATTCACCAGCCCTGCTTGGTATTGCTCAAACGCCAGTTGTTGGGCTTGTTGGAATTGAGTGGCTGATTGCTTGGTGGCGGCATGTTGTTGCTTTAACTGCTGCGCTTTTGTGAGCGCTGACTCGACTTCTCTAAACGCATTTAAGACCGCGCTCTGAAAGTTGAGTTCCGATTCTTTGAGCGAATTATAGGCGATTTGTGCTTCGCTTTTAAGTTTGCCTCCGTCGAGTAATGGGGTTGCTAGGCTGGCGAAAATGCTACTGACTACAAAATCACTGGAAAATAAATCTTTAAGCGCTTCACTTCGAGTGCCTAAATGGCTGGTTAAGCGCAATGCGGGAAAGCGTTTCAGATGAGCCACTTTGGCGTTGAGTTCGCTGGCTTGCAATTGATATTGCGCAGCGACGATGTCTGCGCGCCGTTGCAATAATTGTGCGGGCAAGCCCGCTGGAATCTCTTGTAGAAGGATCGGCAGCTGGTTGTTGGAGGCTAACTCAGCGCTGGGGTATTGGCCCATTATCAATTGTAAATTGCGAACCGCTTCGCTGAGTAGGATGGCTTGGCTGGCTTGCCGGGCTAGTTCTTGTTGAAGGTCAGCACGGGCTAGATAAATGTCTAACGGTCCATTCAGGCCGGCTTGATAACCTTCCCTTAATACATCGAGATTATCATCTAAGTTTTGAAGTCGTTGTTGAATGAGCTCCTGTAACAGGGTGGATTCAACGATTTGGTACCAAGCTTTGATCGTTGTGGCGACCAAGGTGAGTTGGGTGTATCGGTGAAGCTGTTGACTGCTCTGGTAATCGAGCACTGCTGCCTGCTGAATTTTTTTGAGTTTACGCCATACATCCACCTCGAATACGACGTCAAACCCAAACCCTAAGCTTGTGGAATAGAAATGTTCGGGTTCTGATCCGGATAGGATGTTTTGACGGCCGCGTGAAGCCTGCAGAGAATGATCTATTTTAAGCTTTCTCGCGGCGCCGCTCGCCACGATTTTTGCATAGGCTGAATCTAGGCGAGTTAAAGAGGATTTTAGATCGAAGTTAGCCTGTAACGTGTGAGTGACAATTTGCTCCAGTTGCGGATCTGGAAAGGCTGTCAACCAAGCTTGTATTGCTGGTTCGTGCACTGGATTTGGCGTTGGATCGACGGCTCGTTTTTGCGCCGATTTCGGGCGTGTGGATTGTTGCCATGATTGGGGGTACTCAAATGGCAGCGCGTTAGTATTGAGCGCATTAGTATCGGTTTTCGGGTGCTTAAACAGCGTGGAACAGGCTGTTAACGATAGCATCAGCATCATCAGTAGAATCAATGGTTTTAATTTCAGTCTAAACAAGACAAGTCACCGCAGAATTATCGAAATATGAATTTTATCCACTAATTGAACACTTTAACAATCCCTGGTGTACGTTTCGACAAGCTTGGGATAAAAAATGTCTTTATTCTCGCCCAGGGGGCATGGTCAGAAATAAAAGCGAGAGGCCTGAGTAGCCAGGTTATGCAGAGAGACGCTATATAGAGACGCTGTGCAGAGAGATGAATAGCAACGATGGGCAGGAATGGTCGGTAGGAATGGTGGGAGCATGCACGTATGATAAAAAAACCTAGCTGGATGCAGGAGCATCGCTGGATGTAGAGACATAGCGTTCTTACTCTGGCCTATATTGGATTTTCTTTCGACTATTTATTTTATTCAATAAAACGCCCTAGGACCTACTTTCATAGAAAAATAAGGGATATTTTGTTATGGATTTTAATGATTCGCCCCAGGAAGCAGAGTTTCGGCTGAAAGCCAAAGCGTGGTTATCAGAAAATGCGGACCTAAAAAAAGAGGATAGTCTGGCGTCGTTTAATTTGATTACCTCAGAGGAAACTCCTGAAAACTTTGATTCTGCTCATGCTTGGCAACAGAAGCGGGCCGCTGATGGTTGGATAGGAATTACCTGGCCTAAGGAATTCGGGGGGCAAAGCGGTTCGGTAATGGAGGACATTATATTTCGCCAAGAGCTGGCCAATTACGAAACTCCGCCTGATCTTTTCTTCCTTGGGGTGGGGCTGGCCGGACCTACCATTATGACCCACGGCACGGAGCAACAAAAAAAGCATTACCTGCCCCGCATTCTCAACGGCAGCGATATTTGGTGTCAGTTGTTCAGTGAGCCGGGAGCCGGGTCAGATTTGGCGGGATTACGCACTAAGGCCGTCAAAGACGGCGACGATTGGATTATTAACGGGCAGAAAGTGTGGACTTCCGGTGGTCATTATTCCGATTTAGGCATGTTAGTGACGCGCACTGATTTTGATGTGCCCAAGCATAAAGGGTTAACCTATTTTATTTTGGACATGAAAACGCCTGGTGTGGAGGCGAGGCCGATCAAACAGATTACTGGGGGGGCTAATTTTAACGAAGTATTTTTTACCGATGTTCGAATTTCGGATTCACAACGTTTGGGATCCGTGGGCGGCGGTTGGGGTGTTGCGTTAACGACATTGATGAATGAGAGACTCTCATTAAGTGGCGGATTTGGTGACCCTAGTTTAATCGCTTTGGAATTACAGAAACTGGCCAAGGTGGTTTATATCAACGGCAAACCTGCCAGTGAGGATTCTGTGGTTCGGCAAAAAATAGCCGGCTATTACTCGCGATTAAAAGCCATGGACCTTTCTGTTAAACGGACCTTGTCGGTGTTATCCGGCGGAGGAATTCCGGGTGCAGAATCTTCAATTGTGAAGCTCGAAACGGGGCTGCTATTGCAAGAGGTGGCGGCATTTGCGATGGAGTTGCAGAATGGGCAGGGCATTGAGTATTGGGGGCAGAGCCAGCATAACAATGGCTTTTGGCAGGAGCTCTATTTCCTTATTCCTGCGATGCGTATTGGCGGTGGGACGGATGAAATTCAACGTAATATCATTGGCGAACGCGTATTAGGATTGCCCCCCGAACAGCGTGTGGACAAAGGCATTGCCTACAAGGATATTCCAAACTAGCTTAAGAGGCGGCCTTAATTGAAATTGACTTCTTTACAAGTGGCCTCCCTCGGGGAGGCCTGACTAACGTGGTGTATTTATGCGGAACAAGGCTGGGGCGTTGTGCCTGTAAATCGCCTGATGGCGAGGATTGAGCCGCCTAAGAGAAATAATAACAGCGAGGCGGGTTCGTCAACCGCTGCGAGCGTGTACCAAAAGCTAATCTCATCCACGGTATATTTTTCCTCAAAGCCCAAATTTAATGCATCGAGGCTGTAGAGGCCGTCACTGCTACCCCCTATGTCGTAGATCGATACAATGCTAGTGGTGCTGTTCGAGGCGATAATACTGATGTAATCGATCTCAAAACCATCGAGTATGGACCAGGTTCCATTTTGAGCCCCCACCAAACTTTCCAAACCAGGTAAGCCTTCCTCGCCTGTGCCCGCTGTAGTGAAGGAAAATAGCGAGGCGTCGTCAATGCTATTGCCATATAAGGCGATATCAATGGATTCTGCAAGCGCGTCGTTCAATGCTTGCTCGACAATCGATTCTGAATTATCCGATCCAAATTCATAGCAGTCCAATCCCGTGGCGGAGCTACAGGTAGCAAGGTCGGCGTAGGCTGAGTTGACCGACACTAATCCGATAATGAGGCAAGCGTGAAACAAGGCTGAGCGAGATAAAAGGAAATTATTGCGGGCGATAGAACTAAAACGAGTTTTAATTAGCGAGCGATATCTAGACATTCCTTGTCATCCTCTATTTAGAGTTATTAAAATTATTGTATTGGTCGCAATTGGGTTGATAGGGTTTGTGTTGATAGGGATCGTTTTGGTTTGCGTTGTTGTTATTAATGATCATGGTTTATGGATATCTCCCAAGGTGTTGCTGAAGGCCACTAAAGGCCACTATGTGTTTCGATTCGCTTCGACGCAAAGGGGCGCAAAGATAAAAAATCTATTGGTATTTTCGAAAAAGTAAGTGTTTTATGACGCAGAATTCTAGCAGATTTCGAGGCGATGCACAGGGACCGAAGGGAAATAGTTTGGTTTAGCCGACTTGTTTTAGATGATTGTTTAATAGAGAGTTTATTAGAGAATTGAATTGATTATTAATCGATCAATTAGCGAGGGTTTTGTCGCTTGAAGTCGCTTGAATATTAACCGCTTTGGGATTAGGTTGCTTTCTAGGCAAGTGTCAGATTAGGATAGCCGAATTGGTTTTGGTGAACGCCTTTAAGTATTCTATTGATTAAAACCATTCTGCTAACAGCCCAAAATATAAAAATACCAATCAAGGGATGTACATGAAAAACGCTTTCTATTTTAAAATGAGTAAGGCTGCTTCTCGAGCCACTGTGGTGATGATTTCAATACTGATTTCAACCGTCGCTTCGGTCGCCTGGTCGAAACAATGCTCGAATATAGTCCCTCAGAACCAATCTGTCGGTGCCAGTGGGTGGGGCTTTGACCCTTCCAATACAYGATTTATTAATGGTGATATTGCCRAGCTGGCGGTGGAAGATATTCCAAAGTTAAAGCTTAAGTGGGCGTTCAGTTATCCGGGGGCTAGCAAGGCACGTTCCCAGCCTGCGATTACGGAAGATACCTTGTACGTGGGAAGTTCTGACGGCACAATTTATGCCCTGGACCGAGACACCGGCTGTACACGTTGGGAGTTTGAAGCGGACTGGGAAGTTAGAACCGCCATTAGTATTGCAAAAATCGAAGGCACCGCCATTACGGCAGTCTTTTTTGGGGATTTTCGCGCCAATGCCTATGCGCTTAATGCAAAGGATGGTTCTCTATTGTGGCAGTATCGTGTTCATGACCATGTGGCCGCGACGATCACCGGAGCACCGAAATTCTATAACAACAAATTGTATGTGCCSGTGTCTTCTTTTGAAGTCGCATTGCCTGCGSTGCCGGTTTATCCCTGTTGCACCTTTCGCGGTGCAGTAGTGGCGTTGGATGCCCTGAGTGGAAAAGAACTTTGGCGTAACTTCGCTGGCCCAGAACCCGTTAAGCAGGGCACCAATAGCCTCTTTGTTAATCGTTACGGGCCTTCTGGTGCGCCTATTTGGAATAGCCCCACAATCGATAAAAAACGTAACGTTCTTTATGTGGGCACTGGCGAAAACTATTCCTCCCCAGCCAGTGACGCCAGCGATGCCGTATTGGCATTTGATCTTGATACAGGTGAGTTGAAATGGAAAAACCAGTTGTTGGCCGGCGACGTCTGGAATATTGCCTGCATTCTGCCAATCGGTATTAACTGCCCCAAGGGTGAAAAAGGCGTTGATTTAGACATCGGAGCCTCTCCGATTCTAGCGCGAGTGGGTGACAAGGATTTTATTTTGGTCGGTCAGAAGTCCGGGGCGGTTTATGCGCTGGATCCAGATAATCAAGGCAAAATTGTTTGGCAGAAACAAGTGGGACGAGGGGG
>NVTH01000067.1:10234-16193 GCA_002401525.1 Moraxellaceae bacterium | reverse complement strand
ATCGATCGTAGTAACTTTTCAATCGACTGGCAAGTGAGCTAATTAATTCTTGCTGCTTATTAATAAAAATATATTTGTACATAGAAGAAGGATATCAATATGGCTAATTACACAATTTTTGGTGGTGGCCCCGGAGGTCTTTATACCGCGTGGCGCCTTATTACTGGCGGCACATTAAAAGCAAATGATAACGTCGAAATTCTGGAATGGGGTGACTACGACTACGCGGGTGATGGGAGTGGTGATAGAGCGCCGGCGGGCAGAATTTGTAGCTACCACTATGATAAAAACCCCGACCAGTCTTATATTGAAGTCGGTGGTATGCGCTTTATTGAGTGGGACAACGAAAAAGCAACGGGTCATCAACTGGTTAGCTTGACTATAGACATAATTGGGTTGAGCACTGATGTGGTTGAATTTAACACCACCGATAATCCTTTATTCTATTTAAGGGGGCAACACTTTTATTCTGATGAGCTTGGCAAAGAAGTTAATGGCGAAATTGTAAAGGCGCCTTATGCAACACCGGGCAACAATGAAAAACCTGCTGACGACCTTATTGGCAATATTTCCAGCTTATTAACCGATGGCCAAGCGAAAACCCGTGTCACCCAATGCGAGTTTTATACTAATGGTACTTTATCGGCGAAGTTTGATGGCGGCTCGTACGTTTATGACGGTGGTGAGAACATTGGCAATGTCGGTTACTGGAATGTATTTTATGACCAGGCCGGTAACGAAGGCTTTCAGTATGCTGCTGATGCTGGCGGATATTCGTCTAATGTGATTAATTGGAATGGTGCTAACGCTGCAGTTTACAACGGTGAATTTGCACCAGGCGGCGCATTCAAAACTTTAAAAACTGGCTATTCAAATTTATTTGTTGAGCTTTTTAAAACTTGCCAAAGCCAAGCCGATAGCAAGCAAATTAATTTCAAGCTCACCAAGAAAAAACGTTTGCACTCTATGTGGATTGATGAGAGTGGTGGCACATCACAGACTTGTTTTCAGGTGAGCACTGCGGCTGATCCTGATAAATCTGACGGTATTACGCAAACAACTGACTTTGCTTTTTTGGCAATGGCGCCTCATTCGATTGAATTAGTTGCTCGTGCTACGCGTTATCAAAACCTCGGAAACAGTGCTCTCGACTTTTTGAATGAAAGTAATGTTCAAAATTATTTGCAGTCAGTAATCGAACAGCCTTCCTACAAAGTGGCCATGTTTTTTGATACTAAGTGGTGGGAAGATCCGGATGTGACTTATCCACCTAAATTGATCAATAAAAAGCACCTGGACGTCAATGTATTTGGCCCTACAATTACTGACCTTCCATTAAGACAAGTGTATTATTTCGGTAATAACGCAACAGGCAATGTTCCAGCCGGTGAAGAAAAATACGGTATCCTCGCCTCTTACGATGACATGCGCTTTACCAAGTTTTGGCAGGAGCTTGAACTACCCGTGGGCGCGCGTCGCGAAACACCGATCAGTGAAGACTACCAACCACTTAATGGTGCTGGTGAAGCTTCATTTACAATGATGCGCATGTTGAAATTACAGCTGGCAAAAGTTCACTTTGGTGATGCGAACTCCGCTGGTTTAATTCCTGATCCCGTCGAAACAGTATTTATGAATTGGGGGCTTAACCCTTTTGGCGCAGGTTATCATGCTTGGGCAGCACACTATGATATTTGTGATGTGATGCAGCAAGTGCGTACCCCGGGCAGAATGGCAGGTGCTAAAGATTCGAATATCTTTGTTGTTGGTTCTGCTTATTCCAATGATCAAGCTTGGGTGGAAGGTGCGTTCTGTACCGCCGAGTCAGTGTTAACTGAGTTTTTGGATATCCCGACGATTGCAGAGAACACTAAGGATTATCCTTTTATATGTGCTTGTGAACCTAGCAAGTAGAAAAATTTTGCACGGGTGCGCTGTTAGGCACCCGTAATCTTAAAAATTATTATGTTCTTAAAAGAAAGCGGCCTTGATGCCGCTTTTACGGTTGTGTAGTGGGCAGCGTCAAGCTGTGGAAGGGGGAGAAAGCTGGGGTGCCAGCTAGCAGTATGCTGGGCGAATCTTTAGCTTCAGAGGAACGTTTTAAATCCCTTTCTAAGCTGTTGGACTTGCTGTTATCAAAGTTAATAATTTGGGGGTTCGTTTCAGCCTTGATCTATCACTTGGTGGCAGGTATTAAGCATCTATTAATGGATGCAGGCATTGGGGAGACTCTAGAGGGTGTAAGGTTGGCTCTATCCTGGTTCTATTAGTAAGTGGTGTTGGGGTTTTGGTCGCTGGTTACTTTGTTTTTATCTGGCCGTATTGTTCCGGAACTAAAAAGAAGTGAAATTCGTGAAATCGTTAACGGTAACTATCGAGTTATTTATAAAATAAAAAGTAGTGGAATATTGGTTTTAATCGTTAAGAGCTACCGTCAAAAAATTAAATCGGAAGGTGTACAGGGATAACTATCATGTCAATAGGACCTATTTTTGCTCCGGTCTTTTGCGCATTCTATTACGCTTCATTTTACCAAAAAAGGCCTCGCAAAAAAATTGCCAGTTACATGGGTGTTTACATTGAAGCTATCCCATCGGGAATTGAAAGAAACCGTTAGGGATAGATTACCTCTTGAATTTACTTTATCGACGCGTGCGTGAGGTATAGGCTGGATCGATCAAACTGGGGTCTCCCTGAACGACAATTGCGCTGTTCATATTGCCCCTTTGTGAGACCGATGCAGTATGTTCATAGCCAACTTGCGTTGTGTTGATCAGGTTGTGGTTGCCATATTGCCCAGAGCGTAACGTGTTGTCGTATCCGTATTGTATGGTTTTGGTGATGTTCGCGTTGCCTATTTGCTCGGTGTATGCGTGGTTTCTGGCGCCGACTTGCAGTAGATAATACTCGTTTTGATCTCCAATTTGACGACCCACTGCGACGTGATTATCTCCTGATTGATCGGAATTTAGCTCGTTATCTACACCGCTTTGTTCAATAACGATTTCTTGTTGCTCTCCCTCTTGCACAGCCACTACTTCGTTTTTCTCTCCTTCTATGAAAGTCTTTATAGTCTGTTCTCCACCAGACTGCTTGGCGACAACTACGTTTTGCTCTCCGTTTATGACGGTTTCTATAACCTGTTCTCCACCAGATTGCCTGGCTATTACTGTGTTCCCATCGCCAGTTATTTCTACTGCAACAAGATTTTCCTCTGGAACTCCTTCGGCTCGTTGTTCTACTTCAATGAGGTTTTCATCACCCGTTGTTACGATCTCGGCCGTTTGAAGTTGGTCTTCCTGTTGAATGAACACTGTATTTTGCTCCCCTTCTTGAAGCACTTCCAGCTCATTGTTTTCACCGTCCTGTTCAATGATGACTCGGTTTTCATCACCTTGTTGAACGACTTCTGCAATGTTGTGAGTTCCCTCTTGGGCAGCAAAGACTTCGTTATCATTCCCTTCTTGTACGACTTCGGTCAGTTGGTCATCGCCAACTTGTATCACTTCTGCAACATTGAACTCTCCCTCTTGGAAAGTTTCTACTTGTTGATTGCTGCCTTCTTGAGTTAATTGAGCTACGTTGTTATCGCCCTGTTGTTCAGTCGATAATGAATTGTCTTCGCCTCTTTGCGCTACTGCAGTTTCGTTTTGCTGGCCTTCTTGTGAAACAGCCGCCTCATTGTATTCGCCTTTTTGCTCAATATAGGCTATTTGCTCATCCCCTTTTTGTTCAACTGCAACCGCCTGGTTTTCACCCTTTCTGTCTTGCACGATTGCATTTTTGTCGCCTTCTTGTCGAACCAAGTTGAGATTGACATCACCTATTTGTTGCACCTTGACGATGTTGTCGTTACCCACTTGTTTGAATTCGAAATGATGATCGCTACCTTCTTGCCACACATCGATGAGGTTTTTATTGCCGTATTGCCCTACGTTAGTGTTGTGTTTGTCGCCGTATTGATCAATCAATATCTTGTTGGCATTACCTTCCGAAACCGCCTTTATATTATTTTCCTTGCCAAGTTGGGTGGTCTGTAAAAAGTTATTGTGTCCCCGCTGATCCAGCTGCACATTGTTACGACTTTCAGCATGAGCTCCCCAGCTATATATGAAAACTATAGGTAATAGGAGAAGGTTATATCTTTTAGTTCCCGTTACCCGATATGAACTCAGCATGGCCAATATCCTCGTTGTGTGACTCAGGTAAGTAAGCGCAATGATTAAGCCAAAAATAAGCTGTGTAGTACATTTCTGCGGATATTCATGATTTTATTGAAAGTAATTGGCGCTAAAAAGTGATGCTCATGTCACATTGTGATTATAATTGGGGTCATAAACTGCCCTAAATTGTCACATTAAGACCTGATGATACAAAAAGAGTCCGGCTTTAGTGGATCACTTCAGGGCGTCAAATTATAGATTAGCATCCGACCGTTTTCACCGAGACGGCATGTGAGAATTAGAATATGAATCAGGCCGATATATTTTCGCCATTTTCCACGATGATGTTTTTGACGATCTTCGTATGGTTTTATATGTATGCTCGAAGAATTCCTTTTATTCAAAGTAGAAAATTAACGCCAGAACAATTAACGCTAGAGGAATTCACGCGATTGTCGCCTCCTGCGATCTAAATTTTTCGCAAAGCGCGACGTTAAATGCCAAATGGAGTTCATCGCATAGTATGGAATTAACAAAACCTTTACCACCTGAAGAACAAGATTTCGAAGTTTTAAAGTTGGGCCTTACAATTTATAATGAATCTTTTACAGGCTCAGTTTTCAAGGAAAAAGTATCCTCATTCGTTAAGAACGAATCTGGGATTGTTGTTGGTGGAATTCTCGGAGAAATTAACTGGAATTGGATGCATATTCAAGGTCTTTGGATTGATGAATCCATTCGTAAGGACGGTTGGGGCTCAAAGCTTATAGCAAGGTTTGAGCAGTATGCACTATCAAAAGGTATTGCTAACATTCGCCTGGAAACAACAACGTTTCAGGCATTAGATTTTTATCTTAAGTTGGGCTATTCAGTTTTTGGTGAGCTCCCAGACATGCCATCAGGACATACGAGTTATTTTTTAAAAAAGCAGATGAGCATATAATAAGAAAATCAAGCAATCGGTCGTAGTAGATTACGCCTGTTCTTGATGCGCGAACGGTCAGCAGAATGAAAAACGGCCGATTCAATCATTCATAAGTGAGTGCTTGGCTTAGACCTAACCAAGTACTGGCGCTTTCAACTAAGGTAACGGCAGACACTGTGCCCGACACGATTTGCTGATTTGGAATGAGCTTGCCGAGTTTAAGTAACGCGGGGGATGTTTTGCCTAGGGGGTTGCCCACGGTGTAGGTGAATAGTGTTTTATCGACTTCAATTGGCGTCCATTCGTAACGGCCTCGAAGATAGGGTAGGTCGCCATTAACGACTCGAAACGAAAGGGATTGATTTTTATCCCATTGGTATTCCACTTGGTAGTTCAGCTTTATTGAAAATAGTCCCACCCCTAGCTTTAATTTCCAATCCACTAAAAAACCGTTGTCTGTGAAACTTTGTTCCGCTGAGGAGGATTGTGCTAGAGAAAGTAATTCGGGGTAGCGTTCAAACTGGGTGGTGATTTGACGATTGAGCGCGGTCGGGCCGGGGAGTATTCTGGAGGCRGTGACGTATATTATATCSACTTSTTCRCCGTTAATTTCAATAACGTGTGGTTCATGAACAAAGACAAATGTTCCCAACGTAGTYAATCGATGTACAAATTCTTGTGAGCCGAATTGATTGATCGAAGGCGCTGCACCCTCATCTTCCTGCAGCGACGTTAATGCCTGCGCATTGATAATGGCCTGATTAAGAGATTGGTTTATAGATAAGTTTATAGAATGATCAGGGGRATTATTTACGGGATCGTTCGAGTGGTTTGTTACCGAATTCATTGTTTGTGTTTGTGTTTGTGTTNG
>NVTH01000067.1:0-10229 GCA_002401525.1 Moraxellaceae bacterium | reverse complement strand
ATACTGTCGTATTCAAAATCTGTTGTTTGAATGCGTTCGCCGTTACCGCATTGGCGCTTATGGGCGTAGAGAGAGCYAGCTCTGGTTGCAACCGAAACAGCGCGCTTATTAATGGGCTAATGCTTTGCAGGTCGGTCCAGGAGGTATAGATCAAAAGCGTTTGGTTCGAGTTTAAAGGAATAAGCTCCCATCGGCCGGYGTTGTAGGYCATGTCRCCATCAATTAATTGCCAGATCATTTCGTGTTGGGATATCGACTGATACGCTAAAGAATACTCGATTCCTAAATGACCGATGGGTAATTTAAAACCYAATCGGAAATCCACGTCCACGCCATCGGGAGGCCGCTGAGTTACATCAGTACTCACTACTTGCGGCATAAAATCTGGGTAATGTTCAAAGTCTCTAAGGGTTTTATTTATTTCGTCGATTGAGGCATCGAGGGTGATAAAGCTGCTGACAAAGCGTAGCGAAAGATTATCTGAATAAGACTGAGGGTTATGCAATAGCAGAATTTGCCCTGCTTGTGTCCAGCGTGCCAAGGTATGAAAATCAATATCGAAATTTTGTAATCGAGGCACTGCGATATGATTTAACGCAGACGGTTTGGTATAGGTAGGCGGGTTGATCGCTTGTAGGTTGACTGCTTGCGGCGAGGAGGCGTAACAATTCGCCATAAAAATGTTGATGCATAAGAGTGCGCAATAAACCCAGGTGATCATTAATCGATTGAGGGTGATCATGACCTAATCCTTGATTATTGATTTATTGCGCATGAAGTGGCCTTGGATCAGGCCTCTGAATTATGGGCCGCACGAATGATGGCGATTATGCCCAGCGCAATCAGCACGCCTGCAATGGATTGAGCGATTAAAAATTGTGGGCTAAAAAAAATAAGTGGCGCCGTGCCGCTTCGGTATTCCTCTAAAGTACCAATGTGTAATGCCTGGTCACTCATGGATAACATCACCACGAGCATGGAAATGGACACGAGGACGAGTAAAGAGATAGGCTGTAGCCGCTGATCTTTTTTTATCATTTTTTCGGTTAAGTAAAAGCCAAGTAAATAACTAAGATTCATGACTGCGACTAAAATCACCACCAGCATAATGCCAAGGCTGGGGTTGTCTTCCAAAAAGAAGCGTCGAGCATCTAACATGTAGTTCCATTCCCAGTCGGGGAATCTCAACATAAAAAATAAAATCACCGGCGTTAGTACGACGCTCTGTAAAATTAAACCATGGACTAAAGTACGATCTCTATCGCGTATTTTATCCCCTGTAGCGGATCGGCAGGCCAAGGCGATCGCGCCGCCTACTAAAAAACTGATGGGTGCATCGACGGTAATCATAAGGCGTGTCCTCTTTGGTTGGCTTGTTTGATTGGCGTTTCAATTTGACTCGATTGATTCAGAAGTTGGTCCGCTAAGTGGCTGGCGGCTCGAGTGGCCAAGGCCATGATGGTAATTTGTGGATTGACCCCCAGTGCGCTGGGAACACTGCTGCCGTCCATCACGTAAAGGTTTTCTTGGCCGAAGACTTTATGATCGGAATCGCACACGCCTAATTTTTTTGAGCCGGCGATTCCACAAGTGCCCAAGGGGTGGTAAGCGGATATGAGAAAATCCAAGGGTTTTAGTGTTTGCTGTAAAAGCTGTTTTAGTTCTTGGTGGTTGTGAATCGGCCCATATTTGGGGTTGCCGGTGACATACAGCGCATCGGCTCCCGCGTTTAAGTGCAGCTCAGCGAGAATCCGAACGCCTTCTAAAAATAATTTGAAATCGGCTTTATTCATCCGATAAGAGAGAATGGGGAATCCTAGCAGGGGCGTTGATCTAACCCTGCCTCGAGATGAATCTTTAATCATAAATCCCAGGTAAGCGGTGTGTTGAAACTGTTCGGTTTCTGCTACGTAAGGTTTTCCTAGTCGCGGATTGACCATGGAATGGACTATAAAGGGCGGGGTTCCGCCTTCGAACACCAAACCCCGTGACGCTAAATCGAACACGCCGTAGCCCTGAGGAATTGTCTCCGAATGATTGAAGTTGCGCTGCTTGTATAAAGCGGTAATCACTCCACTGGGATGAATGGAAAGATTTTTACCCAATCGAGGATGGTGAATGCCGTTATAGTTTAAAAAGTCTGGTGTGTAGACGGCCCCCATGGAGAGAATGGTTTTTTGGGCTCGAACAATAAGTTTAATTGGTTTGCCGTGACGACCTTTGCCGTAAGCGACGACGCCCTGGACTTGATTGCCTTTTCTCAGTAGCCGCTTGGCTTTAAATTCACTGTAGAGCATGGCGCCATTTCTTAACGCCATGGGGATATAACTTACGTTAGTGGATTGTTTCGCCCCGGACGGACATCCAAATTGACATAAGCCCAAGCCCTCGCAGCCCTCCGCGTTGCGCTTTAGCGGCCCGTGTTGAGAGTAGCCCATTGCGTTGGCGCCTTTTTTAACCACATCACCGATGGTGCCAACGTATTTTTCATTGGCGGGCTGTACTTTTAAATGGTATTCCACGGCGTTGAAATAGGGTTTCATTTCTTCATCGGTTAATGACTCTAATCCTTGGCTTCGCCAAGTTTCTAAAACCTCGCTGGGAGTTCGCATGCAGGTGCCGGAGTTGATGGTGGTGGTGCCGCCGACATTTTTGCCTAGTGGCATCGCGATGACAGCGTTACCGAGGGTGCCAGTGGCTCCAAAGTTGCGGTAGAGCTTCTGCATCATTTCAAATACGCTGCCATTAAAATCTGCGCGTTGGTAGTAGCGTCCCTCCTCAATCAACACCACCGCGAGCCCACGGCTTGCCAATTCATAGGCTGCGGGTGCGCCTCCTGCGCCGGTGCCGATAATCACCACGTCGGCTTCTATTTCATTGTTAGATTCTAATTCAGAGGCTTTGGCTAAATTGCTTTGCCATCGCTCTTGGGTGGGTGTGATGGCTTGAATCCGATTGGCTTGAATATCGTTGTGAGCGCGCACCTGCGTTACTGTAGTGTCGTTTAGCGTATAAGAAAGTTTGAATGGCAGTGACAGAATGCGTAAATAAAAACTCGTGGGTTTTTTGTGAAGCCAATTTTGATGCAATTGTAATCGTTGCTTAAGGCGCAATGATCGATACAGTTTCCCAGTGCTTAAAAAGCAACGCAGCTCTAAAAGCCAAAGCCCGATAAACAAAATTAGGGCCAATCCAGGCGCGCGCCCTAACGTTCGGGCAATGGAGCTAAGCAGTGCGCCGGGGTTCACATCAGCGATAATCTCGCCTGGTGGAAGTATGACTTCAATGAATGCCAGCGCTGTTTTTTGAGCGGGAAAAATTTCGGTTGCCACGTTTACTTTTATCCTTAAAAGCGTCTGGCTTGCTAAATTACGACGTTAACAAGTCCACCTTGTGATCGGTGCGGTCGGTCAAAATTTCAAACGCCGCGCGGTGTTGGGTTTTTAATTCCGTAATCTGGCCATGCTTATCCGTGAGCGTTGCAGTGCATTGAGCGATCTTGGTATTTAGACAGGTATGGGTCCCACCTGGCGGGTTGTTATAGGTGAGCCCGACAAAGTGATGGCTGGGCGCTTGAATCTGCAGCTCTAAATTTTCTTGGCCGTTACTGGTTTTTAAAGACCAATGGCCGAAGTCATAACGACCTTTGGCTTGAAACGCCTTTTTAATACCGTTGAATCGATACTCTTTTTCGCCAATGCGTAATACCGCCAGTCCCAATTGAGGGCTCCAGAGTGGACCGATTTTAATCCGCGCGCTAATGCATTCCAAAAAAGCCTCGGGTCTATCATCGAAACCCGCCACTTGGCCCCAGGCATACTCATCGGTGTGTTGACTGCCCCAATTGTGATTCTCGCTGCCTTGCCATTGATTAATGTCGATGATTTGATCGTTCACCGTCAGCGTGCCGTTGAATAATACATTGGGAGCACCGACAACGGATTTGGCCTTTGGGAGGGGGCTACGATAAAGTGATTTTTTAAGGAAGAATAAAGGTGCGTTAGGATGATCTGATTGGCCATTGAATTGATAGTTCAATTGCCAGCTTAACTGATGCTTTTTATTCGCGATGTGACCTGCTAAATGGCCGGGGCTTAATGCGGCTTCACCGATTTTAACATCGAGGGACGTCGCTGAAAAACTGCATTCTCGGATGGGAAATTCATCTTTGAGCGCCGTGACTTGATTGGATTCGCCGTCGAAATAGATCGCCCATAACTCCCCAGTGGCTTGGTCTATTTTATTTTTAGGCGCGAAGATAGTGTAACGAATCCAAAAGGCAGCGGCTTTACTGGGGTGATTTGCCCGTAAAAAATAACTTTCATAATGCCCTTTGCGAATTTGCGAATAAGGGCGGCTCGTGAACTGACAACGATTCCAATCATAAGCGTCATGGTTAGCCACTGGCGTCTCCTTTCGAACCGCTTTTACGGCGTACTGCGCTATGGGGTGATATTTTATGTTCGTCTATGGAAACCAAACGGTGGGCCATTTGAGCCGATTGCTCAGGGTCGCCAGAGCGAATGGCATCGGCTAAGTTTTGATAACTTTGGAAATCCTGCAGCGCGGTTTTAAGCAGCGGCAGCACTAAATTTTGAAACGGCGCGTAGGCGGCCTTAAAGGAATTGAGTGCCAGTCGGTAGGCAAGGTTTTGCGTGGCGTCGGCAATGTCATCCCAATACCGTAAGGACAACGCCTGCAGCTGAGAAAGATCGTCAGGATTAGTCTGCCGCATTTCGAGAATAATTTGATCGAGCTGTTCTGCCAGTAGTGGACCGTTGCGAAGGCTGGCTCGGCAGGCCAAGGTGATGCTTAAATCTTCACGCCATTCAATAATGTCCTGCACCACCTCCAGATTTGGCGAGCCATCCGTCTTGAGCATCATCGGCTCTAATAAATCTAAGCCGCCGTTGGTACGAAAATCCAAAACCCGAGAACCGCCGCCATGACGAGTTTCTATAAGCTTATGGGCCTCCAGTCGTTTTAGTGCTTCACGCACCAAACCTCGGTGCACATTGTATTGTTCACTAAGCTGGCGCTCGGAAAGCAGCTGCTGGTGGGGCGTAAGCTCGCCATCGATGATCTGACGCAGTAATCGTTGATATAGATTCTCACCCAAAGAAGGGGTGTTATTTTTGCTGGAGTGCTGGACTGAGGGTTTAATAAAATCACCGTTTTTGAAGGCCGTAGAGAACGGAACGGCCATGAAATTAGGGGTACGAATATCCGAGACAAATAACTGGTCGGACCAACTGGTACGACCAGTTGAGCGGATGAATTCTACGGTAAGAATGCGTTGGTTGATAGGTTTAGAAAGGCCAAAAGTAACAGCTCTGCCTGTGCTATCCGTCAGCCGGTCATTAAATGCTCATTTAAAAGGGGTTTCTTTTGTTATTGGAACTGTTTCTATGTACAGTACATTACTGTACCTTAAAGACACTGAAATCAACTTGATTAATGAGGTTTTAAAAATGATTGGATACGTTACTTTAGGGACAAACGATTTACAGCGGGGCGCTAAGTTTTATGATGAATTACTGTCAGAAATTGGCGCCAAAAGGTTTATGGAATTCGAAACGTTTATTGCTTGGGCTGTTGAGCCGGGCAAGCCCAGCATAGCCATTTCCAAACCGTTCAATGGTGACGCGGCAACCGTTGGTAATGGGGTAATGGTAGCGCTAGCGGTAGAGACCCCCGAGCAAGTGGATGCATTGTATGCCAAAGCTATAGCACTTGGAGCAACCGACGAAGGCCCCACAGGACCGCGGGGCGAAGGGTTTTATGCGGGATACTTTCGTGATCTGGACGGTAATAAGCTTAACTTTTATTGCTTGATCTGATCTAAATGGATTTTTGGGTTGTCTTTGGTGGTGATGCATAGTTTGCCCCATCTAGGAAATTTGATTATTGCAGTATTCATATGACCTTTAGTAGACAAGAAATGCTATTAGTTAAGTTAAGTAATCAAGGTTAAATTGAATGTAGCGTAACAGCCGCACCAAACTCAACGCTCGTGTCTCGTATGCTTTATAAGGGCGTTGAGAGCTCTCAAAGAGACCCGATTTTTAAGTCCTTTTTCAGCGTCGAAGTCCGCCAACCGCTACTAAAGCCGATCTGCTGGATATAATTATCACTTGACGTATCGTGTAAAAATTGAATAATGATCGACCTTATTGTAATTCCCTCGAATACAAGGTTTGTTTATGTTAAAAGTCCCGCTGTATTTCACTCTCTCTGTCAGCATCTTCTTGGCTGCGTGCCAAGGCGGATCTAAGTCATCTTCAGATAGTGAAGAAGTAAATGAAGACGTAGATGATGAATTGGTGTTAGTAATCTGTCCTTCGGGAGAAACGTTTGAAATAGGTGGCATTGAGCTATTGACTGAAATATATGATCTTGATAACGATGGTTGTCTTTCAGATTTTGAGCACCAGGTCGCTACTCGTGCAGTAAATCAAATACTTGAACAAGAAGAAAAGGGTCTTGTAGTAGATGGGGTGAATTCTGCGTCAGATATAAGCGAAGTTCATAGCATGAAAGTTATTGGCAGCTCTGAAGTTTCTGATGATAAAATTCAGCTTCATACAAATATCGATTCTGGTGAATTTTCTATTTCGTTCGAAACCTATTCTACAAGTTCAAGCGATGAAAGTTTAAGACTCTATTTCGATGATGAGTCTGCGGTAAGTAAAGGGGGTACGATACCGTTATTTTCAATGACGTTCCCATTGCCGCCTTTAGTGGGTGATCTTAGTTATGCATTTGGCTGCAGTTATTTATCCAGTATGGACGTAAACTGTAATACGTTAGTGGTAACCGAAAGTGATGACATTGGAAGTAGCTTAATGACATTAGATATAGATTTAACGTTTTCATTACAGCTTACTTTTTCAGAACAATCCCTACCACAAACGGGCTATATAATAGGTACTTTCTGCGACGAAAGCGGCGATAATGTTACTTGTTTAGATAATTATGCCGAAATTCCGGTGTCTTTTAACTAGTGTCTGATCACACTAATGGGCCGGTCTTCGATTAGTGCATGTCTATGCAGGTATCAAAAGCATCAAAGGACAGCCCTGCGACGATTGTCTATAAGGATGACCTGGATACTGAGTAAAATTGGGCGCAATCCGAATTTATGAGTGTTACGCAACGTTGCAAATCCCCTTTGTTAAATTCAACAGAAATGGAATTGGTAATCTGATGGCTTCAGGGGGGGGGTCGTATGTTGCGCACTGAATGACCATCACTTTAATGGACATTTTAAAGATATAGTCTTGGGTCAAAGCAAGATGAGAAATGGCGGTGGTTATATAGGTCAGCGGTGTTTAAATATTGAATTATACATCCTTTAAAATATTAGAAGTCGCCATCTAAATTTTTAAAAAAGTGGTTTTTTCTATGGGCTGAGCGTTAATGTAAATTGCGTCGGGTGACGTAAAACTATGCGTTACTTGATAGGTGATCATGAGGGGCAAGTAAACGTAAGGTGGATTTATGGAAATAAAACAAATAGTTAGCTAGATTGGCTGGGGGTTCTCGACAGATTACGTCACCTGACGTACCTTGATGCGTCGGGTGATGGAAATTAAGCTGTTAAGTCTCGTCAATTACAGGAGCAAAAATGAAAGTATTCTTTTTAATTGCTATAGCCCTTCTGACGGGGTGTAGTACAGTTCCAACAGTATATAATCCGAATAACATTAATCTTGAAGAAATGGCAGTAGTGAAAACGTCCCAAAATGCTAGTCTTTTTGGTAGAGGCTACAATACATGGATAGAGTATGTATGGGATGAAAACAATAATGAAATTACTGGTAGAAGCCCTTTCTGGGACAATATGTTGGGAGAGCTATCATTGCCGGCGGGAAAATATAGATTTAAAGCCGCATGTGTAAATGGCCAATACGAAAGTCATCCTGAGGCCTTTTTTAGGTTAGCGCCTAAGACGAGATATGAAATCTCTTGTGACATCGGAAAAGGTAAGAACCTTTTTGGAATGTCTGTAGATGCATTTGCGAAATTAAAAATTAGAGAAATAAAGAGTTTAACAAATCAAGCAGACGGGACGCCGTAACCGGCGCCCCTTCTTGAGGCGTTAACTCTATAAATCATGAACATACTTCTAGAGAATTCAAAGCACATTAAATACTACGGAAACATGAATGACGTGTTTAACGTGCTTGATGGTGTTTGCGAAGAATACGATTGGTATATAAGCGATATAGAAACAAATTGTGCTCCACCCTGGGGAGTAGAAGTGCGAGAGATGCGAGTAGGTGGGGCCGAACTGAGGAAGCTAATCACAGAAAACGAGATACAGTTCATATGGGCTGTTTTTAGCGCGATACCTAAAGGTGTCGTTCCTTTAATCGATGAGTCGCCAATTGCAGATGGGAATAGTAAGTTTTGGGAAGGCTCCCCTAAGCCACAATTAAATGGCGCGGTATTTGAAATTGTTTGTTGGGATAGTAGTTTGTTTTTGCTAATTAGTGTATCTGATATCGTGGGCCAGAAGTTTCTTTCAAAATATACAGATGCAGTTGATTTAGATGCATACAACGAATTAACAAGAAAGTCTACGGGACGCTAATGCGCCCTTGCTTTTTGTGTGAATTGTTTCGAAATATGAATGACAGAACTCGTGACCTCATCGTTCTCAACAGCGCTTATGGATTTGTTGGGTGTGTAAGTTTGCTTTTGGCTGTGTCTATAATATTTGGGAAAGATTACGGGAGGTTGATTCTAGTTACAGTTATTCCTGTTTACTCATTGTATTACGTTGTCATGTACAGCCGAATTTGCAACGGCTATTCGAATGAGGTGAAACGGATTTCGGCATTCGGCATTATAGGAAGAGGTACGTTTGTTGGAGTAATCTATTATTTATCTCTGTATCTCACACCCGTTTTATTATTGCTATTACCTGTCGTCAGCTGAGGTCTATTACGGCTGATGTAGCGGTGCACTTGGAAGTTGAATTCGTCTTTCTCCTTAAATATTTCATCCGACGATATAGATGCGGGTTCTTTTGGCGCTAAATACATATGAAGATACATCTAGGCTACCACACATTGAATCTTACTGAAGATAGTAAAGGCATCAGGCTTGAAATTGGAAGCCAAGCTAATCCTAACGGGACGCTTTTTAATTTTAGGCCTAAAAACTATAAATGCCGAGAAAAATCATCAGACCACATACTCTTAATTGGCAAGTACATAAGCTATCGTTTTAAATTTAAAGGCTATGTGCCTAAATTGAACAAAGTGAGAATTGAGGCTTGGCTATTCAACATAATCCCTATTGATATCATTTTTGGTGAAATCAGTATCAAACATAAATAGCTGCTCATCGAAAAGATTCTTTCTGAAAAATAAAAAACGTAATTAATATGTCCTTAAATGTTTTAAACAAGGCGTTAGTGGTAAAAACATGGAACATGAATCAATAGAATTGCTGGCTGAAATTAAGAGCATTCTCGATTTTATAGCCTTTTTCATCGTGATGGGCTGTATTTTTTGGTCCATAAAATCTATCTTATCTGTTGTCGCTAATTTTAAAACTGTTTACAAAAATAAGTGGGAAAACGATGCTGTAAGATTTATCCAAACAAATCAACTGGAAGAGCTTAAAAGTCACTGCTTAGAAAAATTGGAAAGCTCACCCAAGGACGCCAACGCTAATTGGTACCTTGCAAGGTATTACTACATAGTTAAAGACCTTGACCAATGTAAAAAATATTTCTCCCTAGCCGTAGAGGTCTACCCTACATGGGAAGAAGATGCCGAAACGTATATCAAAAAGTTGGAGCGGAATTAATACCTCGACTAACAGATTTATCATGTCGGCACTTTTTGATGAACTCCGTTTTGGTATGGCTTTGCCAATTTTAGCCAAAATTCCACTACCCAAAAAGTGCCCCGTCCCCATATAGCATAGCGGCGTTAAACGTCTTGGAGCATATGGATTGAGCAACGAAAAAATCCCTTTTGATTCAGAATTAACACCTGAGCAAAAGAGTATTATTTCAAACCTGAGTGATTCTCAGGTAAAATAAATTGACGCCGTATGGCGGCTCAAATAGGAAGCCAGTACAAAAAAGTAGCAATGGTTGTAGCGATGGCAATGAGCTATGGTCAAATCTGGTGTATGGATTCTGAAGCAACATCCTGCTTAACCATAATCCCGTCTTTAAATTCAACACCTTTGACTACCTCTGCAAGTAG
>NVTH01000066.1 GCA_002401525.1 Moraxellaceae bacterium | reverse complement strand
GAAAACCTAAGAAAGCAAAAGGCCACATGGTCTGAAGTCGAGCGTGCAGCAGCAGATAGCGATCAATTGAAAATTGATTTCGACGGCTTGCTTGATGGCGATGCTTTTGAAGGCGGGTCTGGCGTAGATGTTGAGCTAGAGCTTGGCAGCGGCACCATGATTGAAGGATTTGAGTCTGGTTTGGTTGGTGCTAAAGCAGGTGATGAGAAAACACTTGAATTGACATTCCCTGAAGACTATAAAGCAGATGAACTCGCCGGCAAGGCTGTCGTATTTACTGTGAAGGTCAATCAAGTCAATGAGTCTGCGTTGCCAGAATTGGATGAAGAGTTCATTAAAGAATTTGGTTTTGAAGACAAAACCATAGAAGAATTCAAAGAAAAACTAAAGAGCAACATGGAGCGAGAGCTCGAAAATGCTGCAATTAGCCAGAAAAAGAAAAGTGCGTTTGATCAACTCATCGAGAAAAATGAAGTTGAAGTGCCTAAAGCACTGGTTGAGCGTGAAGTTAGCCAATACGGCCAGCAGTTTAGCTCGCAAATGGGCACTGAAGGCATGAATGAAGTCATCGGAACGTTGATGGATGGGTTCAGAGAAACCGCAGAGCGCCGCCTGAAACTGAGCTTATTAGTCGGCGAAATCGTCCGCGAGCACAGCATTGAAGCTGATGCTGGGCGTGTGCGCGCCAAGATTGAAGAAACGGCAGCTGGATACCCCGAACCTCAGCAAGTCATCGAATGGTATTATAACAACGATAAAGAGCTGGCCTCGGTTGAGTCTGCTATATTAGAAGAGCTGGTGGTTGAGAAATTGCTAGAATCGGCTAAAACAGTTGATAAAACTTACAATTACAAAGACCTGATGACGCAGAGCGCGGGCAACGAATCCTTTTAAAGGTACGGGTCGCTCAGCAGTTCTGTAATTATACTCATTTAGATAAGGATACACGCAATGGCTCTGGTACCCATGGTTGTAGAGCAAACCTCGAGAGGAGAGCGATCTTACGATATCTTCTCGAGACTGCTGAAAGAACGAGTGATTTTCTTGGTTGGGGCAGTTGAAGATCACATGGCAAATTTGGTGGTTGCGCAACTACTTTTCCTTGAGTCTGAAAACCCAGACAAAGATATTCATCTTTACATAAACTCCCCCGGCGGTTCGGTTACCGCTGGAATGGCGATATATGACACCATGCAGTTTCTAAAATGCGAAGTCAGTACTCTGTGTATTGGTCAGGCTGCAAGCATGGGCGCGT
The DNA here is from genome assembly GCA_002401525.1 of Moraxellaceae bacterium. Taxonomy (GTDB): domain Bacteria; phylum Pseudomonadota; class Gammaproteobacteria; order Pseudomonadales; family UBA3067. The sequence goes on along the minus strand of NVTH01000066.1, from coordinate 15,285 downwards.
TGTTGTTGACAGCGGGTGCTGAAGGTAAGCGATTTTGCTTGCCGAATTCTCGTGTTATGATCCATCAACCGTTAGGTGGTTTTCAAGGCCAGGCGTCAGATATTGAGATTCACGCGAGAGAAATAATTAGTATTAAAGGAAAGCTGAACGAAATATTAGCTAAGCACTCTAATCAGCCGCTGGATACTATTGAAGCTGCCACGGATAGAGATAATTTTTTAACTGCGAACGAAGCAAAAGATTTTGGTTTGATTGATGACGTCCTTGAAAAAAGGCCGTCAGAGTAAACTATTAGAATAGTTTAAGGCTGTGAATTTCTGCGCTATAAAAGCGCATGGGCCTATGTCTATATAAAGGAAATCCCGCAGGTTTTGTATTGGGCTAGATTGCGCGAGGTAAATCATCAATGACTGACGAACATGATGGAACAGAAGGTGATAGCGGTAAGTTAATTTACTGTTCCTTTTGCGGGAAAAGTCAGCACGAAGTACGTAAATTAATTGCGGGTCCGTCGGTATTTATCTGTGACGAGTGCGTGGACCTGTGTAACGACATAATTCGTGAAGAGGTGCAGGAAGACAGTGGCGAGAGCAAGAGTGATAGCTTGCCTACTCCCAAAGAGATAAAACATATTCTGGATGAATATGTCATCGGTCAAGACGAGGCAAAAAAGGTACTTGCCGTTGCCGTTTACAACCACTATAAACGATTAAAAGCGGGCGATAGTGGGGGCAAGCAAAGTGAGGAGGTAGAGCTAGGCAAGAGTAACATCCTGCTGATCGGGCCTACCGGAAGCGGCAAGACGTTACTGGCTGAAACTTTGGCTAGATTGCTCAATGTTCCGTTCACAATTGCAGACGCTACCACACTGACTGAAGCAGGTTACGTAGGTGAAGATGTTGAAAACATCATTCAAAAGCTGCTGCAAAAATGTGATTATGAAGTTGAAAAAGCCCAGATGGGAATCGTCTATATAGATGAAATTGATAAGATTTCTAGGAAATCGGACAACCCGTCGATTACTCGAGATGTTTCTGGCGAAGGTGTTCAGCAGGCGTTATTGAAGCTAATTGAAGGCACCGTTGCCTCGGTGCCCCCTCAGGGAGGAAGAAAGCATCCTCAGCAAGAGTTTCTTCAGGTTGACACTTCTAATATCCTATTTATTTGCGGTGGAGCCTTCTCTGGTTTAGACAGTGTGATTCGGGCGCGATCAGAGAAGAGCGGCATTGGTTTCTCTGCGGCAGTAAGCAGTAAAAGCGATAGTAAGAATCTCGGAGTTACCTTAAAAGGTGTGGCTCCGGAGGATTTGGTAAAGTATGGCCTAATCCCTGAATTTGTGGGCCGTCTTCCAGTGATTGCAACACTCGAAGAATTGGATGAAAGTGCGTTGGTTCGAATTCTTGTAGAACCTAAAAATGCATTGACTAAGCAATACGCCCGCTTGTTTGAAATGGAAGATGTAGAGTTGGATTTCAGAGAAGAGGCGCTTGCAGCGATTGCGCATAGAGCCTTAGAAAGGAAAACTGGCGCTAGGGGCTTAAGGTCGATATTGGAAAATATTCTTCTGAGTACAATGTACGAAGTTCCTTCGATTGACGATTTGGCGAAGGTGGTGGTTGACGAAGCGTCTATCAATGGAGAGTCAGAACCATTGCTCATATATGAAAATAATGAGCAGGCAAAAGCTGCTTCAGATTAGCGAATAAAACAAAAAAAGGGCGTCTAGCCCTTTTTTTGTTTTTGCCCTCAAAAACTTGTAATTCAATCATTTAGCCCCAATGATTATAGCTGGGCTAATAAATTCCCGTACAAAATACGCCGTAATGATCTGGCTTTTGATACTCAATAGGCGTGCTTTAATTAGGTGGAAACTAAACCAAAGGATAACCTGATGTCTGATCAACCAGTCAACGAGACTCAATTACAAAGCGATATCCCCTTGTTACCGCTTCGAGATGTTGTTGTCTATCCGCATATGGTCATCCCGCTGTTCGTGGGTCGAGAAAAGTCAATCAACGCGCTTGAAGCCGCGATGGCAAGTAATAAACAGATCTTGCTTGTGGCCCAAAAAAACGCCTCGGATGATGAGCCGAATGTGAAAGATTTGTACGCTATCGGTACAGTCTCTACGATTTTGCAGTTGTTGAAATTGCCTGATGGCACTGTAAAAGTGCTTGTAGAGGGCGGGTATCGAGCGGATGTTGTTGGGTTGTCTCAAAATGACAAGTTTTTTGTAGCCTCACTTAAAGAAATTGTTGGTGAAGGTGTTAGTGAGCGTGAAACAGAAGTGTTAGTTCGCTCAATGATGAGTCAGTTTGAGCAGTATGTGAAATTGAGTAAAAAGGTGCCGCCTGAAATATTGACCTCGGTGACTGGCATCGAAGAACCCAGTCGATTGGTGGACACCATTGCGGCGCATATGTCGTTAAAGATCGACGATAAGCAAAGAATTTTAGAAATGTTTGGTTTAAAGGAGCGTTTTGAGTTTTTAATGGGTTTGCTGGAGTCTGAGATTGATTTACTTCAAGTGGAAAAGCGGATTCGTGGGCGCGTAAAAAAGCAAATGGAGAAGAGTCAGCGCGAATACTATTTAAATGAGCAAATGAAAGCCATTCAGAAAGAGTTGGGCGATCTAGAAGACGGCAGTAATGAAGTTGAAGAATTGGAAAAAAAGATATTGGCCGCAGGTATGCCAAAGGAAGCCCAAGAAAAGTCCATTTCTGAACTTAATAAATTAAAAATGATGTCTCCAATGTCTGCAGAGGCGACTGTGGTTCGAAGTTATATCGATTGGATGATTGGTGTGCCTTGGAAAAAGCGCAGTAAGGTGAGTCATGATTTAGCCAAGGCTAATGAAATCTTAGACTCTGACCATTATGGTTTAGAGGAAGTTAAAGAAAGAATTCTAGAATATTTGGCGGTGCAATCTCGCGTCAAGAAGCTTAAGGGTCCGGTTTTATGTCTTGTGGGGCCTCCGGGGGTGGGTAAAACTTCGCTTGGGCAATCAATAGCCAGAGCGACGAACCGGAAATACATCCGTATGGCCCTGGGTGGCGTTAGAGATGAGGCAGAGATAAGAGGGCATCGACGCACCTATATCGGGTCCATGCCAGGAAAGCTAATCCAGAAAATCTCAAAAGTTGGGGTTAAGAACCCGCTTTTTTTATTGGATGAGATCGACAAAATGGGGGCTGATCATCGCGGTGATCCCGCGTCGGCTCTTTTGGAAGTGTTAGATCCGGAGCAAAACAATACCTTTAACGACCATTATCTTGAAGTAGATTATGATTTGTCTGACGTGATGTTCTTGTGCACGTCCAATTCAATGAATATTCCAGCGCCATTACTGGATCGCATGGAAGTTATTCGATTACCGGGTTATACGGAAGCTGAGAAGGTCAATATTGCCGAGCAATATTTAGTGCCTAAGCAAATGAAAAATAACGGGCTTAAAAAGGATGAGCTGGTTATCGAAACTGAAGCCATGCTTGATCTAGTCCGCTACTACACTCGCGAAGCCGGGGTCAGAAACCTAGAAAGAGAAATCGCTAAAGTGTGCCGAAAAGTTGTCAAAGAGCACGTGCTCGATGGAGAAGGAGCGATTGATGTTCGGGTAAACAGTGAATCCTTGGAGCATTATAGTGGGGTTCGGAAAACCAGCTACGGTAAAGCAGAAGATAATGATCAGGTGGGCCAAGTTACCGGTTTGGCGTGGACCTCTGTTGGGGGAGAATTGCTGACTATTGAGGCAACTGCCATGCCTGGGAAAGGCAGGCAAATTCGAACCGGCTCTTTGGGCGACGTTATGCAAGAGTCTATTCAAGCGGCAATGACGGTTGTGCGTAGTCGAGGGCAAGTGCTTGGAATTCGCCCGAACTTTTTAGAAAGTCATGATATCCATATTCATATTCCTGAGGGCGCAACGCCGAAAGACGGGCCGAGTGCAGGCATAGGAATGTGTACGGCGCTGGTTTCGGTATTGACTGAGATTCCTGTAAGGGCGAATGTCGCCATGACGGGTGAAATTACGCTTCGCGGCGAGGTGCTCCCTATTGGTGGCCTTAAAGAAAAGTTATTGGCTGCTCATCGAGGTGGTATTGATACCGTCATTATCCCGGATGAAAATCGACGAGACCTCAAAGAAATTCCTGACAATATTAAGCAAGATTTGGATATTCGTCCTGTGAAGTGGATTGATGAAGTTTTGGAGATCGCATTACAACGTTTGCCTGAGCCCCTTTCTGATGAAGAGATGGCCAAAAAAGAGGACAAGGACAAGGACGATAAATCCAATCGAGTGAGTACTCATTAAATCTAATTAAAACCCAACAATGATACTGCCAATACTTTTAATTGGTGGTATATTCCCCCTCCGATCTGCAGCTCAACTTTTTAGGAGTAGCCTTGAACTCTGTTTGATGCTGTTCCTAAAAGATTAAGCCCACGCTTTTATAAAGTATTCAATGATATTCTGAATTAAATGCGAMTTAGACAGCTGTTTCTATCCCAATGGAAAAAAAGCAGGAAATATCCTCGAAATTATAATTCTATTGGTATAGCATCTAGGCCAATTAAATATTTAGACGGTTCGGTAGAAGGTTAAAAACGCCGGGTGTAACTGTAAAATTTTACCCTTGAAATTTTGGCTCGATAACAGAATCATTAATTGATCAATGGCCGGTAGTGTACTGAGTGATTCCCTCTACTTTGAGAAAATGAAGAGGGAGCCATAGATGACTGCCGTATTAAAAAACTTGAAAATTGCAACGTGAAATAGTTGTTTATTTAAGGGGAGTAAAGTGAACAAATCCGAACTTATCGACCGTATAGCAGCTTCCTCGGATCTTCCAAAAGCATCTGCTGGAAGAGCCTTAGACGCGATGATTAGCTCAGTATCTGATGCATTAAAGGGTGGAGACCCGGTGGTTTTAGTGGGATTCGGTACCTTTAGCGTTAAAGATCGAGCCGCTAGAACTGGGCGTAATCCCCAAACCGGTGATCCGATTGATATTCCTGCAGCTAAAATCCCTAGTTTTAAAGCAGGAAAAGCATTAAAAGACGCAGTCAACACATAATAATTCAATAAGCTAATCCAGTCTGAGAATATTTTTCCGATAGGGGGCGTCCTGGAAAGGGTGGCCCCGAAAAAGAGATCGCCCTTGGGGGGATCGAACAGTTTCACATGAATGGGTTTGACGGTTAGATAATCCACTAACACTAAATCTAAACATGACCTATCCTCAAGATTGAATTCACGCGGTGAAATTTTAGGGTAATGAAATTCGAAGATGAATATTGGCTCGAAGAGTTTCCGAATTAGAAAATAGGATTATAGAAAGGCGCTCCTGTGTAATGGGATAGCGTCTTTTTTTTTGTTGCGAATGGAGCGAAGTTGAGTATGTTAGATACATTTCGAAATCTAATAAAAGGGTGGCTTGGAAAGGTCCTCATTACAATATTTATATTACCGTTTGCGTTTTTTGGAGTTTCTTCGATATTCCAGTCGTCGGGCGTTGATAATAGTGTGGCTACGGTCAATGGCAATGGGATTGATGAACGAGATCTGCTTAGAGCTATAGAAATGCAGCGACAAAGCTTGGTTTCTCGGTTTGGAGATCAGTTTCCGAAGGATATGTTGAGCGTAGAGAGTTTGCGACCTAACGTACTGAATGGAATGATTGGTCGGGAATTGCTGACTCAGTATGCAGATAAGAATGGGCACTATATAGGCTTAGAAAGTGTCTATGAAGAAATTCGAGGGAGCTCTACCTTTCAGCAGGATGGCGTGTTTTCTAATAATTTATTCGAACAGTTGATTCGTCGGGCGGGGATGAGTCCGAATCAATTCATGGATGAGTTGAGAAAAGATAAAAAGGGGGATCAGGTAAGAGAAGGCTATTTTAATACGGATTTTGCTACCGAACTTGAGATTACCCAGCTCTTAAAACTGAATGAGCAGCAGCGTGACATCAGTTATTTGCAAATACCACTTCATAAAGTAAAGGGTAAGATTGCGGTAACGGATGAGGAGATTGAACAGTATTTTGAAGAGAATCGGGACCGTTATAAAGTGCCTGAGCAAATCGCCTTGGAGTATATCGAATTAAGGCAGGAGGATTTCAGCGCCGATATTGAGGTGACTGAAGAGGAAATTACGACTCAGTTTGCAATTCGGATCGCTGAAATAGAAGCGACTCAAAACAGAGATGCCTCGCATATATTAATTGAAGTTAGCGATGATCAAGACGAGGATCAAGCCGGGAGTCTAGCGGGAGAGGTTCATCAGAGATTATTAGATGGCGAAGATTTTGCGGCTCTCGCGAAACAGTATTCCAGCGATACCGGCTCTGCCGAAAAAGGCGGTAGTCTGGGGGTGGCAGGTCGAGGGGCATACGTGGAAGCGTTTGAAAAGGCCCTTTTCGATTTGGAAATAGGCGCTATTAGTGCGCCGGTATTGACCGAGTTTGGCTTTCATATAATCAAATTGCATGGGGTTGAGCCTCCGGTCCCTGAGCTGGAAACGATTAGGCAATCATTGCACGCTGAAGTAAAAGTGACTAAAGCCGAACAACCCTTTAACGATAAAGTTGAAGAGCTTAAAGAGATGGCCTTTGCTGCGTCTGATCTTCAAGACCCCGCTGAGCTTTTAGGGGTTGAAATAAAACACACGGGYTATTTTACGCGTACCGGAGGAAGTGGTATCGGAGCCAATAAAGAGGTTGTTGAGGCCGCTTTTGGCGATGAGGTTCTGAATGAAAAACGTAATAGTGAAGTAATTGAATTCTCGGCTGAAAATAAAGTGGTGGTGGTGCGAGTAAAAGGGCATAAGCCAGAAACCTACAAAGCGCTGGAAAAGGTTCAGGTGCCCATCAAGTTGGCCATCGAGTCAGAGAAGAGTAAAGCCAGGATTAAAGAGCTTGGCGAAGGACTAGTGGCGAAAGTAAAGGCCGGTAATTTTAAAGACGAAGATATTAAAGATCTCGGAGTCAGCTGGGTTGATAAAAAGAGCATCAAACGAAATGAAGCAGGGGTGCCGAGAGAAATTGCTCAAAAGGCATTTACATTACCTCGTAATTCCGAAAAAGAAGCAATAGAAGGCATGTCTCTTAATAATGGTGATTACGCAATCGTTAGGCTAGAGGCCGTTATTGAGGGCAAAGAGTCTGCCATTGAATCGGACGAGAAAAAACAACAAATGGCCGATGTGTTAGGCGGGCAAAAGGGGCAGTTTAACTTCCAAAATCTAACCACTTGGTTGAGAGATTCCGCAGACGTCGAAGAAATGTAAACTACATTTTCGTTGAGCGCTGTTAAATGAAGGGCAGAAATAAAGTCTATCGTTTGTCCCGTCCTAATAAGTTGGCGGTTTTTGGTTAGGATGATATGAATTTATGGATGCCCTTTTTCATGCGAGGCTATTAAGCCAGTTTTCTCATTTCACCCTGTTAATTTTATAACTCTGTAGCTTCTATAAGATTTACTTAGGCGATTTAAGCTGAGTACGATTAGGTTTAAACGTTTTAGCTTCAATGCTGGAAAGGCAAATTAAGTCAGCTAGAAAATCTTTAGGAGGTGTCTGTAAATCACTGATTTACATCAGCCAATAAAAATCAACAAATACATTCTAGATCCATTCTTCGCATCTCTATACATTGCTGGCAGCAGAATTAATTTTGCCGGATTGTGTAGGGACGCAACTCTTAAAACTCTTTATTACGTTTTCATCTATCTAACGATATAGAGCGATTTAGTTGTACGTTGTTTTTTCTATTTCCTTGAAAACTCGAGAAAATCCCAGTCGGCACTTGTAGTTCTAAGCCAACGTAAAAATAACGTTTTTTGGTTATAAACAGCCAAATATTTAATTGGGTGAAGGATCGAGATGAATAAAAGTGGCTTGTTCGAAAAAATAAAACAACATAGTCAGTACGCTGAAATGTCTGGTACACAGTTTTTTTCCGAAGGGGTGGAGGAAATTGTGTGGCAAAACAACCTGCCCTTTATTCTTCGGCTGTTGGACTATTCAGAAGGAAAACAGAAGTTTTTAGCTGCAAGGCGAAAGCTGGAGCGTTCCTTGGGGCGGGCCATTAACCCATTCCTTCCTTACGATGAAAGAACTTACGTAGACGATTTGTCTGAAACTCATGTGTGCTNACTCAACCGATTTAATTGCGTTCGGCATCATGTCATGGTGGTGAAAAAAGAATATGAGTCACAGATGACTGTTTTAAGTCGTGAAGATTTTCATGCGACTTGGTTGACGGTTCAGGAAACCAATGGGCTTTCTTATTACAATGCGGGGCCTGTTGCTGGGGCAAGCGTAAACCATAAACACCTTCACGTAGTGCCAAAAGACGAGATGGCCGTTGCCGGTAAATTGCCGATTGAATATGCGCTGCCCTCGGTAGAGCAAGGAGAGTTTTTTAAATTAGCCCTTTGGGATTTTAAACACCTTGCCGTTCGAATTGATCTCAATAGCCAGCAGTCAGTCAACCAAAACGTGGATTATGTGTATTCTCAATACATTGAATTAATGGGCTATTTAGACTTGCTGGAGTTTGGCAGTGAAAATGGAATMAAGGGAGCKTACAACTTGTTGTTGACCAAGGACTGGATGTTGGTGGTGCCCCGTCGGAGAAGGCGATCAGGGTCCATTGAAATTAACGCGCTGGCATTTGCAGGAGCGCTGTTGGTCGAAACTGACGTGCAACAATTGGTGGTTCGGCATAAGGGACTTTTAAATATGCTGAAAAGTGTTGCCTATGAACAGTAGCGCGTAGGAGCTCTCTAAACAGAGACGCTTTTTGGCTGGAAGAGGGCGTTTAAATTCGTGTTGAGGTGATTTTCAAGTCGGCGCATTGTTTAGATACATTGTTTAGGTGCATTGTTTAGGTGCATTGTGTAGGCGCTAGTTTGATTTGTGGATTATTGATATGAATCCCATTTTGTAATTTTGCTTGGTTTATAATCAGCCGCTTTCAGCTAATGTTTGAACAGTGACAAATTCACTAAAATTATCCGCTGCATAATTGATTGAAAAATAGGTCAAATGAGCTCAATGAATTACCTTCATAAACGAGATATCCCTGGAGTGGTCTGTTCCTATACTGAGCAGTGGCAGGGTAGGAAATTATCAGGGCTGTATTTGCTCAAATGTGAATTGGCTGACAAAGGAGAGGACAGGGAAGAGGGCCGGGGGCGGGCCCCTCTGATCTTATTTCCTGGAGGGTTTGATCCGAAGGATGGCGATTATAGCGAGACTACGATTAGCGAATTACTTCATGAMGCTCGGTTGCCCGCTGTTTATGAAGCACACTTTCTGTATGAGGGAGAATGCGGTTTTGCCAATGTACAGGCTATCTACGAAGACATAAGGTTTATTTTATCTACCGAAGGCGTTGCTCCATTAGTGGTAGGCTTAAGTGGTACTAGCATGTTACTAGCGGATGCTTTATATGTTCTTTCTCTCCGCGAAGAAGCCCTCAACGTGAGCGGGGCATTCTTGATTGGTACGAACCTACCCACTTATTTTAATCTATTTGGCCGCTTAATGATGACCAAGTTYGGCGGTGCGCGAATGGAGCGAAGAGTAGCCAAACATTGCGGGCACCCTTTCGTTTTTGACAACTCTAAGGCTGCGGAGCAGTGGTGGAAACATAATTCTGAATTGAATTCTGTACTACAGAACCTGGATGCTAATCAATATTCTAAGACTTTCCCTGTGCCGGTTGAATTGCATTACTTCAGGGTGGATACCATGAATCGCCGTGGTAAGGAAAAGATGTCTGCTCTCTTTAGTTGTCCCGAGATGGAAAAGCCTATTCCTGGTTCCCATCGAGGTTTGACTGAAATAAAAGAAGTGGACGAGCTATTAGTAGAGTTTGCGAAAAAGTATTCTTAATAGTGAGCGATTTACTCTATATTGACGTGGCTTGTTTGATCGAATTAGCGAGAATCATGGTAATGAGAATAAGCTATTTATGGGCATAGCTTGCCCAGCAAAAAGGTAAGCGCTATTTCCACTTTAAGGATTCTTTTGCCCAGGCTTGTGGGTTTGAATTGATTATCGATAAATTTATCTGCTTCATATTTCGTAAAACCTCTTTCTGGACCTAATGCGATTATCGTATTCCCCTCTAACTCCTGAGGGCATGGCTGCGAGTTGTATGGGTGTGCTAGCAAGCGCAGCTTTGCATTCTGGGCAATGCTGGGTAATTCGTCTTCCATAAACGGCTTAAATCGTTTCCTCAGATGTACGTTTGGCATCACCGTATCTTGCCCCTGTTCCAGGCCATGGATTAGGTGCTCTCTAATGGTTTCCGCTTTCAACGCCGGGCTTTGCCAATAACTTTTTTCGACGTGATAACTGTTGATAAAATAGAGCTCTTTGACCCCAATTGAAGCGATATTTTGAATGATGCGACGGACCATCTTGGGCCTGGGCAGCGCTAGTATGGCGGTGATGGGTATTGACGCAGGCGGGTTGTCGTATAGTTCTACCTCTAAATCGACAAATTGTTGAGTTATTTCAGTCACTTTCCCTAAACCGATTAATCCATTTAAAAAGCCTACCTTAAGAGTTTGTCCTGGCTCCGCTTGAAGAATGTTTTGGATGTGCTCCAAACGCCGCTCTTTGAGACGGACAGTATTTTCGCGAATAAAATCACTTTCGAAGATAAGGACAAGATTCATGGCTGATTTAGAAATCTGCTTCGCAGCTGTGCGTCATTATTTGACCACTAAGAGGGTGGGTAAAAGACAAGGAACTGGCGTGCAGCAGAAGGCGTTCAGACATGTTGAGCGCTTCGTCATGGGCGTACATGTCGCAGCCTAAAATGGGGTGATGAATGGCTTTGAAATGTAGCCGCAATTGGTGGGTGCGCCCCGTAGTGGGGCGAAGAAGCACTTTTGTGGCAGGTCTTTTGGGATCGCGCTCGATGACTTCGTAATGAGTCAGTGCAGACTTTCCTCGGCCGTAATCAACGATTTGTTTGGGACGGTTTGGCCAATCAGCAATCAATGGGAAATTGATCTCACCTTTGTTCACCTTAAGATTGCCATACACTATGGCGATGTACTCCTTTTTCACTTGTCGTTCCTGAAATTGCCTGCTGATGTGTGAATGTACTTCTTTTTGCAGAGGAATTATCATTAGACCGGAGGTGTCGAGATCGAGCCGATGAACGATAGTGGCCGTTGGATGTGTCTTCTGTAGGCGAGTGATCAAGCAGTCCTTATTTTCAGGCGCGCGTCCTGGTACCGATAGCAGTAGATCGGGTTTGTCGACAATTAATAACGCTTCATCTTCGTAAAGTATTTTTGCTTCTTGGGTGCAGTGGGGAACGATGTAATAGGGTTTTTCAGTCATGAGATAAAGAAAGGCCGATTTTCGATTAGGTCGAAATATTCTTAATTACAATGATTTAACTTGGGGAAGTTAGGGCTGCGAGGCATTAACGATAGTATACCGAATTGCGCGCTAATGTATGATTATTTAAAACAATCACTGTTGATCGACTGCTTTAATCAGTCATCGTCTTCGCTAATCTTATCCAAAATCAGAGCGAAAAAGTGGTCCTGATTCGGTGCTTCAAAGTACCAACCGAGATGATTATGGCAATAGGAGCATAAGGAATGCTGCCAGTTAAAGGAAGGAAACCAGGTGTGGTGTTGAGAAGGTTTGCCTACTAAGTGGCATCCTAGAGCAAGTCGAAAACAACCGATATGGAACCATAAACCGTCTGGATTACACACGTTATGGTCATGACTGTTGTTGACTTGGATTATATCCTTTTCTGTGGCAATGGCTTGCCAGCAAGATTTGCAGTAAAGCAACTCACGTTGGCTTTTTTGCGGTACGTAATCTAAGGCTTCGATCAGTTGAGTATAAGACTCAATTCGGGGGCTATCGAAATATTGAATTGTGGTATTTTCTAAATTGGCTTTTAGCGTCATGGTAATTTACTAAAACTGCTGGTCAATAAACACTTTAAATGAATACCCTTTAAATAAAAGTTTAGTTCAGTCTTACCCTGTTACACGATAAATATGTATCAGAAGGTGACTTATTCAGTTTTAGTCTTACTGGTTCTATTACTAGCCACTAAATAAAACAGCATGCTTTGTAAAGCCTTAGTTTTACGTTATTTGGTATCAAATTATGGCTGAGTTAGCTTGAATTAAAGGGTTGTTCATCTAAAAGGCCGAATCGATTTGCTATGCTTTAGTGGTGGGTTAGAATTACTTTCATAAATAATAAGCAGTTTTTTATGCCAAAAAAAGTACTTGTTGTAGACGATCAGCCAGAAATGGCCGGAGCTATACGACGTGTGTTAAGAAATAAAGGCATACAAGTGGAGATTGCTTGTGATGGGTTTCATGCCGGCGCGTGCCTGGAGTCCGCTCCCCCTGACCTGGTGACATTAGATATTGGTATGCCAGGATTGGGCGGCTATGAAGTGCTGCGTTATATCCGCGCGAGCAATGAGCTAAAAGGCGTAAAAGTACTGATTATTTCGGCTGAAGACGAGACAAAATTAAGGCGAGAGTTAAACGGGATTGCCGATGATTTACTGATTAAACCCTTTGAAAATAAAGTCTTGTTAGAGAAGGTGATGTCTCTTTTGAATTGATGCTGAAAAGAAGTCCAGCTTAAAATAAATTTTCTTTAGTCAATAATTAATGTTGCTTCCTTAAATTATTGTTACTCCACTGCTGCATTTTTCTATAAATAGTCGACGCGCTGATCTCTAAATAGGCGGCGGCTCTTGGAATGTTGTTGTCGCATTGTTCGATGGCGCGCTCAATAATTTCTTTTTCCTCCAGCCATAAAGGTCGGACCTGAGAGGGTGTATTACTAAAGTTAACGCTGGGAAGAGATTCCTTTACGGCGCTGTGATTTACTACACTGTTGTTTGCTGAACAAGCTTCTTCTGAACTATGGTTTGCTGCATATTCTGAACAATTTGATGGCGAACTTGGTAAATTTAATTTAGAAATATTCTCCGTAGAGGGCTCTGGTAGTGGTTGATCTATTGAGTTATTTGATTGAGTTTCGAGAAGTACGCTGGGAAGCATTTCTTTACTGATTTTTTTTCCGTCGTTGAGGACAACAATGTTGCGAATTGTATTCTGCAATTGACGTATATTGCCTGGCCAAGGGTGCTGATTAAGGTAGGCTAAACACGAGTCAGTAAAACCTATAAAATGCTTGTTTTCCTCCTTAGTAAAGGTGGATAAAAACTTCTTGGCGATTCGCTCTATATCACCCTCCCTGTTTCGTAGAGGAGGGAGGTGAATGGGAATTACTTGTAATCTGTAGTAAAGGTCTTCTCTAAAATTCCCCAATGAAACTTCGTTTACAGGATTTTTGTTGGTTGCACAAACAATACGAATATCCACTTTTTCAATTTTAGATCCACCCAGTTTCTGAAAGGATGACGACTGGATAAAACGTAGTAATTTAACTTGTAAGTCCGGGTCCATCTCGCATATTTCATCTAGAAATAATGTGCCTCCGTCAGCTCTACTTGCCGCACCATCCCGACTGGAWTGGGCGCCTGTAAACGCGCCCTTTATGTGCCCGAATATCTCACTTTCCATTAATTCCTTGGGGATTGCGCCACAATTGAGCGCAATAAATGGGCCTGACTTTCGGTTGCTATGCTTGTGCAGTGCTTCTGCACAGAGCTCTTTACCGGTTCCGCTTTCGCCGGTAATGAAGGCGGTAGCGATGCTTGATGCAGCATGTTCGATAATGTGATAAATATTTTGCATGCATTTCGCCCCCCCTATAAAGCCGTGAAACTGAGTTCGGTCAAAAGTTTTTTTATACTCATTAACCTCTTTGTTGAGTTGATGCAGCTTGGCTGCATTGGCGACGGTTACTATTAGTCTTCTCGCTTCTGCGGGTTTTACGATGAAATCATGAGCACCTAGCTGCATCGCATCAACGGCGAGGTCTACGGATCCATGGGCGGTGATGATGATTACGCTGCAATCTAAGTGTTTTTCTTGAATCATTTTTAAAATGTCGAGCCCTGACATGTCAGGTAGATTGATATCAAGGAGTATGATTTCTGGACTTTGTTGTTCAATAAAGCGAATCGCTTCTGAGCCATTTTCGACGTGGCTAATGTCGTATTCTTGTTGGTATAAAAATTCCTGGTATAGGGAGGCTATTGAAGGGCTGTCTTCAACGAGTAGAAGTTTTAAATTTTGCATGTTTTTCCTATGTGTCACTGATTTAGCTAAGAAAAATCATTCGTAAAATGGTGGGCCTGTTTTTATTTTCAGGCGGGCGCGTCGTGCTTATTAAGTATATACCCAGGGTCATTTTTGGTGTGGGTCGCTGCGATTTTTAGACTGACCTGAGTGTTTTGGCGACGTCGGGGTCTAAGCCTAAGCCTAAGCTTTTTATTATCTCTGGTCAGCCGCTCGGAGTAGATAAGATTAATGGACAAACTCAAGGTTATTATCTATTCCCAATAGTTCTAAGAATTGAACACATCGATGACTCATGCCTATACAGGTGTAGGAAAGATTATTGTCTCTAATCTGATTCTTAAGACGAATAAAATAGGCGATATCATCACTGGTAATATCTTCGTCGTATTGAAAGTTAAATACAATGTGATCGAAGTCATCAGGATTAGGTTGGTAGTCCATGTGTCGAATCACCTCAAGAGAAATCACTACGAATCGGCTGTCACGCAGCACAGGTCGTTCTTTCCAGCTATTTACCCGAGTGTGATCGAAGACTTCCCCTGGATAGAGGTCAGCAGAAAATATTTCCTCAGCGTAGTTGTTGGTTGCTGGGTTTAGATTTTTTTCAGTTTGCATGGCTCGCTCCGTAGGCGTTGGCTATTTAAATGAGTCTGATACTAATTAAATTCAATGTAATGAACCTTATCGACGATGGTGAAAAACTTGCTGTTTTCGATGCCGATCGCTGATATTTGAATGTTAAGTTCCTGAATGTGGTTTGCTAACATCAACTCTATGGATAAGGTCCCCAGGTTGTCGGTGCTTGCTTGGTAAAACTTTTCATCAGCGAAGCGAATGGTTTCAAGGTCCTCGGTCATTAATTTACGAACCGTGTAAATTGAAACTGCTTTGTTCGCTAAAGGCGCTCCTAAGCGATCGCTTGCAGAAATGACAAGGGTCACTGGGTACTCGGAAACGAATTGGAAACCGTTTTCGATAGACAGGGTCAGGGATGTATCCGTTTGAGCTATTCCCTCATTACTGCTGGTCTCTGTGGCAGGGGCTTCAGTGTCGGGGAGC
>NVTH01000065.1 GCA_002401525.1 Moraxellaceae bacterium | reverse complement strand
AAATGCCAGAAATGGATGGCATCACCTTAACCAATGAAATCCGCAAAAAGTACTCGCGTGAGCAATTGGCGGTTATTGGTATTTCAGGTGCTGCAAGTGGTATTCATTCAGCTCGCTTTATTAAAAATGGTGCCGATGACTTCTTGCGTAAACCTTTTTGCCCAGAAGAATTTTATTGTCGCATTACCCAAAATATTGAAAGTTTAAATAATATTGCCCAAATTCAACTTGCTGCTAATACCGATTATTTAACCGAATTATCAAACCGCAGAGCATTTTTCCGTAATGCTAGCCAACGTATTAGCGAATATACCAAACGGAAAGTCTCTTATTGTTTAGCGGTGCTTGATATCGACTACTTTAAAAAGGTTAATGATCAATATGGCCACGATGCTGGCGATCAAGTATTAAAAGTTTTAGCACTTTATATGCGCAAACACTTTGGCGTTGGTTTAACCGCTCGTTTAGGTGGTGAAGAATTTGCGGTACTAATACATGGCTTAGATTCTGATCAGCTTTATAATAAATTAGATGACTTTCGTCGCGAAATTGGTGTTTCAGCATTGCCTGCTGGTGATACTCAAATTTCAATTACTATTAGTATTGGTGCGGTATTTGATAGTACAGAAAATCTTTCTAAACAAATGAATGAAGCAGATAATGCCTTGTATTTAGCTAAAGATCATGGGCGCAATCAAATTGTTATATCGGGTAGTGAAGAGCATTAACAATTTATACTCAAACCATATAAAAGCTACATTGAATTAGAGAATTTTTTGATTAAATGGTTTATCTAACGGGCTTAAAGTACCAGAAGAGTGTTGCCCAATTACGTGTGTATAAATTTGAGTTGTTTTTAAATCTGTATGACCTAATAACTCTTGAACTGTTCTAATATCTGCTCCATTTAATAATAATTGGGTAGCAAAACTGTGTCTAAAAGTATGCGCAGTAACATGCTTACGAATTTTTGTTTTGTTAACGGCATATTTAAGTGCTTTGCTTAATGAGCTTTGATGTAAATGATGTCGGCAATAATAACCATCGGTTGGGTGCGGGCATCTATATGTAGAAGGAAATAAATATTGCCATTTGAACTCCGTGATTGCATTTGGATATTTTCTTGCTAGGCCTGATGGTAAACTTGTTTGTCCTTCGCCTTCTGCTAAATCTTTTTGGTGAACGTTTTCGGCTATTAAAATTTGCTCTTTAAGCGGAGAGATGAGTGAGCTAGGAAGTAGCGTTACCCTATCTTTGGCTCCTTTTCCTCGAAAAATATAGATTGAATGATTTTCAAAATCAATATCCTTAACGCGTAACCTGAGAAGCTCGGATTTTCTTAAACCACAACCGTATAAAAGGCTAAACATTAACTGATATGGGGTATTAAGTTGGCCTATTATTTTCATTGCTTCAATGTTAGAGAGTACCGTAGGCACTCGACTTGGCGCTTTAGCTCGTACAGTTTCAGTTAAGAGCGTTAACTCTCTTTCAAATATGTGCTTGTACATGAACACAATGGAACATAAGGCTAAGTTTTGTGTTGACGCAGTGACTCCTCGATTTACAGCCAAAAAGGTTAAATAGTTACTTACCTCTTCCTCCCCCATATTTTTTGGGTGACGCTTATTGTTGAATAAAATAAAGCGTTTTATAACCAGCGGCTAAAGCAAACAAATTCCATCGAAACGAGGGAATCCCGAACATTCAGGCAAGAAAAAAATGACGTTCGCGAGCAACACTCGAGCAAAAACCATCGGAGTGGAGCCCTGTGTATTGCACCGAAAACAACCCAATCCACCCGGCCGTACACTGAGGCACGGCCGGGGGTAAATACTCTCAGAAGAGTTGTTATTGATAGTGATATTAAAGCGACCCCAGAAAGTCTGCTATAAATACTTTCGCTTACTCTGGAGGCGCGGTTTTCCATGGTTTACCTTCGTTAACACTGATCCCTGGATTCCAGGCATACCATTCTTCATTATCATCCCAGTTCATATCGAATATGTGACCATCAGTTACAATAGAGCCAGCATCGTCCACAGGCGGAGTAGCAAAGGATAAACCTCCAGCCAAGAGAGTCTCTAACGGCGCAATCATGCAATCGAAAAACTTAGTGCTCAGCTCAAAGCCACAACGAGTGCCACTGACATTCCAAAACACTGTATTCTCTCGAATCAACGGCGCATAGGCCTCTCTAATATTGACCAAAATATAAACGAATTGAGAGTTCGGCGACAATTCGAAACCGGTTACTTTCCCTACAATCATTTCTCGATAAAACACCGGATCGTTGCGGATAATAGTTTCGGCTCTAAGGGCTTTTAGACGGACATTGATGCCGCTGGTGATGTTCGTGTAGGAACCGCTGGTCATGTAATCCAAGCCTACAAAATCTGTTTTTGGCGCTCCATTTCCAGGCTTAACTTGGATGTACCCTCCAAACATCGCATCCACATTTTTCATCCGAAACCCCATCTCCATGACTGCAACCCAAAATAGAGATCCTTCCCTCGCGACAGACTCGCCCTCTGGATACAATAAAGCTTCCACTTTGACTCGCTTCAAATCATCGAACCACTTCACGCTTTTTACTTCGCCTATGGCGATGCCTTGATATTTCAAAGCAGATCCCTCTGACAAGCCCTCGGCTGACGGGAATTCCACGCTAATCATCAAACCTTTTTCAAACGCCGCATCATAATCTTCATACAATTTATACTGATCATTATTCTTCGCACGAGGTAATTTCTGATTGATTTCTGTAGCAATGGAAATACCACCACTCATGATCGAGGACAGCGATTCAGTTTGAATCTTCAGTCCTTGGGCAAAACTCGCCTTCACTGCGATCCCGCTGGAATTATAAAATTTGGTCTCCTTGTTAATGTATCTTGCTGCTTCTGGCTTGATAAACAAGTGGACTAACACCTCGGAAGATTGTTTTGAAAACTCATAACTTTTCACTTCACCAATGGGGATTTTTCGGTAAAATATTTCCGAGCCTTCAGAGATAGAGCCTAAAACTGGTGTTGTTAACGTCACATGCAGCCCCGGTGTCGAACTATCCATTAAAGGGGATTCATTCGCAGCAGTAAACTGTGTGGTCGGTTCGCCTTTCCCTGGTTTGAACGTGATGTACTCACCAAACAGCATGGTTTCTAAGTTGCTCACCCCTTTCATTGAAAATTTCGCACCCACCTTCCAGAAACGCGTGCCCTTGTTCAGCAGATGTCCGATTTTAGGGTCAAACACCACTTTCGCATCGACACCATTGAGATCTTCAGCGAGTACAATTTTTCGCACCACCCCCACCTGAACGCCTTGATAAATAATTTTTGTAGATTCCTCCGCTAAACCCTTACCATTTGAAAAATGAATAATGCCTTTAATACCCACTTCTGCATCATCAAAATCGCCGTACAACTCAAACACATCACCGGTTTCGGCGGCTATTCCACTGGTATTCTCCGGATTAGTAAAGGCTATTCCGCCAGAAATTAGAGCTGCCATGGATTCGGTTTTAATTTTTAATCCAGAAAGATTTCCTTTTACAGAGACCCCGCTCGCATTCCAAAATCGCGTGTCTTTTTTTATTAAATGCTGATACTGCTCATCAATGTGCACTTCAATTTCAACGCCGTCCTCTTTATCATTCAAGCGATACGAACGTACCAAACCAATGGGCACCTTTCTAAACAGAATTTCGTTACCCACAGAAATCGAACCCAATTCATTAGAGGTCAATACGAGATGCAATCCCGGGCTATTGGCTGGCGCAGGAGGAGGCTCATTTAACGCCACAAATTTTCGGCTGGAACGCCCGGTAAAACTCGGCTGCATACTAATGTAATTACCCGCCAAGAGAGTTTCCATTCCCGAAACACCTTGCATGGAAAAGCGCGGCTTTACCAACCAGAATGTGGTTTGATCATTGAGGATATTTTCTGTTTCTTTGGGCAAACCCACCGTTACAATCACCCCGGACAAATCCTTTTTGGGCACCATCGCCACCACTTTTCCGACAGCAATACCCTTATAGATAATCTCAGTTTTCTCAGCGACGATGCCTTCCCCTGTCTCAAACTCTATGCTGATAAAAATACGGTCATCGGTATAGTTTTGAAAGTAAAACCACCCCCCCAAAAGCAATGCGATAAAGGGCAAAATCCACAACGGAGAAACGCCACGGTGCCTGGTCAGGATTAATTGTTCCAAAGGAAGATCATCCCCATTCTTTATTTTTTTATCCGTCATTTTTCTTCCTCAAAGTGATCCCACAAAAACCGCGGATCAAACGCTTCAGCAGCGATCATGGTAATGATGCACATCGAAGCAAAAAAAGTTGCGGCGTACCCAGCCAGAATATTGGCCACACCGCCAAATTGAACCAGGGATATAAGTATTGCAGCAAAGAAAATATCGATCATTGCCCAGCGACCCACAAACACAATAATTCGGTACAGCTGGGTGAGCCGTAAACGATGCTTTAACCATTTATAGCGAACCGCCAGCAACAGCCCAGCAAGGCCTAACAATTTAAACAAAGGAATCATTACGCTGGCAAAAAAGATAATGAGCCCCAGATGCCATAAACCATTATCGAACATACCGATAACGCCCCCTATAATGGTTTTTTCGTAGGTTCCTTCCCCAAGTTCAGTAATCACCATTATGGGAAAAACATGAGAAGGAATAAACATCATAAAGCCCAACAGTACAAACCCCCAAGTCCGGTTTATACTATTCACTTTACGCAAATGAATTGACGAATAACAACGCGGGCAACGATAGCCGTCATTGACATGAATGTCGGTTTTCTCTAAAACCACCTTTGTGGCCTCATCGCAGGTATGACAATGAATCATTTCCTGAGAAAGCGCCGAGACCAATGGATACTTTATCGCTTCCATGATTTATCCAAACATTGCCATACGAATTGAGAATTCAATAAAAGCGATGACAAAATAGTCGTCAGCATCACCACCAAAAAAGCATAAAACCCTGGCCCTGGCCCTGCTCCCGGATTGACAAGCACCTTATCTACATTACTCATGGTAACTAAAAACCCAATCAAATAAACTTCTAACATCACCCAAGGATTAACCGCCTGATACCATCGAAAAAAAGCCACCCCACAACGAAGAACCCGGCGACTGGATTGCTGCCCTTCCATCAACGGATCTACAATCTGACGCGCATTGATCATTCGGTCTAGGTAAATAGCCGAGATCGACAAAAACAATAGCAATAGATTCAGAAACGGGGACAGTATCGCAGAGGCGAAAACGATAAATGCAATTATAAACTCGCGTTGCTCTATGAATATAAACACCCCGTCAAGAATATTAACGTCGGTAAGCCGGGCGAACTGCGTCACTTGAAGAATCGGCAGGTAGACAGCAGGCCAAAATAATAACAACCCGGTCAGAACTAAAGCGTACTCCCGCCACAACGAATTGGCTCGATTATGAAATACAACCGTATTGCAACGAGGGCAGGTCAAATTAAAATGCGGAGGAATTGAAATATCATTCAGCAGGAGGTCGCAGCACTCACACACGGCGTGGGACAAATGAGTCACACTGGTCGCTGAATTTTTGCCTATTTGAAATAATGCCATAACAAAATCTAAATATGGTTTAACACAAAACCACTTAGTACTACTGTCTACAACAGTAATGCAAGTGTTTAATTTTTAAAAGAAGGTTTCCACAAAAGGCATCCCAACCTAATTTAGAATCCTAGGAGGCGGCTGTCGCCCTCTGATATTATTTTTATAGATTGCTATTCTAACTCAGCGCCAGTATTTTACCAGCACGAATACAAGCGTTTACCCATTCATGAAAGGCCTTATGGCCCAGTGCGCCAAGCAGCAACTAAGAGACATTTATTAGCTGCTTAAGTACGCCAGATAACACTAAAAACAGCTCAGGTTAATCCACTTTACCACTCAACAAAAGGAAAACAGTCGATGGCAGAGTTTAAAAAACAGGTTCCCCGCCCCACTCCCGAAACCCAGCATTTCTGGGACGGTGCAAAAAACCAACAACTTTTACTGCAACAGTGCGACCAATGTCAGCATACCTACTTCCCTCCTCGTCCCTTTTGCCCTAAGTGTGCCAGCAGAGAAGTCTCCATTACCGAAGCCAGCGGCAAAGCAACGCTCTATTCCTACGTCATCAACCATCGCCCTTTACCAGGGTTCGACAACCCTCATTCTATTGCGGTAGTCGAGCTTGAAGAAGGGCCTCGCATGATGAGCAATATTGTTGGCTGTCCTCAAACCCCTGAGGCATTGGTACTCGACATGCCATTAAAGGTCACTTTTGAAGCGCTTACCGACGAAATCAACCTGCCTAAATTCCAACCTGCTGAGGCCTAATATGAAACCCAATTCCATTGCCATCGTTGGTACAGCAGAAACCACTGAATTAGGCAAAATACCCAATCTATCCCAAATACAGCTCCATGCCGACGCCGCCCTCAACGCCCTCGAAGACGTTGGATTAAAACCCTCAGACATTGACGGCGTAGCCACTGCAGGGGAAATCCCTACCAATGTCGCCTACTACTTAGGCATTACCCCCACATGGGTGGATGGCACCAGCGTCGGAGGCTGCTCGTTTATGCTTCACGTTCGCCACGCCGCTGCGGCGATCAACGCGGGTCTCTGTGAGACAGTGCTAATCACTCACGGTGAAAGCGGACGCTCACGCGTAGGCGTCAGCAATACCTGGCCACGAGGAGCGACCACTTTAGCAGGTCAATTTGAGATGCCTTTTGGAGTGGCAGGGCCACCCACCATGTTTACTATTCCCGTATTGCGCTACATGAAGGAATATGGATTAACTCACGAGCAGCTGGCAATGGTCTCTGTTGTGCAGCGCGAATGGGCCGCAAAAAACCCCAGAGCCTCCTTTAAAGAGCCTATTACAGTAGAAGATGTGCTGGACAGCAAGATGATCGCCTACCCATTTCGGAAACTGCAATGTTGCTTGGTCACCGATGGCGGCGGAGCACTGATACTGACCAGCGCTGAAAGGGCCAAAGACCTGCCCCAAAAACCGGTCTACATCCGCGGTACGGGCGAAAGCGTTGAAACACCCTTAATCAGCCAAATGGAAGACTTCACTACCTCCAAAGCATTCCGGGTATCCGGGCAAAAGGCCTTTGAAGAGGCAGGCATTAAACACAGCGACGTAGATCACTTGATGATTTACGACGCGTTTGCGCACCTACCAATCTACGGCTTGGAAGATTTGGGATTCTGTGACCCAGGCTGCGCAGGAGAATTTATTGCCGGCAGGAATACCGCACCTGGAGGCCAATTGCCTTTGAATACGAATGGTGGAGGGTTGAGTTACATGCACTCAGGGATGTATGGCATGTACGCTCTGCAAGAAAGCGTTAGGCAATTGCGAGGCACCGCGGCCGCGCAAGTAGAGAACGCTAAAATCTCAATTGCTCATGGCGTCGGCGGCATGTTCGCTGCCAGCGGCACTATTATCATGAGCAACGAGCAGCTTTAAGGGCAAGTAAACCGCCACACTCAATAGCGACGCGACAGAACATTCGTCGACGTCGCTACCAAATACGCACTTAATCATTAGGAAGTCTACAATCCTCGCTGCCAATCTTCCCTTAAGTCGGCTTTTTCGGGGTTAATAATGGCTGTTCTTACCTCACCCAATAATCGTTCTTTGTCTTCACCCAATACGCCTTTTAAAACCAAGTAATTAGACGCATGATCGCTTCGGAAGATGGTGTTAGTTAACTGGGTATTATCGATCAGCATTTCAATTTCCCGAAACAACTCACGCTGACTAAGCTCCTCGAATTCCCCTTCCCAACCATCCTGGAAACGCCCCATTCCTAGGGGAAAGCTCACCACCAAGGTCGCAGCAAAATCCGGCTGACATTCGTTCAACAAGCGGGCTGTATTCTGAGCATGCTGCGCAGAATAACGTTTGCCTCCTAGACCATTCAAAATCATCATTGACGATAAAATTCCCGCTTCATTGATTTTTAACACGGCATCAGCAGTGGACGCATAAGTTTCACTTTTGTTGACCCGTTGCAGCACCAAATCATCACCGGATTCAGCGCCGACATACACAATCCCTAGTCCCGCGTCCTTTAATAATTTAAGGTCTGCCACTGACTTTTTACGAAGATTTTGTGGCAAACAATAGGCTGAAACCCGCTCCACACTGGGCAACAAATCTTTAATGGCTGTCAATATAGTCAATAAGCGATGAGTGGGCAGCACCATGGCATCCCCATCCGCTAAAAATACTCGCTTGACGCCATTGTACGCCCTAGAAACCTTCAATAAATCACCGATAATTTCTGCATCTTTACGGACTCTAAATTTCTTCGGCGCACTGGTATACATATCGCAAAAAGTACATTTATTCCAACTACATCCGTTGGTAACCTGGATAATTAAAGAATTACCTTCACTGGGTGGACGAAATACTGGTTCAATGTACTGGATAGGAAGTCGCTGCATAATGAAAAAAACACCCTTTAAATCAAGATTCTTGAGGATAATAACGCGCGTTTAAACGCTTAGATTTACAACCAGCGGCTGAAAACACTAATATCCTCTAACCTAAACTCCGAGAGAAAAAGTGAAAACAGGCCAACGATAACCAGGCCAACGATAACATAGCCTCTCCCCGTCACCTAGAAAGCCCCTGACTCACTCATTATTGGCGGGGAACAACCCTGGGAGATCCTCGCACCATCCTATAACAGCGCCAACAGTCTTTAACGCTAAATCTATGACTTTTAAACGAAGATAATTATATCGGAGGTGACGTGATCACCTATCTATCTAATATCGAGGCAAAAAATAAAAATATTTTATTTTAATGAAACAATAAAATTAGCTATAAAAAGCAGCGCAAGCCAATAGAATGATACGGTGGATAGGGCACTGTCTTCACTACACAGCACTACTTCATCTGACATTAATGCGCGAAGGCTCCATGCACGACGTCTCGCTCAACATGATTTAAAACAAAGTCTGCGATGCTAGCATCCCTACCTCTGATAGGGAAAACAGGAACCCCACGCCCTGTTTTTGTTTTCGGGGAGCAAGCTCTTTAGAGGCTTCCACTCGCCCTTCAAAAGTAATAATTCGGATGCATTAACTCTGAAACTATAACAACACCTTACGTCTATTTTAGATCCGCTAGTATGGTGTTTATTCTCCCTCGGGATCAAGAAATTGATTAAAAGCAACCAGATCATCAACTGTTAAGATTCCCGCACTGTGACGTAAGCGCAAATAATCCACCAGATAATCGAATCGAGCGTAAGCGTAATCTCGCTTCGCTGCAAAGTAGTTTCGTTGCGCCTGGAGCACATCCACTACATTGCGAATGCCCTCCTTATAGCCGGTATGAGTAGCCCTCAAAGCACTCTGGCTCGATTTAATCGCTTGCCGGCGGGCACTGACTCGCTGTACATCAGTCATCACAGTGCGATATAAATTTTTGGTTTCCTGAGTGGCTATTCTCAAGGCCAGTTGTAGCTGTTGTTTCTGCGCGGATTCCAAGTAGCGCGCTTGCTGCGCCTTAATCCTCACGCTGCCTCCCGAGTAGAGCGGAAGATTGACCTGCAAAGCGATGTTCGACAATTTTGAATGAGCGAAGAATCCACCTGAAGCCGATATGTAGTCGTAATTAGCGGTCAAATCAAGGCGGGGTAGATGTTTTGATTTTTGTAGGTTCGATTCATACTGGGCCGATTCTAAATTGAGTTCTGCTTGACGCACTTGCAAATTATTACGCTGCGCAATACCTGCCCATTCAGCGGCGGTCAAGAGAGACAGAGTTTCGATTTCTGAAGAATCTTTAAGGGGATATAATCCCACCGCGCTGCTGCCTGTTAAAGATTCAAACATTTCTTTTTCAATGGCTAAACCATTGGCAGCCAAAATCACATCAATCTTACTCAGGTCATACACTGCTTGGGCTTCTTCCACTTCCGTTTGAGCCGTCACGCCGGCTTTATGTCGCTGCTGAGTTTGCTCCAACTGCTTCCTTATCGCCGCATGTTCCATGTCAGAGAAAATAACATCAGTCACCGTCTTAAGCACATTAAAATACGAGATCACCACTTCAATCATTAGGTCTTGTTTTGCCGCGTTAAGTTCAGTCTTCGACGCTTTGGTTAAGGGCTTTGATTTCTTATGCTGGATCCAATTCTCTAAATCAAACAGCGGTTGCCTAAACTCTAACGAAGCGGTTAGGTTATTAAAGGAATCGACTTTTCGAGGCGCTAACACATCGTTTGGGCGAATCGGGTAGGTTCGCCCCGAGTAGGATTTATGAGCAGAAAAGGTAACTTTAGGAAGCAAATTTGCCTTAGAAAGGCCTGTCACTTGTTGGTCCGCTCGATATTTATATTCAGCGGCCCGCCAGCTTGGAGAATGACTTAATGCGTGATGATAGGCCTGTATTAGGTCTTCTGCGCACAGGGTTTGCGATGTAAAAACAGTGGCGGAAACCACCGGCCATAACAGCACCGTGAGAATTTTCTTAAAACACTGCATTGGCAACTTCCGTGACAACAATCGGATAAGGTAACTACTATTTCCTACCGCTATCACCGCCTATCAGTGTAACTTCCTAGGGAATTACCTCTTGGATTACTCTAAAAGCTTAGACACTTTGACTCTCCACCGCCTGAAGATCACTATTATTTCATTCAACACCCAACAATAAAATCTAACCCTACGCTTATAATCACTTTCCGTTATTTCAACTCGCCTAGCTCTTCACCTAAGCTTTCATTAATGGGAGTCTTATAAACAGTAATCCATTAAAGACCGATAAAAGATAGTTACAACGGTGCATTATCCGTATCAGCGTATTTATAACTCATTTGGGTAAATGATTTAGCTTGGATTTAAAATGAAAGTTAAACTCACCACTGGCCAATGGATCGCCAGCTTTATCCTACTATCAACCACTGCCTGGATGGTCAGCGGAAAAGGCACCCCAGACGCAGTCGCACTATTCAAAGACGATCATAATATTCAAAAAGAACTCTTCAAAGTCGCAATATTTGACTCGGTTGCAGAGCCTATACAACCCTTAATTGAAACCAACGGCATCACCGCAACGCCACATCAACAACCCATTGTTGCGGTCGCCGAGGCAAGATTAGGTCAAATTTTGGTAAAGGCAGGGGATCATGTTAAACCTGGGCAAGTATTAATCATTGCAGATATGAAGCTAGAGAAGGAGAGAACCGCAAAAGTGGCTGCAATACTCGAGCAACGCCGTCTGGAATATAAATCAGCCCAAGCATTGCTGAAAAAAAACCTCTCATCTGAACAACAGCTAGCAGAAGCCTTCTCGCAATTAAGAATCGCAGAACAAGCAGTAGGGCAAGCCGCCAAGAGTTACCACTTGTCTTTTATTAAATCCTACATCCACGGTATCGTGGAACGTATTGACGCCTACACCAATCAGCTCGTCCGTGGCGGAACTGTCTTAGGAAATATAATTGAAACCAGCGTTATCGTTGTAAAAGGCAGCCTAGCAGAAATAACCGTAAACAAGGTTCAAGTAGGGGACCGCGCTAATGTGCAACTAAAAAGTGGCGTGGAGCTTTCCGGCAAGGTGCGTTACATTTCCCCTATTAGTCACTCCGATACTCGTACATTCGATTTCGAAGTAGAAGTGCCACGCTCAGATAGTCATCCAGATTCCATTTACGGCATGACCGCGACCATTCAGATTTTGCAACCTTTTATCTTGGCCCACTTTATTTCGCCAGCCTTATTGCACAGGGCTGTCCCATATAAAACGCTGTAATTCCGAAGCTTTTCGCCTTAAAATTGATTGTTTTTAAAGGCAGCAAGCAAAATTCATGTCAGTTAAAACGAACAATGTTAGTTTTCTACACCATTTTGAAGAAATGGATGACCCAAGAATAGATCGCCATAAGCTTCACTCACTTCCCGACATACTTCTTATTATGTTTTGCGGCGTTATTTGTGGAGCGGAAAGCTGGCGAGATTTTGAGGATTTTGGTGAATCAAAAATAGATTATTTACGAAGATTTTCGCCATTAAAAAATGGAATTCCTTCAAAAAACACCTTTAATAGAGTGATTTCGAGCCTAGATCACGGTCAGTTCAAACAATGCTTTATTCAGTGGGTCGAAGGGATGCAGAAAGAATTCGGTGATGTGATTGCAATTGATGGTAAGACTTTAAGGCGAAGCTTTGACTCCGCCAGTGATAAATCTGCGATTCATATGGTAAGCGCATTTGCGACTGAATCAAAACTGGTGCTAGCGCAACAAAAAGTGGATGACAAATCAAATGAAATCACCGCTATCCCTAAGCTCTTGCAGATGCTTGAGCTAAAAGGAGCTGTTGTTACAATAGATGCAATGGGGTGCCAGAAATCAATTGCTCAAGAAATAGTGGCCGGTGGTGGGGATTATGCAATCGCAGTCAAAGGGAATCAAAAGAAGCTTCATGAGCAAATAGCCTATCATTTTAAAAACTTCTTCGACMTGAAATACCATAAGCAAGTCGACGTTAGTTCGACTCAAGAAAATAGTCGAGGARGGATTGAGTCTAGGACCTGTTTAGCAACCAGCGATATCGATTGGCTTGAAGGAAAAGAAAAATGGAAGGGACTAAAAAGTGTTGTTGCGATAGAGAGCAAAAGAACAATCAATGGACGCACAACTGTTGAAAAACGTCATTATATAAGCAGTCTTGAGGCTAATTCGGACGAATTAAATCGGATAATACGAGCTCATTGGGGTGTAGAAAATTCATTGCATTGGATTTTGGACGTCGTATTCAGAGAAGATGAAAGTCGAATTAGAACCGGCAATGCTGCGGAAAATATGGCGATTATGAAACATGTTGCGTTGAATCAGCTCCAGGCTGCAAAGCCTCAATTTAACAAAAGCATGAGCATTAAGCGATTAAGGAAGAAGGCTGGCTGGGATAATGTAACATTGGATAAAATCCTAACGACAAAAATTTAAAATTATTTATATGGGACAGCCCTGGGCATCGGGCTGTCATGCTGAAAACCTGTGGTAGCAGGTTTGGGCTTCACTATAATCGCTTTCTGGACTGGACTGAAATAGTGATATTTGAATCATACAAGGCCAGGCACGGCGTAAGCCAAAAGCGCCGGCTAAAAACACAGCGGTCACTTTTGGCTTCGCATGCTGGCGGCGTTAAGTGCTAACCGCAGTACTGAGAAGGTAGAGAGTATCTTTACTAAAATCTTGCTCATTGGGCCATTCAACAGCACCGAATGCGACTCGCACTTTTTTGAAGTAACTTTCATTTTTTAATTCGGTGAATATGCCTTTATCTAAATATGGGGCGACATCAAATTCTTTCTTTTCGTCGTTTTCAAATTCAATTTGTAGTTTGAAATTTGGTAATGCTATAGCTTTTTTAACTTCAGGGTTCATGTGTCACCTACTTTAGAGGGTCAATCTTAAAAACGCTATCGCCACTTACGGCAAGTTGCCAATCAGCCATTAATTCTTCCTGGTGTATTTCAATCCAAGCATCGACTAACTTAAGTTTAGCTTTAGGTAACTTACCTTCAAGCAGTGTTCCTGTGGGTATTTCAAGTACGGCACTGTCATCCTGGTAGTGCACATGAATATGGGGAGTGTTATGTTGCTGGTTATCAAAATAGTACATTCTGATAATCACCCCATAAAACATTGAAATTGTTGGCATAATAATGTGCTCAAGGTGTAAGTTGGGTACAATTATACTGCACTTAACAAGTTGCGTCACGCAGACCGCCATGACGCTGCTTCAAATTTCCGTAGGTGCTGATGTTTCAGCGTCACTATAAGGTATGTGCTGGTGTCGGGTGGCGGCTCGTGCGGAAGGCGTTGAGGCTGTAGAATTACTCCAGAAAAAGCCATAAATACCGGGGTAAAGTGACTTTGAGTATAGTAAAATAACGGTTATACCCGCTGACCTGGAATCTATTATGGCCCGCTATAAAGATTACAATCCCTACCAAGACTCTTTATAGTACCCCCTTGAGGGGTGCAAAATGCTTCCGGTGAATTTCTCAGAACAAATATTACCCGGCACTTTTGAATACACGCTTCAGTATTTAATCGAAAATGAAATAGATTTAACGGTATTCGATCAGTGGTACAACAATGACGAAGGTGGAAGCCCAGCTTACGATCCGGCGGTTTTATTAAAAATAATATTCCTAGCCTATTCACGAGGGATTACCTCGAGCCGTAAAATTGAAAGGCTATGCCGGGAAAATATCGTTTTCATGGCGTTGTCCAGCGATTCGCAACCTCACTTTACGACCATCGCTCACTTTATCTCCCGAATGGATGAAGTCATAAAGCCACTATTCACGCAATTATTAATGACTTGTCACGAAGCAAAATTGATTGGACAGGAAATGTTTGCCATTGACGGTTGCAAACTTCCTTCTAATGCATCAAAGGAATGGTCAGGAACGCATAAAGAGCTTGAGAAAAAACATCAGAAAATTGATCGTGCTGTCAGGCGGATGATGGCTAAGCATCGTAAAGAAGATGATTCCAAGCAAGAGAACTCATCTACACAACGGGAAAAAGAACAGCATCAAATTAAAACCCTCAGGAAGGCGTCCAAAAAAATAAAACAATTCTGCAAGACCAATACCGAAAGGACTGGCGTTAAAGGAAAGCCCGTAAAAAGCAATATAACCGACAACGAAAGCGCCAAAATGAAAACCTCCCACGGTGTCTTACAGGGATACAATGGGGTCGCAGCGGTAGATAGCAAAAATCAAGTGGTTATCGCGGCAGAGGCATTTGGCCAGGGCCCAGAAAACAACCTGCTTAAACCGCTAGTAGAACAAACCCAAGAAAATTTGGGAACGAAATACACTGACCAAGCAAAGCTTACCGTTGATGCRGGCTTTCATAGTCGGGACAATTTAAAATATTGYAAAGGGGAAWATATCGACGCATACRTTGCAGATGGAAATTTTAGAAAGAGAGATCCACGATTTAAAGAGTACSWGCGATTTAARCCSAAGGAAAAGTTAAAGAAACATTACAGYCCTGAAGACTTCGATTTTGATGCTGAAAATAATACATGCYACTGCCCAGCGAACAAGAARATGTGGAAAAGTGGAGCGCGAATAATTGGKGGTTTTMACTAYATAAATTTTCAAGGTTACTTAAGAGATTGYAGAGCCTGTCCGTTGCAAAATAAATGCATGCGYAAACCGCCCAAAGAAAGCGGGCGGCAAGTCTCYATGAGRCARGRGGAGATCAAAAGCAAATCACCGGATCTAATCGTTCAAATGAAAGAAAAAATCGATAGCAGTGGAGGGCGACACATCTACAGCCAACGATTAGGGATAGTAGAACCGGTGTTTGGTAACATCAATACCAATAAACGACTCAATCGCTTTAGTTTGAGAGGTAAAACAAAGGTCAACGCACAATGGTTAATGTACTGTATGGTGCATAATATCGAGAAATTACAGGAGTATGGCCAATTAGCTGGAGTTAGAAGCTAARTTGACTAGGAATRTAGMGAATASCCTGTYACTAAAGGGTATTATAAAAAGAATTATTACGCTGGATAAAAAATACGGTATGAAAATCTCGAATGGTATTGGGGTTGGCAAAGCGGGTTTTTCTACAGTCTCGTTATGTTTCGATGTAAGCCGACCTTAATCCTAAGTGCTCGCAGAAAGGCTTAAAGTCTCGGTCGACGTAAAGTAATTGGATTTTTTGATCAATACAAAAAGAAGCGATTATCACGTCATTTGTTTTGCGAATGGTAATGCCCTTCTTTCGGAGTGATCGGTAGTTGTTTACGCATTTAAAAACAATCGGAGTTGAGAGCATATTATGTTGTTCGAGTAGCGAGAGTTTTGTTTTTACCTTCTTGTATTGTTGGTCATCACGGATTCCTTGCAATATCTCTAGCAATATTATATCTCCGATAGCCAGTGTGCCTTCAACGAGGGTATCATCGAGTAAGTCCGTTTGAGGGGTGATACGGCCGTTTAAGTAGTCAATCCAGACGCTAGTGTCTGCAATAATCACTCGTTGCCCCTCATTTCGTCTAGGTCTCCCTCCCACTGAACGTTGCCTCTAAGGCTGCGTATAGATTGTTGTTTATTGCGGCGAACCAATAGCTTAAGAGCTTGTTCTACAACATCTTTTTTCGTAGATAACCCCGATGCTTTCAGAGCTTGGTCCATCAATTTATCATCAATCACTATATTCGTTCGCATGCTGCACCTATGTGTAGTATTATTTCTAATATACACATTGTAGCGCTGCTGATTAGACATAACAAGGTATTAGAAAACGACGCAAAAGACGCGCGTCTCAACACGACGTTATGTAATTAGAGATCGCAATGACATTTGAAGATAAATTCCGTTTAAGTAGTCATGCCGTCATACTAAATGATAAGCAGGAAGTCTTGTTGCTCAAAGCAAATTATGGCGATGAAAACTGAAAAGAAAAGGGGGTGGGTGCATATTCCGGAGCAAGATGAACACCTATTCCGAATTAACGTGAACACCCATTCCGATTTATGTTGAACATCTATTCCGACGCAAGAT
>NVTH01000064.1 GCA_002401525.1 Moraxellaceae bacterium | reverse complement strand
ATCCGATGATCCTCTTGAGGTAATTCACGGGCATATCGCGCAATCCGCGCCACGGCTGAACGAGCTAAATTCGGCCGTTCCTGTTCCATTGTCTGAAATTGTCGCTAAGCTGATTTCTAAATCGGCGGATGATCGCTATCAAGGCAGTTGGGGAATTAAAGCCGACCTAGAAACGTGCCTTGATTTATACAATCAGCACCACGATATCCCAAATTTTAAAATCGCGCAGCATGATACCCCGGACCGATTTCATGTCCCTCAAAATCTTTACGGGCGATCTGCCGAAGTAGAAAGTGTCTTGAGTAGTTTTGATCGTGTTACTCAAGGCGAGCGAGAAGCGTCTTTTATTGCGGGGTATTCGGGAATAGGTAAGACCGCGTTGGTCCGAGAAATTTACAAACCCTTGACCAAAAAAAGAGGCTACTTTATCAGTGGGAAATACGATCAATACCAAAAAGAAAAACCTTTCTATGCGATAACGATTGCTTTTTCGATGTTGATCAAATATCTAATCTCAGAAGGTGATGCAAAAGTACAAGCCTGGAAACAAAAAATTATTGAGGGCGTTGGATCAGGGGTCAACGTAGTCACCGATGTCATTCCAGATTTGGAACTAATTGTAGGGGAGCAACCCCCTTTGGACAGTCTGCCTCCGGTGGAAGCGCAAAACCGGTTTAAAATAGCATTCAAACGATTCATTAAAGTATTCTGCGAAAAAGAACATCCGTTGGTTATATTTTTGGACGATTTGCAGTGGGCAGATGCGGCGTCATTGGGGGTGCTTAAAATACTGTTGCAGAGTAAAGAAATTAAATATCTATTTCTAATAGGGGCTTATCGTGACAACGAAGTAAGCGCCACGCATCCATTTCAGATATTGCTTGATAATGTGAATGAAGACGAGATTGTCTTAAATCAGATTACGCTGACCAAACTAACGCTCGAAGACATCAGTCAGCAATTAGCGGATGCGCYTTATCATCCGGTTGAAAAGGTACGTGAGTTAGCCGAGCTGGTGTCTAGCAAGACCAACGGAAATCCCTTTTTTAATGAAGAGTTATTAAAGTCGCTTTATAACGATCATTATATTAATTTTAGTACTGACCGAGGGTGTTGGACCTGGGACATTGAAAAGATAAGGCAAGCTAAATTTACTGACAATGTAGTGGAATTCCTAACCCAACGGATTACCTTATTGCCAGATGCCACGCAATACATTCTCTCGGTGGCGGCGTGTATTGGCAATCGTTTCGAGATCTCTGCATTAACGTATATTCTCGGTGAAAGCCTTTCCAATACAGCCAGTAAGCTACGGGGTGCAACTATCGAAGGGTTTCTGGTGCCTACGGACACTAATCTTCGAATTATGGAGCTATCGGATGAAGAAATTAAGGAAATACTGCACAACAATATTAAAATAGAATACCGTTTTGCTCACGATAGAATTCAGCAATCATCCTATACCTTGCTTGACGAAGATACGAAAAATTCCATTCACGAAAAATTAGCGTGGTATTTTTATAATGAAGACGATCGTGAATTAGAAGATCGTATATTTGAAATTGCCGCTAATTTTAATGTCTATTTTRCTGCCAGTGCTGAAAATAATATTCTGGTGGCTGGATTGAATTTAAAGGCCGCTCAAAAAGCTAAAAACAGCACCTCATATAAGACCGCTTTGAGTTATATTAATCACGGCTTGGCCTTGTTGCCGGAAGAATGGGGCGATGACAGTTATGCGCTTCAGTTAGCGATGCATTCGGAATTGGCGGAGATTTCGTATCTCAATAATCAGCATGATTTAATGCATAAAACGGCCGATTTGGTGATTGATAGGTCGCGCTCTATTGCAGATACACTTGAGGTTCGATTAATATTAATTCAAGCGCTGAGCTCTCTTCATGAGCCCGCAAAATGCGTGGCGTTGGGTGTAAAAACACTGGCTGTTTTGGGCGTTAAGGTGCCCTCCAACCCCAATCCTTTACACATTATTAAAGAATTTATTAAGTTAAAAATATTAATAGGTCGACGTCAAGCGGCTGATTTCTACGATCTTCCAACACTGACTGATCCCACCGTAGTTTGCGCACAAAAAATAATTTCAAATATTTCCAACGCGGCTTTTTTGGCGAATCAATACCTGTTTCTAATCCTTGGCTTGAGGGCGATTCATTTAGCGATTAAACACGGTAATTGCGCTGAATCCTCCTATGCCTATTCAGTCTATGCGGTAGTACTTTGCGGTGTATTTGAAAAGTTCGATGAGGGTCATGAGTATGCAAATATAAGTATTMRARTRGCYAAAAAGTATAATGCWAAAAGTGCCATGTCYYTKGCMACMACGGCYTATTGTTTTACWGTGCAACAYTGGAAAGAGCCCAYYRAAAAYGGCATYGAACCTTGTCTAGACGCCTATAACCTAGCCTTAGAAGCCGGGGCCTTGGAAAGCGCTACGACTAACCACTTGATCGCTACTTTTTTAAGTTTTTACAGTGGGCATTGTCTCGAACAAGTCGTTAGAGAGCTAGAGGCTTCGTTTGCTATCGTGTTGGAATACAACCAAACTTTGAATGCGGCTCAGCTGATCATTCTTCGTCAATTGGTCCACAATTTAACCCATCCTGTGGACACGGTGGGTAGATTGGTTGGCGAATACATGGATGAAAAAAAATCGATCCAAGCGTACGAAAATGGCGGAGATGAGGCCGTAGTTTGTTGTGTTTATTATTTTAAGTTGATAGGCGCTTATATTTATCGAGAGCAGGAGGAGATGTGGCATCTTTGTCGAAAGGTAGCGAAACATAAAAATGCCGCGCTGTCGTTACCGGTCATTCCCAGCGCTTACTTCTTTTGCTCGTTATCCTATACGCTTCTTTTTCCATCGTTGACTTTCAGTCAACAGAAGCTGGCGCTGATGACTATTCGGTGGTACAAACATAAATTAAAAGGCTACAGTGATCATTGCACGGAAACCTTTCTGCATAAATACCATTTACTTGAAGCAGAATATTTGAGAGTTACAGGTCGGTCTGTTGAGGCGGTTCCTCATTATGAAAAAGCCATTGATTTAGCAAGTAAAAGTAAAATAGCATTCGAGCAGGCGATTGCGGAGGAGTGCACGGCTCGGTTTTACCTGGAGATTGGCAATTCTCGCGCTGCACAATTCTATATCCGTAGAGCGATTCATTCCTATCACGCCTGGGGCAGCAAGGGAAAAGTCGACGCGTTACAACAAGAATTTAAAACCCATATCAATTACGAGAAGTCTTCGTCGTTGGGTAAATCAGCGGGTTCAACAACACAGACCGCTGTCCAGCATACCATGACCACCTCCACGCTGACGTCAGATATTGGTTTCGATAGTCTTTCTCTAGTAAAAACTTATCGCGCGTTGTCCAGTGAGATGGACTTGGATATTCTGATTGATAAATTAACCCACTATTTGATGGAAAATGCTGGGGCGCAGAATACGTATTTACTCTTGCCAATGGATAAAAATTGGACCATAAAAGCACGTAAATCAGTGTTCGATAGCAAAAAATTTGAGTCTTCCATTTTAACTAATCAATCCCCTGTGTCTTACAGTGTGATTAATAATGTCGCTGCCAGCAATGAAATTCTAATATTGGATAATGCGGAGCATGATTCTCAGTTCGGTGCGGACCCTTATATCTCGCGTACAAAAATTAAATCAATTTTGTGCATGCCGATTCGGCATAAAGGAAAAACCAGCGCCATTCTTTATGCTGAACACAAGGATATTGAATGCGCCTTTACTCAACAACAAACCCAAATGCTGGATATTATCGGCTCACAAGGAGCCATTGCGATCGAAAATGCCAGTTTGTACGATTCTGTAAAATCGTCTGAAGATCAATATCGTGGACTGTTTGAGAATGCCGTCGAAGGGCTGTTTCAGACCGACGTTGATGGCAAACCGGTGCTTTGTAATCCAGCGCTGATTGATATTTTAGGGTATGACGATTTAAAAGACCTTCAGGATTTTGTCCCCAGCCTACAAAAGTATTTGCTGGTTTCAGATGAAGCTCGACAACGTATGGATGATTTAATTCGTGCGCAAAGTAGCGTAGTGGACTTTGAAGCACAGATTGAAAAGAAAGATAAAAATATCATCGATATTCTTTACAGTACTAAGTTGGTGTTCGATGAAAATGGCAATCTAAAACGGCAGGATGGCGTTATCAAGGATATCACTGCACAAAAACATAATGCTCAACTGTCGATGGATAAAGAAAAGGCGGAAGCAGCCGCTCAGGCTAAAAGCCAATTCTTAGCGAACATGAGCCATGAGATACGCACCCCAATGAATGGCGTTTTGGGGATTGCTGAGTTATTAAAAGACACTAAGCTTGACCCGATGCAATCCCATTACGTTAAAGTGATTGGTGATTCCGGTGCTGCACTGCTGGAAATCATTAACGATATCCTTGATTATTCAAAAATTGAATCCGGTAAGATGGATATTGAGTGCATCGATGTTGCAATGCACAGTGTGCTCGACGACGTCATTAGCTTATTTTCAATTCGTTCTTCAGAAAATAGGGTGGAGTTGGTGGCCAATATCGGTGCGGATATCCCCGAGTTGATAGGGGGGGACCCCACCCGTATTCGTCAGGTGTTAATGAATTTAATTGGTAATGCGTTTAAATTTACATCGAAAGGCTCTATCTTGCTCGATCTTAGCGTGACCGAAGAGGGCGATGATTCGTTTGTATTGTTTTCCATTCAGGATTCAGGCATTGGGATTGATGAAGCTGGGCAGAAGAAACTGTTTAAGTCCTACGAACAAGTGGATAGTAGTACCACTAGAAAATTCGGGGGCACTGGTTTAGGGTTATCAATTTGCAAAAAATTAGCGGAATTAATGGGAGGGAAAATCGGCCTTTCTAGTGTTCCAGGCGAAGGCTCTGATTTTTGGTTTACAATTCCCTTAGTGGACAATTCTAAAGTAGTGGACAATTCTAAAAAACAGTCGAATTCTGATGCTCAGTCTAAGAATGAGTACCGCTCCACCGATACATACAAAGGCTTTATGCTGAGTGATAATCAGCAACTATTGGAATCTCTCAAGCACGGATTAAGGGTTAGTAAAAATAAAATCTCCTTCGCTTCTAGTCTCGATGAATTCAGTGAAGATTTTAAACTAGTCGATAAAGAGGATAGCGGCCAATGCATGCTTTTTATTCACAGTCTCTATAATCCAGAGACAGCCTTCGAGCAATTCAAACAAATGGTGCTGGAGTACGCTAACAAAGACAATATCAACGTCATTTATTTTTCCGAACCGAGTTACCCCATTAATGTTCAAACTTTAGAAGAGAAGGGCTACGGCAATGCCTTTGTGATGGAAAGGCCGTTAACAGTGAGAGCCTTTTTACGCGCCAGCGAGATGGTGTGTAGGGCATCTGATCCAGAGCAGAGTGAATCTGTCACTAAGCCGAAGAAAAATACCTTCCTTAAAGGCAAGCATCTTTTAATCGCTGAGGATAATAAAGTCAATCWGCTGGTGATTAAGCGCCTGTTGGAAAACTACGGTGCGACCATTGAGCTGGCAGAGAATGGGGTGGTGGCTTTGAAGGCCTTTGAAGATCGATTGTCGAGTGCTGATGCTTTGTACGATGTGATATTAATGGATTGTGAAATGCCAGAAATGGACGGATACGAGTGCACCCAAAAGATTCGTGAAAAAGAGACAGAAAATAATATTGCGCCGATTAATATTGTCGCGCTGACCGCCCATGCGATGGCGGAAAATAGAGATAAATGTTTGGCTTGCGGCATGAATGCGGTATTAACCAAACCCATCGTGCGCAATGATTTGGAGGCCACGCTTGCCGAGGCGATCGCGACGCCCCCAGATACGCTTCATTAATCTGCAATATGCCCTTAACGATTTATTTGTGTTGGTGTGGCGCAACATTCGATGCGATGTATAAGTTGCGGAATAATTGGAGTACAGTTTGGATTAATAAGAAGAAAAATAATTTGTCCTAATCTGCGTTAAATCCCTTAAGCGAAACAGGCGGTTTCATTGCAAGGGATTAGTTATTAATTTTAAAGTCGTTAGTCGCGACAAAAACAGATCTAAAAATAATCATAAAAAAATAGAGGCCGAATTATGAAAACAACTGAGGCTGTTGTTGATGGCGAGTTTAATGGTGTACGCCTAGATGATTTATTGGGGCGTTTAAAAGCGTCGTTGGTGTTGATTATATTGACTCTGCTTTTGCCTGGTTGTGGCAATAGTTTATTGGTGGAGGCGGATTGCGCAAGCCAAGATGGGCTGTCCGTAATATGCGGTTTTAATAATCCGGAAGACATGGTCAGCCTTCCTGGTGATGAATTGGTTATCGTGAGCGAATTTAAGCTAGGCCAGGGGGTTGGACGCTTGTCTTTGTTGGATACTCGCAACAATGCTATTTCACTTTTATTTCCAATTTCTGCGCAGCAACCCAGCGTGGCGGTGGAATCTCGTTGGGGCGATCCAAACTGTGACAGGCCTGAGGGTAATGATTTTAATCCCCATGGGATTGGGTTGTCATCGCGCAGTGATGGTGCGTTGCAGCTACTGGTGGTGAATCATGCGAAGCGAGAATCGGTTGAGTTCTTTCAGGTGAATCAGACTGATTCGGGGGTTACGCTAGTTTGGCGCGGCTGTGCTGAATCACCCGAGGGAAGTGTACTGAACGACGTAGCCGCGCTTCCAGAGGGAGGTTTTTTGGTCACTCATACAGGCTCTGATTTGGTGAGTGTGAAGGGTATGTTGAAAGCTGCGCAGGGCTTGCTCGGGGCTAAGATTGGTTATGTACTTGAATGGTCTCCTGGCAACGGGTTTTCTAAAGTGGCGGGAACGGACGCTGCTTATGCGAATGGCATTCAGGTGTCACCCCGAGGAGGTATTATTTATCTCAATGAATACTTAAACAATCGAGTTAAAAAGATCAACCGCCATACCGGTGAGCTATTGAACGAAATTAAGGTGCTGCGGCCGGATAATATTTCTTGGGATGCCGATGGTAATTTATTAGTGGCTTCTCAAAGCGCGTCGATTTTAAAGATGGCGTTTTGCTGGCAAAAGAAGGGCTATAGCTGCGTGGCGGGGTTTGATATCGTTTCTGTGGATCCGCTTACTTTTGAGCACAGCATCCTGTTGAGCCATGACGGGCTTCCTTTTGGGGCGGCAACGGTTGCGATTCGATTGAAGAATAAATTATACATGGGCACGTACGTAGGGGATCGGATTGCTGTGGCGGCCCTGTAGCAGTGGAGAACGGCTTGAGACGCCTCTAACGTTAGGATTGTTGCCCGGGCCGCAGAGCGCACAAAGTTGTCCACGGCTCTGTCCCTATAAAATTATTTGGGCTAGAATTCCTTCTACGTCGGCCCCCGAAAAGTCCCTTGCATTGGGCTTTGACTTGAAGATGGGGTCCAAGATCGATTTACGTGGAGCTTGACTCAAGCTTTCCATAGGATTTACAAGTGAAATTTATTTACAGTAGGCAAGTGGTAAGACAGATAGTGCGCTACGTCCAGCGTTGGCGATGGTGAATGCCAATTGTATTGTAGTCTAAGTATTTCAATGACTTAGTTTTTAGCTGGTATATACCGAGCACTCTGTTTCATTTGTTTAAGGATACTGTAATGAACGTCGAACAGTTTCAAGCCTATGTGGATCAAGGCTTTAATCGCATTCCTATCGTCCGCGAAGTCTTGGCGGATTTAGATACCCCCCTAAGCACCTATCAAAAACTGGCCAATGGTCCTTTCACCTACCTGTTGGAGTCTGTTCAGGGCGGAGAAAAATGGGGCCGGTATTCAATTATTGGTTTGCCCTGTCATCGTTATTTGAAGATTGTTGACCACAATGTGCAAGTCATCTGTCACGGTGAAGTGATAGAAGAGCGCGAGGTCGAGGATCCTTTGCTGTTTGTTGAGCAGTTTCAATCCCGTTATCGAGTGCCGGAGATTGAAGGTTTGCCGCGCTTTAACGGTGGGTTGGTGGGTTACTTTGGTTACGACACGATTCGGTTTGTAGAGAAACGCTTACGAAAAATGCCTGAGCACGATCCCATCGGAACCCCCGATATCTTGCTAATGGTATCGGACGAAGTGGTGGTGTTTGATAATCTACGCGGTTCAATTTCAATTATTAAACACCTTGATGTGACTGAGCCTGACGTTTTTGAAACCGGCCAGCTGCGGCTCCAGCAACTGGTGGATCAGCTCAAAGCGCCTTATGTGCAGGAAGAAGAGGTTGAAGTAGTTTGTGACGTGAAGGATGGAGACTTTGTTTCGGATTTCGGTCAGCACGAATTCGAGCAAGCGGTCGAAGACATCAAGGAGTATGTATTGGCAGGAGACGTGATGCAGGTAGTGCTCTCTCAGCGCATGACCATTGATTACCACGCGTCTCCCTTGTCGCTTTACCGCGCATTGCGCTATATGAATCCCTCGCCTTATCTTTATTTCTATGATTTTGGTGATTTCAATGTGGTGGGTTCCTCTCCGGAAATATTAGCGCGGGCCGAGAACGGAAAAATTGCGGTGCGGCCCTTGGCTGGGACTCGTAAGCGCGGCAAAAACGAAGCCGACGATTTGCGTTTGGAGAAGGAGCTGCTGGCAGATCCAAAAGAAATTGCTGAGCATTTGATGCTGATTGATTTAGGCCGCAATGATATTGGTAGGGTGGCTGAAATAGGCAGCGTTGAAGTCAGCGAGCAGATGACGGTGGAGCGGTATTCTCATGTGATGCACATCGTCTCCAATGTGGAAGCTGACTTAAAAGAAGGCTGTACCTCTCTCGACGTTCTGCGAGCGACTTTTCCAGCTGGCACTTTAAGCGGTGCTCCGAAAGTTCGGGCAATGGAAATTATTGATGAACTGGAGCCGGTGAAACGCGGCGTATACGGTGGCGCAGTGGGGTATCTCTCTTGGCAGGGTGATATGGACACTGCGATCGCGATTCGCACTGCCGTGATTAAGGACGGTAAACTTTATATTCAAGCCGGAGCAGGAATAGTTGCGGATTCGGTGCCTCGTTTGGAATGGAAAGAAACCTTAAATAAAGGTCGCGCAATTTTTCGTGCGGTGGCAATGGCGTCCAACGGCTTAATTCCCTCCTAAGTTTTTAGGGTCAAAGAACGTTGGCATTGAAAGGTTTTCCACTCAGTTTACAGAGAGTCCGTTATGTTATTAATGATTGATAATTATGATTCGTTTACCTACAACGTGGTGCAGTACCTTGGTGAGTTGGGGGCTGACGTTGAGGTGTTCCGTAATGATGACATTAGCCTGGATGAAATTACTGCCAAAAATCCCGCTCATATTGTGATTTCTCCTGGGCCGTGTACTCCCAATGAAGCTGGGATTTCGTTGCAGGTGATTAAGCAGTTTGCTGGCAAGATTCCTATTTTAGGGATTTGTTTGGGGCATCAAAGCATTGCTCAAGCGTTTGGTGGCAAAGTAATTCGAGCGAAGCAAGTGATGCACGGCAAAACCTCTGCGGTGCATCACAATGGCCTGGGCGTATTTGAGGGTTTAGCAAAGCCATTCGTAGCCACCCGATATCATTCGTTGGTGGTGGAGGGCAGTAGCTTGCCGGATGATTTTGTAATCACTGCCTGGACCGAAGATGAGGAAGGGGGCATGGATGAAATTATGGGCATCAAGCATAAAACTCTTGATGTGGAAGGGGTTCAATTTCATCCTGAGTCCATTCTCACTGAGTACGGCCATGACTTACTGAAAAACTTTTTAGTTTGATTTTTGTGCCGTCTAAAAACAAAACTGCGAATTAAATGCAGTGTTAAAGATCAATCCCAAATATCAACCCCAAATATCAATCTCAGTCGAATTAAAACAGGCGAATTAGCATGAATATGACCCAGGCGGTCCAGAAAGTAATTTCTAACACTGATTTGTCGTTGCAGGAAATGCAGCAGGTGATGAAGCTTATTATGACCGGGCAGGCGACTCAGGCTCAGATTGGTGGCTTCTTAGTGGGGTTGAGGATGAAAGGCGAATCGGTGCAAGAGATTACCGGCGCGGCTCAAGTGATGCGTGAAC
This sequence comes from Moraxellaceae bacterium, assembly GCA_002401525.1. Classification (GTDB taxonomy): domain Bacteria; phylum Pseudomonadota; class Gammaproteobacteria; order Pseudomonadales; family UBA3067. The sequence goes on along the minus strand of NVTH01000064.1, from coordinate 6,659 downwards.
TCGCAACCCCGGTGCAGGTCGAAGTTGATCATATGGTGGATACTTGCGGCACTGGTGGCGATGGCGTGAATACGTTTAATATTTCCACTGCCAGTGCTTTTGTTGCTGCTGCCGCAGGGGCTCACGTGGCGAAACATGGGAATCGTTCTGTTTCCAGCAGTTGCGGCAGTGCGGATGTATTGGAGGCGGCAGGGGTAAGTTTGGACTTAAGTCCTGAGCAAGTAGGTCGAGCCATTGAGCAAGTGGGGGTTGGGTTTATGTTTGCAGCCAAACACCACAGTGCCATGAAGCACGCCATGGGGGCTCGAAAAGAGCTTGGGGTGCGAACTATCTTTAATGTGCTGGGCCCTTTAACAAATCCCGCGTCGGCACCGAATCAGGTGATGGGCGTGTTTGATAGAAGTTTGGTTCGTCCAATTGCGGAAGTGTTACAAAGCTTGGGTAGCGAGCATGTGTTGGTGGTGCATTCTGCGGATGGCTTGGATGAAATTAGTATTGCCGCTGAAACTTATGTCGCAGAGTTAAAAGAGGGCGAGATTATCGAGTACACCATCAGCCCTGAGCAATTTAAATTACCTCGCGCGGATATTAAGCAATTATCGGTGGCGTCGGTTGAAGACAGCTTAGCGATGATTGATGCGGCGTTAACGCAGGAGCACGAAGCGGCGTCGGATATTGTGGCGCTTAATGCAGGTGCTGCGATTTATGCGGCGGGCTTGGAGAGCAGTCTTGAAGACGGTGTCATTCGAGCCCAGGATTGCATTGGTTCCGGTTTGGCGAAAGAAAAAATAGCGGAGTTGGCAAGTTATAGTCAGCTGTGTGAAAGCTAACCATTATTAAGGCCCTGAATTTTTAAAAGCGTAATTTGATATGAGCAATGACGTCCCGACAATTTTAAAAAAGATACTCGCGAGAAAAGAGCAAGAAGTGCTTGAGCGCAGCAAAACTGTGCCGCTGAGTGAATTAGAAAATCGAGCCCGCCAGCAGTCGGCTCCGCGAGGCTTTATCCGCGAGTTAGAGACGAACATTAGCAATGGGCGGCCAGGAGTGATCGCGGAAATAAAAAAGGCTTCTCCCAGCAAAGGAGTGATTAGAGAAAATTTCGATCCGGTGGCGATTGCTTTGGATTATCAGCAAGCAGGGGCGAGCTGTCTTTCAATATTGACGGATAAAGATTTTTTTCAAGGTGATGAAGCCTATTTAATTGAGGCTCGAAAAGCCTGCACTTTGCCTATTTTGCGTAAAGATTTTTTAATCGATCCATATCAAGTGGTGGAATCGAGGGCCGTGGGTGCAGATTGTGTGCTGCTTATTATTGCCGCCTTGGACGAAGTTTTAATGAAAGAGCTGGCGTCTTGTGCGATGCAGCTCGACATGGATTTATTAATCGAAGTGCATAATCAACAGGAGTTGGAGCAAGCCTTATTATTGCCGGAAGGTTTGATCGGCATTAATAATCGCGATTTGCATACCTTTGATACGCGGTTGGAAACCACTTACGAATTATTGTCTGCAATCCCTGATGCAAGAACCGTGGTGACTGAAAGTGGCATTCATGCGAAAAAAGAAATTCAGCAAATGCAAAGTAAAGGCGTCAATGGGTTTTTGGTAGGCGAGGCATTTATGCGCGCAGAGCACCCTGGCCAACAATTGCGAACGCTTTTTTTTGAAGATTAAAACTTCGCTAAAGGGTGGGCGCTTGTAGATAGCGCTTCATCCGAATGATTAATGAAAGGCAATTAATCATTCGGATTGAAGTGGTCGCTAGCCTACAGGCATTAAGCAGCAGGTAATCAATAACCGGCAGCGTCAGGCACTGTTTAGCGAGTGCCGAAAACCACCATGGTTTTACCTTTTGCGGAGACTAGACCTTGCTCCTCGAGGGTTTTAAGTACTCGGCCCACCATCTCTCTTGAGCAGCCGACAATTCGACCAATTTCTTGACGAGTAATTTTGATTTGCATGCCATCCGGGTGAGTTATTGCGTCCGGTTGGGTGCTTAAATCAAGCAGTGTTCTGGCGACTCGGCCGGTCACGTCAACAAAGGCTAAATCCCCCACTTTACGCGTGGTTGCACGTAAACGGCGAGCCATCTGAGCGCCTACTGCGTAAAGCATTTCAGAATCTTGATCGGCTATTTGGCGGAATTTTGCGTAGTTGATTTCGGCAACTTCACATTCTGTTTTCGCCCGGATCCAGGCGCTTCGTCCTAGTTCTTCTTCGAAAAGACCCATTTCGCCGAAGAAATCCCCCGCGTTCAGATAGGCCATAATCATTTCTCGGCCATCATCATCCTCTATTAAAACGGTGACTGATCCTTTAATAATGTAATACAGCGCATCGGAGTCGTCGCCGGCATAAAGCAAAGTGCTTTTAGAGGGGTATTTCCGTCGATGACACTGAGAGAGGAAACTTTCAATATTTGGAATCGGTTTATTCTGTCTAATTACCATGGGAAACTCTTATCTAAGCTAGCAGTGGCTTCATGCCAAAAATGGTTTGTGTTGTAATGAGTTAACACAGCTTTTATTTTAATACTCTTTCTTGGATATCGTAAACCAAGGCATAGAAAATTACGAGATAACTACGCCTTGTTACGAGATAATTCCTCTTAAGTCTTATTATGGTAGGCTACACCAATTTTTGCCTATAGAGAGGAAAACTACCAGTGAAAGCTCGTATCAAATGGGTCCAAGACGCTATGTTCCTCGGAGAATCCGGTAGCGGTCATAGCATTGTCATGGATGGTCCAGAAGATCATGGTGGCAGAAACATGGGACCTCGTCCAATGGAAACCCTGTTAATGGGAATGGGTGGGTGTGCCACCTTTGATGTGGTTCACATTTTGCGGAAGTCGAGACAGAAAGTGGCGGATTGTGTCGCAGAAATCGAGGCTGAAAGATCCGACGAAGTGCCTGCGGTGTTCACAAAAATTCATTTTCATTTCAAAGTTACGGGCAAAAAGCTTGGGGATAATAAGGTCAAACGCGCGGTTGAGTTGTCGGCTGAAAAATACTGTTCGGCGTCTATTATGCTTGCGAAGGCGGGCGTCGATATCACTCATAGCTATGAAGTGATCGAGGCAGAATAAGACCATGGATCGCCCTAATAAAACCTCTGGGCTGCGGCATGTGGCTTTGTTTGTTAAGGAGTTTGAGGCTTGCGAGCAGTTTTATACTGAGCTTCTCGGCATGTCGGTGGAATGGCGCCCCGATGACGATAGTGTTTATTTAAGTTCCGGCAACGATAATTTGGCGCTGCATCGGGCCAGTAAAGTATCCACTGATTGGGCTAAACTGGACCACATTGGCTTTATTCTAGATTTGCTCGATGACGTTGATTGTTGGTTTCTTTTTCTGCAAGAAAACCAGGTGCGTATGCGCACTGAGCCCCGTACTCATCGCGATGGCGCGCGAAGCTTTTATTGTTTTGATCCTGATGGCACGGTAGTGCAGATGATTTTTCACCCACCTATCTCATTAGGGACTAAATCGCTAGGTAAGAAAGCTTGAGAAATAGATTGTGTCTGTCCGCGTTTGTAAGTGGCCTTGTAGGTGGGATTACTAGTGGGACTGTAGGTGGGATTATGAGTGGGAATATCTGTGTCGAAAATTAAGCTGCACGGTTTTAACAATTTAACCAAGTCTTTGAGTATTAATTGTTATGACATTTGTTTTGCGAAAACAGCGCAGCATAAAAAAGAGTATCTCCAATACATTGATGAGGTTTACAACGCAGAGCGGTTAACCTCATTGATGGAGAACGTCACCGATTTAATTGGCGCTAAAATTCTCAATGTGGCCCGTCAAGATTATGAGCCCCAAGGGGCTAGCGTGACGATGTTGATTGAGGACGGGGTTCAGTCGTCAAGTCAGTCCAGTACTCTTGAGGTGCCGGGGCCGTTGCCCGATGTAGTGTTGGCTCATTTGGATAAAAGTCATTTGGCGGTTCACACCTATCCCGAGAGTCATCCTGACGATGGCATTAGTACGTTCCGTATTGATATTGAAGTCTCTACCTGTGGATTGATTTCCCCGCTGCGCGCGCTGAACTATTTAATCCACTGTTTTGATTCAGATATTGTCACCTTGGATTACCGAGTGAGGGGGTTTACGCGGGATGAGGAGGGTGGCAAGTTATACATCGACCATGAAATAAACTCCATCCAGAATTACCTCTCCGAAGATACTAAAACGGCGTATCAAATTGTTGACGTGAATGTTTATCAGGAAAATATTTTCCATAGCAAAATGCTGGTCAACGATTTTGAGCTATCGAACTATTTATTTGGGGCGAATGAAGAAGAGCTTAGCGAAAGTGAGCTTGAAGACATTCGAGGTCGACTGCATCGTGAGATGCTTGAAATTTTCTACGGAAGAAATTTCGAAAATGGACTTGCCCATAACAATAAATGAGCAGCGCGTTTAATTTCAGTTCAGCCTAACTGGACTCATTACAGCGACTTGAAGAAAAACCTGCGGTGCCGCTCTCACGCATTCAATCACGATTTCAAATGATAAGTTAGAAGCGGTAAGTAGTGGCGGTCATTACTTTTGAGGTGAGCGCCATGATTCGGCGCACCGACTTAGGTAAGGCTTCGGCGCCAGCTTCGATGGCCGTGGTGGCATGGCGAGCCTCGTCCTTCCACATTTCATAGAGAATAGCGCGGCTTTTGTCGTCGCTCTCCGGCAACTCTTGGAGGTGTCGGTCGAGATGATCACACACTTGATGCTCGGTTTCGGCTACAAATCCAAGACTCCATTTATCGCCAGCAATGCCTGCGGCGGCCCCAATGGCAAAGGACAGGCCGTAGAATAAAGGGGTAAGGTAGCTCGGTTGGCTTTCCAGTTGCTTGAGTCGGCTTTCACACCAGGCGAGGTGATCTACTTCTTCCTGGGCGGCGTGTTCCATGGAGTCACGAATTTCCGCAAGTTTGGCGGTTAGGGCCTGGCCTTGATAGAGCGCTTGCGCGCAAACCTCCCCGGTATGATTGATACGCATTAGGCCTGCGCTGTGTTTGGCTTCCTTTTCATTACGGATGCCCTCTTGGACCTTGTCGGCAGGTGAAGCCCGGCCGGCTTTAGATGCGCCAGTAGTGAGTGTTCGCATTGCTGAATCGACTTGGCTAATCAGCCGGTCGGTTAAACTAAATTGTCGTTTCCCCACCTTTTATTCCTACCTACTCGTTGATCTGTTATCTAAGGATTGATTATCGGTTGACCATTCCTGTTCGAGGCCTGGCATTGAACAGGGCAAGTGTTGGATTTGAGTGTAGTCCAATCGGGTCCGCCCCGTTCCGCTTGCTAACCTGGAGGCCAGCCCATTTGTCGTCCACCTAAGTAATGAAGGTGGATATGGTAGACGCTTTGACCGCCATTGCGGTTGCAATTCATCACCACTCGATAACCGTCTTCTAAGTCGCCTTCCAGTTCGGCAATTTTTTGCGCCGTGAGCATTATATGTCCAAGCAATGCTTGATCCTCTTGTTCTGCGTCATTCAGCGTAGCGATGTGTTTGCGAGGAATGATTAATAGGTGCTTCGGTGCCTGAGGATTAATGTCTCGAAAGGCGATGACTTGTTCATCTTCATAAACGATGTCGGTTTGCATTTCATTGTTGGCAATTTTACAAAAAAAGCAGCTCACGTGATGACTCCCTCTGAGGTATTTTTAGCATTCTATTGATGGGGTTTAAAACGGTAATGGGAATTAAACGGGCTAAATAATATCGTTATTGTTTTTACAGCGATACGATTATTTATTCTGTGGAGTCAATTAGTTTACTCATCGCGCTACTCTATCAGGCTTTTCTGGCCTTTGAGGTTTCGTTTGTCTACAAGGCTCAGCTTGGGTTTGCGGGTTTGGGCTGCCCAATGAATTATTGTTTCGTGTAACTCCGATAAAATAACTGGTTTGGAGAGGTGGGCATTCATACCGCAGTCCCGGCCTTTCTTGCGATGCTCGTCCAATATATGCGCTGTTAAAGCGATGATGGGTATTTCGGAGAGGCCCTCTTTGCGTTCCCATTTGCGAATTTCTTGGGTCGCTTTAAAGCCGTCTAATTCGGGCATGTCGCAATCCATTAGAACAATGTCGTAGCGTCTAGATTTTGCTTCTTGCACCGCTTGGAGGCCATTGTCTACGGTGAATACTTCGACGCCCATTTTTGAAAGCATGCCCTTAATGACTTTTTGGCTTAGGTGGTGGTCTTCTGCAACTAGGATGCTCAGAGTCCCTTCGATTTGCGAGGCCTTCTGAAGGAAGTTTTGTTTTTGTTCATTGTCTTTAGCGGCTTGGTCCAGTTCCGAGGCGAGGGTGGTTTTGAGTACTTTGCCGGTGACAGGTTTCGTTAATACCCTGCGAATGCCCGCTTCCCTTGCCATGCTCAATGTGGGGGCAATGCTGAGGCCCGTTAACATAATGCAGATGACGTTGTTTTTAATGATGGGGTCATCTTTGATTTTAGCGGCTAATTTCAGTCCGCTCATGCCCGGCATATTATGGTCGAGTACGACGATATCAAAGGGTTCTTCAAGGTTTGCTTGTGTTCGAGCCAGGGCTAACGCTTCTTTACCGTTGGTGGCGCTGGCGACTTGCATGCCCCAGCCGCCCGCTTGTTGTTCTAAGACATGACGGCAGGCGGGGTTATCGTCTACTACC
>NVTH01000063.1 GCA_002401525.1 Moraxellaceae bacterium | reverse complement strand
AAGTCCACTGACCATTGCAATGCTTGCATTCCTCCTAAACTGCCTCCGATGACCGCCGCCCATTGCTCGATCTCTAAGACTTCCATAAGCCGATGTTGGCTTAGAACCCAGTCTCGTACGGTCACTAAAGGGAAATCTGCGCCGTAATTTTGTCCGCTTTCCAGATCGATTGAGGCTGGGCCAGTGCTGCCGTGACAGCCCCCCAAGTTATTCAGGCAAACCACAAAAAAAATACTAGTGTCGATGGCTTTGCCTGGCCCGATGCAATTGTCCCACCAGCCGGGCTTTTTATCGTCCATGCTGTGATAGCCGGCAGCGTGATGGTCTCCGCTGAGGGCATGGCAGATAAGAATGGCGTTGGAGCGAGTTGAATTAAGTTCGCCGTAGGTTTCATAGACAATGTCATAGCTTTCCAAGCGCCGATTGCAGCTTAGTTCGATGGCTTGACTGAAGTGGGTTGTCTTAGGCTCCACCAGGCCCACGGAGTTCTGAGGAATTTCGTTGGGCATATTTAGGGTGACCGTTTAGGGAGACTGATGTAAAAGACTGTTTATAGGAATAGATTAAACGTATACAAATGACCGACTTAAAACTACTTTGGGGCCAGTACGGAAAGTGTTCTAGTTTACCCTAGATTGCGGCTTTGAACGACCTAAAACTCCGAGGGCCCATACGTTGCCGCTGGTCTGTGGATCTAGCCTAGAGATTAAATCCCCAACTTGCAGGTGCGGTATGACGGTGTGGTTTGAAGGTACGATTAAAGGTGACGTTTGAGGGGACGTTTGATGTGATAGCTTCTAGATCGCGATAAGGCGGGAGCGGTGAGGATGCCTTGCCTTAATAAACTTGAGGCTCAGAGCTTATGGGAGTGCTTTTCAGCTTGAGGGATTCGTAAAAGCTTTGTTGTGGACGCTTTTGGGAGACCGATTGGATCATCAGGTTGATGTCTTCAAATTGGAGTTGGATAGAGGCTTGAAACTGCACCAGTTCCTGTTGTTTTTGGCGTTGGCTTTTATTGGTTTCGGCCAATGCTTTAAACACCTTCACCTTTTGGTCCAATAATAGTTTGCGTGACGTGGCATGTTGAATTAGAGGGATTAGTAATCCATCGGCCCATGCTTTGGCTTCAACGTGGGCGGCTTGGTGTATCTGTTGCGCTTCGGCAGCGACCGAATTAAAAAAGTGATGGGTAGATTTGCGTTGCCCTGATAACAGTGAACGAAAGCTTTTTTGGTATTGAGTGGCTTTTGTTTTTAGCCCTGCCAATGAGTGGTTAAATTCAAATATTCTGAATTCGGTGGGTTGGACTAGATCAAGATCATGCTCTTGTTCGCTGCTATGACTGTCCCAGTTGTTATTAATGTCGTTATCGATGTTGCTATCAATGGTGTTGCCAATGTTCCTATCAATGTTCCTATCAATGTTCCTGTCAATATTTTTATCAATGTTGCTGTCGGTGTTATCGGGATGATTATCGTCGTTAGCATTGTGAGTCAATTTGCTATTCGCTAAAACCTTGTCGTAAATAGACCAGACGATTTTAATGGTGGTATTAGTTTCAATTTCGAGATGAGTAAAATCACTTTCTAAGCAGGTGAAAAAGTGCGCGATGGATTCGCGAATGCCAATGGACGACCAGCTTTCTTTAAAGTTGGTTCGAGTGGTCTCGAGATAGGTTGAAAAATGATCCTGATTCACCGAAAGCAGGAGTGTATTCACTTGTTTGGCAATCGCTTGTTTACTGGCTTTCAGTGCAATGATTTGGTTTTGGTAAACTACTTGGTCCCGCTTTGCTTGTTGGGCGATTGACTTCATTTCGCCGTGACCTTGATTAAGCATTGCAATCACACTTCTATTGTCAGCTTCAAGTTGTTTAAGCTGAGCCTGTAGAGTGGCTTTGGTGTTGCCCAACAAAAAGATGGTTTTTTCAATGGCGTTTTTTCGAAGGCTCTGTTCTTTTTTATCGATTAAGCTTTCAAACATTAACGTTTCGAATTGAGCAATGTTGCTCTTTTTAAGCAAGTCTTCGTCACCTTTGATACGCGCATGCAATCCTTGTTTTGCCGACAGCGTAAAGATTGCGCTTTCCTCTAAATTTAATTGCTGCGCGGTGAGGGTTTTCATTTTTTTGACGGATTGTTTGATCTCCTCATCATCGGCAAAGTCGTCCCATAAAAGATCTATTTTATTGAGGATCGCAAATAAATTGGTGGCGCTGCGGTCTTGTAATTGACCGATATGGTCGCGCCAAATTTGCATGTCTGTTGCGGTAACGCCACTGTCGACGTTCAGCAGGAAAACAATTGCTTGGCAGTCCGGGAGTAAATTAAAGGTTAAATCGGGTTCGCAGCCCAAAGCGTTCAAGCCCGGAGTATCGAGGATGCGAATGCCTTGCCTTAATAATGGATGATCGATATTAATGAGCGCGTGTCGCCAAGTCGGTACATAAACGTGAGCGTCAGAGCTGCTTTCTAGGAATTGACAATCAAAGCCTAGTAGCTCGGCCTCTTCAACCGTAATTTTTTTAGTGTCACCAATGTGAGAAAGCGTGTTCTGTAATTCCTTGCTATCGTTGATGTCCAAAGGAATGTGTAGCCAGCGGTCTTCTTGTTGCTTTAAATGTTTAAGCGGAAGGGCCTCTTGGCGGGTTTCGATCGGCAATAATTTTAAATACGGCTCACTGCATTGCTCATAAATTAATTCGGTAGGACACATGGTGGTGCGTCCTAATGTGGAGGGCAATAGCCGTTGTTCCGATTGAGGGAACAAGAGGGCGTTAATCAGTTCGGATTTGCCGCGAGAAAATTCACCTACAAAAGCGATGCTAAGGGTTTTATCTCGTAATCGAGCTTGGATGAGTTGTAATTCTTTATCGACTCGCTGGTCGTAAATGACGTTATCCCTAAGCCAGGCTCGATAGCGGGCGATGTCTCTAATGATGTCATTTTTCCAATGCTGAAAGCTTTCTACTTGGGTCAGTATTGGGCTAGGAATCATTTTTATATCAGACTGAGGTGCGTGGACTATGGTCATGGAACTCCGCATCAGAGTATAGGGCAGATCACTTTAGTTATTTTGTGACGATTGTCGCAGTAAAGCAATTGTAGACGATAGCATGAGGGTTGTAGCTAGAAAACAAAAATATTTTTGTTTTCGAAGGTGGATTGGGAGAGGCGTTTAGAACAGAAATTCAGACAATGAATCGGGGATTTTCTGGGGGTGATAAATCTTAACGCGTTTGTTCTTATTGGTGTGACCGGATAAAAGCGCCACTTCATTTTTTCGAACCCCAAATTGAGCGGCAAGGTAAGCCGTTAATGCAAGATTCGCTTTGCCCCCAGAGGGCAAGGCGGCGATGCGGATCTTAAGGGAGTGACCGTGTAAACCGACAATAGCAGTATTTTTAGCGTTCGCCTGGATGTGGCAATTGATAATTAAATCATCGCCATCCCAAGAGAAAAAATCGCTCATGAACCGGAAAGGTGTTACAGGCCAAACAACAGTTGGTGGGGGACCCCCAATGCTTGCACTAACGACTGCAGTACTAATATTTTGACCAACTGTATGCCCATAATCACTACCATGGGGGAGAAATCGATGCCGCCCATGGTGGGCAATATACGTCGAGCGGGCCCCATGAGTGGCTCGCTGATTTGATAAAGAAGGCCTACCACCGGGCTGTGATTATGAGGCGCGACCCAGCTTAAAATAATTTGGATAAGAATCACGAAAAAATAGAAGTTGAGTATTAGGCCGAATATCCCCACCACGCTCCAAGTCAATAAATCCACAACGCCGGGAAGCGGGTAGCCCATCAGCAAAATTAAAATGGCCAGCTGAGCCACCTGCAGGGTAAGCAGTAATACAATCGACGACATATCGATTCCGCCAAAGCCCGGAATAATGCGTCGCAAAGGGTTTAGCACGGGGCTGGTAATTTTGACTACGAATTGAGATACCGGGTTATAGAAATCAGCGCGGGCCAATTGCAGTAAGAATCGTAAAATTACTGCGATCATATAAAGACCAAAAAAGGTTTGTACTACATAAATACCTGCAACCGATAGTTGTTGCATTAAAAATCTCCATACATGCTGTTAGTGCTTTTATTTATAGAGCACAGAGTGAGTCCTAAACAATATTGTGAGGACCGGTTGTAAACTATTTCTTGAGCTTGCCACTATTGCCCAAGCTCTTCCGAACGAATTTTTGCTGCCAACAATGCTTCTTGAAATAATTTGGGCAATTCACCTTGCTGCAAATAATTTACAGCTTTTTCTGTGGTGCCTCCGGGAGAGGTGACCCGCTGACGTAATTCCTTCGGATCAACGTCGCTATTCATTGCCATTGTGGCTGCTCCCAATGCAGTCTGCAACGTTAATTGTTGAGACTGTTGTTGCGAGAGCCCCATTTCTATTCCTGCTTGGATCATCGATTCCATTACCAAAAAGAAATAAGCCGGGCCACTGCCAGAGACCGCGGTGACTGCGTCCAATTGTTGTTCTTGTTCCATCCATAATGCGATGCCCACCGATTCAAGAATGGATTGCGCGATGTCCTTTTGTCCCGGGGTGACCGCTGAATTTGAAATTAAACCTGTGGCACCGCATTGAACCAGTGCTGGAGTGTTGGGCATGCATCGAACCAATGCTGCATCGGGGCCTAAGCCTTGACTAAGTTTAGTCAGTGTTATGCCTGCCGCAATGGAAATAACCAACGCCTGAGTTTGTTTTACGGTGTCTGCAATTTCACTGAGAACGGTGTCCATAATTTGCGGCTTGACCGCTAAAATGATGACGTGAGCGCCCTTGATGCATTCGATATTTTGCCTGCTGCCGAGTACGCCGTACTCATTGCGCAATTTATTCAGCCGCTCCTGGTCAGGGTCGCTGAGGGTGATCTGGTGAGAAGGCAGTCCTTTGGCAATGAGTCCGCCAGCAAGACTAGTGGCCATGTTGCCGGCGCCGATAAAGGCAATCTTTAAATTGGTATCCATAAAATCGAGGTTTCTTAGTTGGAGAATTTTAGTTGGACAATCTTAATTAGGACTTCTTAATTAGATGATTTTAGTTAGATTCACTTAGTTGGGTACTCTAAGTGAGATAAAGTTAATGCTGTCATCTTAACGGTGCAAATCAGCTTGCGTAAAAAAGTAGTGTTCGATCAATGTTGATTCGGCAATTGTAATTGCATTATTGAAGACTCTTTGAAACCTTGGGTCGGCGGTATTTAGGGGCCGTTGCGATCACACGCATTCGTAGCAAAGGCTTAGTTGACGAATGTGGGTTTATTTTGCTGTCCTAGGACCAAATATCGCAGTGCCAATACGAATAATGGTGGCTTTGTGTTCAATTGCAAGTTCGAGGTCTGCAGACATTCCCATAGAAAGGGTATCAAGTTGGGGGATAGTACCCTTTAATGTATCCAAAGTCTCGGCCATCTTGGCAAAGGAATCACGCCTTTGTTGGGGGCTTGAATCTTTACTAGGAATGGCCATTAAGCCTCTTAACGATAGGTTTGGCAGTGCCTCAACGGCTTCCGCTAGCGGGTTTAATTGCGCCAGGCTGATGCCTCCTTTCTGAGGTTCGTTATCGATATTAATCTGGATGCAGACGTTAAGCGGCGGCATATTAGACGGACGTTGTTGGCTTAGGCGGTTGGCAATTTTGACTCGATCCAAGGTGTGCAGCCAATGGAAGTGTTGCGCTACTGAGCTGGTTTTATTGGATTGCAAGGTGCCGATGTAATGCCATTGCAACGCGAGATGCCGCAGTTGTTCAATTTTAAGCAGTGCTTCCTGAAGGTAGTTTTCGCCAAAGTGGTGGAATCCTGCTTCATAGGCCGACTCAATGGCTGCGGCGGGGCGGGTTTTGCTTACCGCTAGAATTTGCAAACTTTCAGTAGGACGATTGGCGTGAGCCAAGGATCTGTCTACGCGTTCACGGAGTGCGGAAATTTGGCTTGCTATGTGAGACATAGTTGATAACTTATAGAGGAAATTAACCCATAATTTAAGCGCTTAAGTGATTCTATTCAATCGATAAATTTATATTCGAGGGGCTTGGCTTTTTTTATTGAGCAATCGCCGCTCTAAGTGGGTGTTCTTAAGTCTTGTATTAAAAATTGGGTTCCGAAATATTCCCTGAGATTGGTAAGCCTAGATGAATGTATTTGCGCTGCATTTTTAACCCCCTTGCACGGGGGTTAAATGTGGCTCCATTGAGTGATTATGAAAGGCAATGCATGGCGGTAGAAGCGGGCTAAACTTTTAATAGAAGCACTGGTTTTATTTTCCGTGATTGTGGGTACGGTGAGCACAATAGGCCGCGCATCGGTGAGTAAGGCAGTTAATTAGTTGGATAGTTAGAGAGATAGTTAGAAACATAGTCAGAAAGACAGTTAGTGAGAGAGACAAGTAGATCGGATCTTCTCGGTGGAAAACCATCGCGGGGCCGATGCATTGAGGAACGAGGGGAATAATGGATATAACGGAATTACTTGCGTTTAGTGCTAAAAATGGCGCTTCGGATTTACATATTTCTGCCGGATTGCCACCGATGATTCGAGTCGATGGGGATGTGCGGCGTATAAATTTGCCACCCATGGATCACAAGCAGGTCCATGGCCTTATTTATGACATCATGAACGACAAACAACGTAAGGATTTTGAAGAATTCTTTGAAACCGATTTCTCGTTTGAAGTGCCCGGGATTGCTCGATTTCGGGTCAACGCGTTTAATCAAAATCGTGGCGCGGCGGCGGTTTTTCGGACCATCCCCTCGAAAGTATTGACCATGGAAGACCTTGGCATGGGTCAGGTTTTTCGCTCCATTTCTGAAACCCCTCGAGGCATTGTTCTGGTGACTGGCCCCACCGGTTCAGGGAAGAGTACTACCTTGGCGGCCATGGTCGATTACATCAACGACAACCGCTACGAGCATATTTTAACCATTGAAGATCCGATTGAATTTGTTCATGAGAGCAAGAAATGTTTGGTGAACCAGCGCGAAGTGCATCGAGATACTTTAGGCTTTGCTGAAGCGCTGCGTTCGGCGCTTCGGGAAGATCCGGATATTATTCTGGTGGGGGAAATGCGGGATTTGGAAACCATTCGATTGGCTTTAACCGCCGCGGAAACAGGGCATTTAGTCTTTGGAACTTTGCATACTACTTCGGCTGCGAAAACGATTGACCGGGTGGTGGATGTATTTCCCGCAGCGGAAAAATCCATGGTGCGCTCCATGCTCTCGGAGTCGTTGCAGGCGGTTATTTCTCAATCGCTGCTGAAGAAAAATGGCGGTGGTCGAGTGGCGGCCCATGAAATTATGATGGGGACTCCGGCGATTCGAAATTTGATTCGTGAAGACAAAGTGGCGCAGATGTATTCAGCGATTCAGACCGGGGCCAATTTAGGCATGCAGACTCTGGATCAATGTTTAGCCAGCATGGTGAGTGCCGGCACTATTTCTCGAGAAGTGGCGCGAGAAAAAGCTAAATTACCAGAAAATTTTTAATGCTCGCGGTCCACGAATGCAATGGGATTTTAAATTGTATCTGGATTCAAGGCATACCACTCGCTGCGGCGTAACCAATTGATTGAACAAGCAGAGTGATTTAATCCATGGAGTTCGAAAATCTTTTAAAAATCATGGTGCAAAAAGGTGCATCGGATTTGTTTATTACTGCCGGCGTCGCTCCCAGTATTAAAGTGCATGGCAAAGTGATACCGGTAACGAAATCGCCTCTTAGCCCAGAGAAAACCCGAGAAATTGTTTTTGGGGTGATGAGCGAATCTCAGCGACGAGAATTTGCAGAAAGTCGTGAATGTAATTTTGCGATTAGTGCCCGGGGTATTGGTCGTTTTCGAGTCAGTTCTTTTTATCAGCGCAATCTTGTGGCCATGGTGTTGCGGCGTATTGAAGTCAATATTCCGCTAATAGAAGACCTTGGTTTGCCTGAAGTGATTAAAGATTTAGCCATGGCGAAGCGCGGCATCGTATTTTTCGTAGGCGCTACAGGAACCGGTAAATCTACCTCGCTAGCGTCTATGATCGGTCATCGAAATCGTAATAGCCAAGGGCATATTATCTGCATCGAAGACCCAATCGAGTACATTCATCAGCATGCGGGTTGTATCGTGAGCCAACGTGAAGTGGGGATTGATACGGAATCCTTCGAAATCGCTTTGAAAAATACCTTACGGCAAGCGCCTGACGTCATCATGATTGGTGAGGTTCGTACCCGAGAAGCAATGGATCACGCGGTGGCGTTTGCGGAGACAGGCCATTTAGTATTGGCAACACTGCATGCCAACAATGCAAACCAAGCCTTGGATCGTATTGTTCACTTTTTTCCGGCCGATCGGCACGGTCAATTATGGATGGATTTGTCTCTGAATTTAAAAGCCATCGTGGCTCAACAATTAATCCCTACGCCAGACGGCAAAGGTCGTCGAGCAGTGATCGAGGTGATGCTGAATACGCCTCTACTGGCAGACTTGGTGCGTAAAGGGGAAGTACATGCCCTTAAAGAGCTTATGGCGAAATCCCGAGAGCTGGGAATGCAGACTTTTGATCAGGCTTTGTTTGATCTTTACAGTGCGGGAGAGATTACCTACGAAGACGCGTTAGCCCACGCTGATTCGCCTAACGATTTACGTTTGATGATTAAGTTAGGGCGGGAAAATCAGTCTGAATTGTTGGAGGAATCGACCAAGGGGCTTTCTCTAGAAGATCCCGACGACGCGGGACTTCGTTACGAGTAGAACCGGGGCTATTGAACTGACGCATAGTGTAACTGGAAATTTTAAAACCTTGCGCACAGACTGCGCTCGCTTTAAAAGGGTAGGCTCCAGGGACGGGGGCATTTAATTCGCCGCTTAACTAAATGCTTAACTGGATATTTGCTGAGTATTTAACTGGCTAATCTACTCGATATAGACACGGTACTTGAATATGGCATCTAGGCTAGGCATCAATGAAAAAGATGAGCACGACGATTTTTTTCTGCCAGACCTCTGTGAGATCCAATCTGTTTTTATCCTCATTCTGGTTGCGGAGCTGCTTGCTATTGTTTTGGTATTAGCAAGTGGACCGTTATACCCATTCGACTGGAGCAATCTTGCATTTACGTCGTTATTTTCGGAGTGGGTGATGCTGACCTGTGCCGGATTGTTGTGCATGAGCCGGATAAAGTTGCGTGAAATGTCCCGAGCGTGGGCTGCATTTTGCAGTTACGGAATAATTTTAATCGATATCTTTGTGTTCAGCATTTTAAGCCAGTGGTTTTTGAGTGGCGCTTATTTGGGCAACCCCGCTGAGTTTTTGAGCGAAATAGACATGCTGGCSATACTGCGTAATTTATTCATCGGCGCYATCATYGGCGGATTAATACTGCGCTATTTTATAGTTCAGGAGCAGCTTAAGCATAAGCAGAGCTCTGAACTCAATGCGCGTATTCAGGCGCTGCAGTCCCGCATACGACCGCATTTCTTATTTAACAGCATGAATATTATAGCCAGTCTTATTCCTATCGAACCTGAGACCGCTGAACAAGTGGTGGAAGATTTATCGGCCTTGTTCCGAGCCAGTTTGGATGAAATGGGCAATGAGGTCACCGTCGATTCAGAAGTGAATTTGTGCAAACGTTATCTAAGCATTGAAAAACTTCGCTTAGGGCAGCGGCTCCAGGTGGATTGGCAGATTGGGGATATTCCTCCTGCAGTGAAAATCCCCATGCTGACGTTGCAACCTTTGTTAGAAAATTCGATTTATCACGGAATTCAGCCCCTGCTGGAAGGCGGAATCATCAAAGTCGCTATAAACTATAGAGAGCAATACCTTTATTTGAGTGTGACCAATCCGGTATCACCGAGTAAACATGATCATGTAAAAGGGAATCGAATGGCGGTTGAAAACATTCGGCATCGAATTAAGGCGTTATATGGTGACGAGGCTCACTTGAAAACTGAGAGCTACGGCAATACGTTTACCACCGTAATATCATATCCTTATACACTTGAAGGAAAAGACGTCCGGTTACCAATTGATTCGAGGACCGCTTAATGAAAGTACTGGTCTGTGACGACGAACGCTTAGCACGAGAACGAATTGCTAGGCTGATAGTAAAGATGGAAGATCATGAAGTAGTGGGTGAAGCCGAAAATGGCATCGACACCATCGATAAGGTGGCTCAGTTGGCGCCGGATATTGTATTGCTCGACATTCGTATGCCGGGCATGGATGGGCTAGAAGCCGCGCGACATTTGTCAAAATTGGAGTGTCCACCTGCGGTGATTTTCTGCACTGCTTATGATGAATATGCGTTAGACGCATTCCAAGTCAAAGCGGTCGACTACTTATTAAAGCCTGTGCGTAGCGAAGACTTGTGTCGAGCGCTGAATCAAGCGAGCCGTTTAAATAAGGTTCAAGCGCTTGCGTTGGAAGAAGAGTTCGCAGCGAAAGATGATAAACCTCGTTCTCGGACTCACATCAGTGCAAAAACCCATCGAGGCATTGAGCTCATTCCCGTGACTGACGTACGCTATTTTATGGCGGATCAAAAATACGTCACGGTGCGACATGGGTCAGGAGAGATCTTGATTGATGAAACCTTAAAAGAGCTGGAAGAGGAATTTTCGAATCGCTTTGTTCGAATTCATCGTAATTCCTTGGTCGCCCTGGATTACCTTGATGGCATGGAAATTATTTCTCCCGGGCATTACAAGGTGAAAATAAAAGAAGTGGAAGACGGGCTGGTGGTCAGTCGTCGACACGTGTCCGGATTGCGCCGAATAATGCAGCGATTGTAGCGCGATAGGGCAGTTTGAAGCCTGTCGCTTTAAGAGATTCAACTCAAACATTCAACTTCAAGAATCAATTCGGCGGTTAAATTCAATAACCGCTTTTTTTTGCCTGCTAATTTCCTAGCCTTTCATCTCAGTGAAATAGAACCGCCAAGATTCCTCCTTTCTCGCTGACACACTTCTATTATTTGTGCTCCCTCGCCATTCCTACACCCCGCGTCATTCGTGCCCCGTCATTCGTGCCCCGTCATTTGCACCCTGTCATTCGCACCCCCTGTCATTCATGCGCCCCCGTTATTCCCGCACCATGCCGTCTCTCCCGCACCCCCCGTCATTCCCGCGAAGGCGGGAATCCATCGTGTTTAAGGCCACGAGCATCGATATCCCCCCATTATGCTTTCAAGAAAAAGGGCGTGCTGCAGAAAGGACATACTTCAGGTTCGCGTAATTACTGTTTTACCGGCATGGATTCCCGCCTTCGCGGGAATGACGGGGGGTGCGTGATGACTGCGTGGTGCGTATCGAATGACTGGGTGTTGAGCGTATCGAATGACGGGGGGTGCGTACAGAATGATGCCGGTGCGAGGAATGTTGATGGGGGCATGATATTTAGGCTAACACAGGGGATTTTGCCTGAGTTATCTTGTCTCCGAAAACAAAGCTATCCTTCGTAATATGAGGGAGATTGGCGCGAAGGGACTTCTACGCACCTAAAAAGGTGTATTATTGCGCGGCAAATATTCCTTCCCCTATTATTTAAAGACTGCTTCCCAGGAGAGATTCACTTGGTTGATCGGGTTCGTATTGCGACACGTAAAAGTCCTTTGGCCTTATGGCAAGCCGACTATGTAAAAAGCGCATTAGAGTCCGCGCATCAGGGCATTGAAGTGGAAATCATTGGCATGTCCACCAAAGGCGATAAAATTCTCGATACCCCCTTAGCCAAAGTGGGTGGCAAAGGACTGTTTGTTAAAGAGCTCGAAGTGGCGTTACAAGAGCAGCGTGCGGATATTGCGGTTCATTCCATGAAAGACGTGCCCATGGAATTGCCTCCTGGCCTGAGCATTGAAGCCATTTGTCCGCGTGAAGACTTCCGCGATGCGTTTGTTTCCAATCAATTTGAAAGCCTCTCTGCTTTGCCTCAAGGCGCTAAAGTAGGCACCTCAAGTTTGCGTCGTCAATGCCAATTGCGAGCCATGCGGCCGGATATACAAATCCTTGATCTGCGCGGCAATGTGAACAGTCGTCTGAGGAAATTGGACGAAGGGCAATACGATGGCATTATTCTCGCGGCGGCTGGGCTTAAACGATTAAAGTTTGACGAAAGAATTGCCGATCTTATCGCGCCCGAAGTGAGTTTGCCTGCCGTGGGCCAAGGTGCCGTGGGAATCGAGTGTCGAAGCGATGATGAAGCCATCATCAAATTACTCCAGCCTCTCAACGATCCCGACAGTCATGTGCAAGTGAGCGCCGAACGATCGATGAACTTTCAATTACAGGGCGGCTGCCAAGTGCCTATTGCGGGATTTGCGGTGCTTGAAGGGGATCAAATCTACCTGCGCGGTTTGGTAGGCTATGTGGATGGCAGTGAGATTTTTCGCGCGGAAGCGAGAGGGCCTCAATCCAATGCCGTTGAAATAGGCCAATCGGTGGCAGAACAATTATTAAAATCCGGTGCCGGTAAAGCCTTGGAAATGGCTTACGGAGAGGCCGAATAAAGCATTCGAATTAACCATGGTGTTTCCTAATCGAGTTCATTAATATTGCTTGGAACAGGCCCTGCTCAGAATAAGACTAAGAATGAGACGCGGGCCAGTGGATGTTTGGGATCGCATGATTGAGGTCTTAGGATCGTGGCGAAGGATTGTGCTCAATGGCGGTATCGAAGGTTGTGACGATATGACTGAGGCGAGGCAAAGTACATTAGCTCAGGTCGGTGTTATCGTGACTCGACCTGAAGCGCAAGCGCAGTGTTTAGCGGACTTACTGGAAGAGCAGGGAGCTCGAGTTCTTTTATTTCCAACCTTAAAGATCGAAACCCTAGGCAATTCCAAACTTAAACAAGTGGTCCAGGATTTGGATCAATATCATCATTTAATTTTCACTAGCGTCAATGCGGTAGAAAATAGCCTGCCGATGCTTGAGAGTTATTGGCCTCAATGGCCTGTAAAACAAGAATGGTATGGGGTAGGTGATGCCACCGCCACTGCATTAGAAAAATATGGCATTGAGCCGGTTGTGCCGCCCATCAATAAAAATAGCGAGGGCTTACTTGCTCTGAGAGGGTTGCAGTTAGCGGGCCGGGAGCGAGTGTGCTTATTTAAAGGCGAGGCTGGACGTACCTTATTGCAAGAGACCTTGTTGCAGCGAGGTGCTGAGCTAGACGAAGTGATTTGTTATCGCCGAGTGTTGGCACCCAAGGACTCTCGTGAGCAAGACAGACTGAAGCAATTTCTTCAGCATCAGAGCACTAAGTTCTTGATTGCCAATAGTAATGAGTCGTTGGATAATTTTTTGCTGTTGGCGGCTGATCAGCAATATTCATTGCAAGAGCTCATTGTGGTGGCCGCAAGTGAACGCATTGGGTGCCATGCGCAGCAATCTGGATTTACCAAAATTGCTCAAGCTGAGCGCGCTGGAGATAAAAGTTTATTGGAAGCAATCCGAGAGTGGTGCGATAATCCGCGATCAAGTGAGTAGGTCTGCTCCTATCCCCAGAGATTCAATGGGTTGATAAGGCTATACCTACAAGAACGATAACTATACCTACTTACCAGGCCCACTCATTATCCGGGTGATCCGGCACGATGCATTTAAGACTTGAAATGTATTGTGGAAAGAAGTGACTTTAGGGGAAGAGAATGACCGAAGAAATCCAACCACCATCAAGCGAACAGCCCAATAATGAGCGTGCTGAGCCGTCGAAGTCGTCATCAAAGCTGACTGGATTTATGGCTAGCTTGGCTTTTGTAATGGCCGTGGGAGGCGTCGGCGCTGCGGGATATCTGTGGACTCAGTTCCAGGAAATTAAAGCCGATCATGCGGCCAGCGTTTCAGGAATTCGAGGTGAATTTGCGGAGCAGAAATCCACAGTCGGGGTTTTATCCGGCCAATCGGAGGCCGCTGAGGAAGCATTACGAGCAAACGCATTGCTGGCCGAGCAACTGAAAGCCCAAGTCACTGCTTTATCAGAAAAGATTGCCGGTATTACTGGGCTTCATGAGGTGGACTGGCGTATTTCCCAAGCAGAGCATTTGGCTCAGGCGGCGCAACAGCGTTTAGCATTGACCAACGATCTGGATGGAGCCCAATCATTACTGGATGCCGCCAATGGCGTGCTAGCGGAGGTGAAAGAGATTGGCATTATTGATGTGCGCAGAGCCTTTGCGAAAGATATTTTAATGCTTAAAGCTGCCTCGCGAGTGGATGTCGCCGGTACTTTTGTAAAACTGGATGTGCTCAATGAGAGTATTCAGCAACTTAGTCTGCCGCCCGTGAAGTTTGAGGCTCAGCCGGTTGACGTGAAAGTGGCGAGTGTAGGTTCGGGCTATCAGGAAGACATCGCGGTCGGATTTGAAAACCTTTGGAGCAAGATTAATAGCCAATGGGAAACCCAACAGTTGGATCAACCCATTAAGCCGATTTTATCCACCGATCAACGTGCTTATTTAAAGCAAAATCTTGCGTTGTTAATGGAGCAAGCTCAACTCGCGGTGATGAAAAGAGACCCTGTAGTCTATGAGCGAATTCTTCAACAAGCGCAAACTTGGACTGAAACGCATTTTAATATGGACAGCCCCACAGCAGGCGCCGTATTAGCAACTTTTGAGGAGCTTAAGTCGGTTAAACTAAGCCCGATTACACCGGATATCAGTGAAGCCGTTCGAGCATTGGCTATGTTCAGTGAGCATTGGCGTCAAGAAAAAATTATTCGCCAGCAGCAAGTGAACATCCAACAACAAGTGAGCATCCAGCCACAGGCGAACATCGAGCCAAAGGTGAATATCCAACCACAGGTGAACATCCAAAAACCGGCAAATATTGCGGCGGCTGAAGTAAGCGAAGATGAACTGCCCGGCAGTGATGAAGTAACAGAAGAGGTGGCTCCATGAAAAAGATCATCGGCTTAGCACTCCTTGCACTGGCAGCCTTAGCGGCGGGAGTGGGGATTTATCAGTTTGCTCAGCAAGACAGTTACGTCTTGATTGGCTATCAAAACTCAGTATTAACCACCAATTTAAGTTTTGCCGTTGCGGTGATATTGGTGGCACTCGGCAGCTTGTTCGCCACGATATTGGTGGTTTACAAAGTCTTGACTGCTTCGAATCGGTTTGGATTATGGAAAAAGGAACGTCGCCAAAAGCACGCTGCTCAGCAAGTGAAAGGCGCATTGATTGCGTTGGCCGAAGGCAATTGGCAGCAGGCCGAGCGGCAATTTGCTTTGGCCGCGGATAACGAGGGCAACCAGTTAATTGCTTATTTAGGCGCTGCACAAGCGGCGAATGCGTTGGGTTTAAATGACAAGCGAGACGATTACCTGCGTCTGGCTGATCAGAATACCGACGGTGCGGACATTGCTGTGGGCATTACTAAAGCGGCCTTGCAAATGGACCGAGGTCAATTAGAGCAAGCCTTGGCGACGCTAATGCATTTGCGTACTTTAGCGCCAGAGCACGCCTATATCATTGAAATGATGAAAGAAGCGTATGCGAAGCTGAATGACTGGGAGCAGTTAGTACGATTAATTCCCGAGTTGCGAAAGTATAAAATTGGCTCGAAATTAGAGCTGGATGAATTAGAGTGCCAAGCCCGCAGTGAGCTATTAAAGCGAGTCGTCAAAGCTAAAAGCGCCTCTTTGGAGCAAAGCGAACGCGATGGTTTGAGCAATAGCTTGATTCGTCAATGGGAGTCCCGATCGAAAGGGCTGCAAGGCGAGGTGGAATTATTCAGCGTTTTTATTCAATGCCAATTGCAAATTGGTGCAGGCCAGGTGGCTGAACGAGAATTAAGAACGTTACTGCCTAAGTTTTGGAATGATGAATTGGTGGACCTCTACGGTCGCATTGAAGACGCTAAAGCAGACGAGCAATTATTGGTGGCGCAAGGTTGGTTACAGGAACGGCCTAATCACGAAGTATTGCTGCTAGCGCTAGGGCGTATCAGTGTACGCAACGAGCAACTAGATGACGCAAAATCCTATTTCGAGTCGAGCTTAAAGATTCGTAAATCAGCCGAAGCGTACGCTGAATTAGGGCGAGTACTTTCTCAGGAAGGGGATTTAAAAGCCGGTAATGATCAGTTAATGCTGAGTTTGGCAATGCAGTCGCAACTTGTGCCTGTGGCAAAGTCAGCGGTGGAAGGGGGCGAGGCCTTTAAAAAAAAGAAACTAGGCAGTGATGAAAAAAGTGATCGCTCGGAAATGGCTGAAACTGCTTAAGTAGATGTTGCATTGAAGCATCACTACCGTCGATTGAATCACGGTCATTATTATTGCACGAAGTGCTCGGGCTTAGCTCGGGCACCATTGATTTCTTGCCTTCATCCTGTAGAACAATAACAAAGACGGGTTTCAATGGATAAAAAGCGTCCATTTTTTAACCGTTACTATAAACACCGATAGAAATACTAAACAATAAGCATAATAATCAACTCGCTCTAAAGTGGGCATGAAGTTTGCTTTATGGTAGGGTAGTTTGCATTCGCTAAGGATGTTGAATCGAATATTTAAAACAGGGATTTAATGATGAAGTTTTTCCGTCTTGAAGTACTGGCACTCCTCTTAACTGTTGTTGCATTCGAGTCGCAAGCGCTTACGCTGACACCGGCCGATTGCACAGTGGGAAGCTGTTGGACTACCGATGTGAATAGCCAGCTTACCGCGGACTCAATTGAAACGCTGGTGGGTAGTTCAGTTGAATTGACTGAATTATACAAAAGTGAAGTAGATGACGGCGACAGTGGCCTTTTCGACGATTATCTAGAGACTACCTACTCTAATTTAGCGACTGATCCTGCGGATGCGCTTATTGAGCTGCTTGACGGTTACGCGATCGATTGTTCTGATTGTTATATTTCCATAAAAGATGGCAACCAGGACCCTGCGCTTTACGTCTTCAGTCTTTCCGACTGGCTTGGTACGGATGATATTACGCTGTTAGACTTTTGGCCTGATCAGGGGGCTATTTCAAATATTGCCCTATGGGGTGGAGTAGATTCCAACGTTTATGAGACAGCCTCTGTTCCAGAGCCCAGCACACTGACTTTATTTGGTTTAAGCCTTTTAGGGTTGGGCTTATTTGGCCGACGTAAAGCGTAGACAGAAAACATCTTCTTAAAAAATGTCGGCAATGCCGGCATTTTTTTTGCCCAATTTACGGGTTACCGGTTATTTAAAATCGAGCCAAAGGATTGCAGGTGTCGAGATTTAAA
>NVTH01000062.1 GCA_002401525.1 Moraxellaceae bacterium | reverse complement strand
ATCCTGCGTTAGGCCAACGGGCCATGACCATCTCTTCACCATCCACAAAAAGCTGCCAGATGTCTTCTGTCAGCGTTGTTTTGTAGATGTTTCCCTCCAATGACTAGTTTTTTAGGGTCTCCTAGTTCGGACAATACTTTTTTCCAATCGTCGGCAAGTAGGTCTAAAGATTCAGGGCGCACCCGTTTTCCGGTGATGCGACGTTCGCGCATGTAGGGGAATTCAAATCGAAGTACGCGGAAGCCATGCACTGCAATGCCGTCCGCTACCCGGTCCATAAATGGACTGTCCATCTGCGAGCCGGCACCGTGGGCGAGGACCAAGGTGAGTCCTGTGTTAGTAATTCCGTTGACGATAAAATTGGTGGTTTGCACGGCTAATTCACGCGTTGAGCGATTTGAGAATGTGATGACCGCTTTCGAACTACGRTCACCGCTTTAGTTATAGTTTAGCCGTAGATTTGAACTAGCTCATGGTAGAGCTGAAATTTTCGGTAATTAAATTGATGGCTTATGAAACGCGATAAAATAGGTACATATCCGTCAATGTATTGGGGATTTCTTTGCAAAGTGAGTTGAATAATGTGTGGTTTTCCTGGATTTCTTGCATCTCCTCAGATTCCACCAAATCGGAGGCTACCAATATGGGCAAGGACATTTGGGCGACCAAATCTTCGTCCTTATCAAACCATTCGGGTTCTCTCAAAAATACCCCTTGCATAAACGCAGCAGACCAAACTCTTATAGGGGAGTCGATCTCCGTCCCAGTGGCATTCGCGCCGTTGGCGTCGATGTCTAGAGAGCAGGGTGGGATGACGGTTTGGCCTTGTTCCAGGCCTATCTCAACGAGAATAATGAGCTGATCGATCAGCTGTTTTAAGGCATTAAATTCTGTTGGGGTTGGGTCGATTTCAGCATCGAAAATAATGTCATAAATTTCCTCTTCGTCGATGTCGCCGGGGTAGATGGCGGTGGCGCAAATTAATCCGTGACATTCCAATGCAGAAAAAGCGTTCTCATCACCACAAGCAAGTAGGAGCTTCTCTAATTGCTTCCATTGGTCAGGGTTAAAGCTTGTGGCAACTGTTTTGTTCATAAGGGGCTCGAATACGTTCAGTCAAAGGAGCGGCAATTCTATCATTCTAGCGAGTGTAGTGTATAAAATAGCGGCCTGTTTTTAAGGCCATCAAGGGCTTGCTGCAAGAGCGCTGGTTTCAATAAAAGTATAGGGGCCTAATACAGAGATATTACGTCGGTGGGTGAGACTGCTTAAGAACGCACTCAGAAAAATTTGGTACCATTGCGATTTTATTGATCAGGTTAGGGGTGTGAATTGATCCAGTTTTTAAAAGGCCACACGGTAGTTTTTTTATTAAAAGCGATTAGCTTATTGCCTTTTTCGGCAGGGCAGAATCTAGGGGCCTGGATAGGGATGCTGATGTGGAGGTTGCCCACCGAAACGAAAAAGACAGTAAAACGCAATTTGGCGGTGTGTTTTCCAACAATGGGATCCAAAGAGGCGGATCAATTGGCAGAGGATTCCATGCGTCACTCCGGGATGCTGATGACGGAGATGGCGATGGCTTGGTTTTGGCCTAGCGAGAAAATCCAGGATAAAATTATCCGTATTCAAGGCAACGCATGCATTGAGGATGCTCTGGAGGCGGGCCAAGGGGTGATCGTGGCGATACCCCATGTGGGGAATTGGGAAATGCTTAACTTTTATCTTAATAATGCCTACCCTGGTGTGGCGATGTATCGACCTGCCAAATTAGAGGCATTGGATCAGGTAATTAGAGCGGGCCGAGAAAAGGATGGTCTTCGCACTGTCCCTACTAATGTTCATGGCGTTAAGGCAATGCTTAAAGTGCTCAAACAAGGCGGCGTTGCCTATATCKYYMMKSRTSANRGMRMYYYGGYYRGWMRKGGRAGTTTTCGCGCCTTTTTTTGCTGAACCCGCATTGACGATGTCTTTGGTGAGCCGCYTGGTTCAAAAGACTGGCGCTCAAGTGGTCATGGCTTATGCGAAGCGATTGCCTTGTCACCAGGGCTTTGAAGTGGTCATTAAAAAGGGCGTCGAGGGAATCGATTCCAATAGCCTCGATTTTTCGTGTGCCGCTTTAAATAAGTCGGTGGAAATGTGTGTTGCTGATGCGCCAGAACAGTACCAGTGGACTTATAAACGTTTTAAACGACGCCCCAATAATCTGCCAAAATTATATGGGTAAGCGTTCAATATGCGCTGCCCTATAGAGGGTTTCAGTCAATAAACTTCCTCGGTTATATCAATCTTGTTTGTTGCCTCGATTAACTGGCAGCGATACTCTGCAATGGCTAAGCTTCTAAATAGATTAGGTTAGGGTCGATTAGGTTGAAGTTTGCAGTTTCTGATGCCCAGACGCTCGAAAAAAAGAAAATAGACACCTGATTTTGTCAGTTTTTATGGTGGGGTTGAGTCACGTATTAACGGAGTATTAGGGCTATGGCGGTTACGACATCTTCCACTGATGATGGAAAAGCACTGACGATTGCGATTTCAGGCAATTTTGATTTCAATGTTGTGCAAGATTTTCGCAAAGCGTATGTAGGAATTGATAGTGCGGAAGTTGACGTCACTATTGATATGCGAGAAGCAGAATACATGGATAGTTCCGCGTTGGGCATGTTGCTCAATATGAAAAAGCACTTAGGTGGTGATAGCGCGGATGTAAGAATCATAAATTGCCGGCCGCAAATTAAAAAGATATTAGATATTTCTCGATTTGATAAGAAGTTTAAAATTGATTAAAACGATCTCTCGCACAGTGATTTTTAATCGGCGATTAAGTTGTAGTAATTTGTAGGACAGGGCAATACGTCTATGAAAGTATTAGTCGTAGATGACATGAGTGCTAATCGAAAACTTTTAGTATGGATGCTGGAAGACGAAGGGCATGAAGTCATTGAGGCAGAAAATGGCAAGCAAGCATTTGATTTGTTCGTGCAAATACGTCCGAATCTGGTATTAATGGACGTAATGATGCCTGTTATGGATGGTTATGAATCTGCCAAGTTAATAAAACAGCACGCCGGGGACCAACACGTTCCGGTGATATTTTTAACCGCTTTAAATGACGAGGAATCTTTGTCGCGGTGCCTCGCGAGCGGTGGAGACGACTTTTTAACAAAGCCTTTCAACGAGCATATCCTTCAAGCCAAAATTAGTGCGCATACTCGAATCCAAGAGCTGAATCAGCAAATCACTGAAAAAAATCAAGAGCTTCTATTTCATCATTTACAGACCAATCGTGAGCATGAAATAGTTGAGCATGTATTTTCAAATGCAATTAACGCTAGTTTTTGGGAAAGCGGTAATATTGAATATTACATGTCGGCAATGTCGGCGTTTAATGGTGATTTGTTACTATCTGCTCCCAGTCCCAGTGGTGGCTTATACGTCCTGCTTGGCGATTTCACCGGTCATGGCCTTTCCGCTGCTGTTGGGTCGTTGCCTGTTTCGAGATCATTTTTTGCAATGGCGAAGCAGGGTTTAACCATCGGCGATATTGCTGAAGAAGTGAACGGCCAGCTAATGCAATTGTTGCCTGACCATATGTTTTGTGCAGCGACTCTATTGGAACTGAATTCTTCGGGGGATGAAATTACCCTTTGGGCCGGTGGGTTGCCGGATGGCTTGTTGATATCCTCTGAGGGGCAAATAAAGGGCAAGATTGTATCGCAACATATGCCTCTGGGTGCGCTGGAAAAAAGAGAATTTGAACGTGACGTAATGGTGTTAAGAGTTGCTAAAGGCGATCGGATTTATTTGCATACCGATGGCATCATCGAGTCAAATAATGATCAAGGTGAAATGTTTGAGACTGAACGTTTTGAAGGCATGTTTAAGAAGGGTTGTTTCAAAGACGGCGTAAGCTATGTTGACCGAGTGATTGATCGCCTGGTTGAATTTACTGGTGGGGGTAATCAAGACGATGATATTTCTTTGGTTGAATTGTTATGCCAGCCGGTCACCGGAGTCACTTGCGCTAAGGACGAAAATGCGGCCCTTTTAGAGGATGCCATGCCTTGGGTTATTGATATCAGCTTGGGGCCAGATCAAATGCGAGTGGGCGATCCCATTTCTCGAATAGTGGAGATGATGGGCGCCGCAGTGGGCTTGGCTGAACATAAAGATTACGTGCATACGGTATTGACGGAAATGTACGTCAACTCTCTCGATCACGGAATTCTGGGGCTAGATTCTGCGTTGAAGAAAACTGAAGACGGGTATCAGGACTATTATCAGCAACGATCAGTTCGGATTGCAGAACTCGAGAATGGCTGCATTCAGATTAATTTAAAGTTTGCGCCTGCTCCGGGGGGAGGGGACATATTCTTGACTGTCAGCGACTCCGGAAAAGGCTTTGAATTTGAAAATGTAAATGAGGCTGATGAAGACGATTCATTTGGCCGGGGGCTGCCATTGATCTATTCCTTGTGTGAAGACGTTAATTACAGCGATGGCGGACGCACTATTGATGCTCGGTATAACTTAAGAAGCTGACACTTTGCTCAGAATTTTAAAAATAAGTAAAACCTTCCTATTTTACAATAGCTTGCTAATTTTTCGAAAATGATTACTTTGATTGAGAGCGGTCTTATATGGCCATTGGCTTGTAACCAGGCGACAGAAACACGCACCAAATAGTTGGATTCCGCTAGGGAAGCATATACACTTGCGCGCACCGCTAAAACGACCGTTTGAATCATTTTCTCTTATTCGTGTATGACTCTATATATAGAGGGCTTGACGGCAAGCGAAGAGGTCGATTTGGCGTAATATAGAAGTAGTTGATTTTTAACCAGTAGATAGAAAGCATGTAATTTGAGGATGCGCTTATGTCCGAGCAGGCAGCAGAACAACTTTTTGATTTAACTCTTACTGAAGAGCAACGAATCACCCGTGAATCCGTCATTCGATTTGCCGAAGCTGAGCTTCGTGCTATTTCACGTGATGCCGATGAAGCAGCACAGGCACCTGAAGGATTTTACGATAAAACCATGGATTTAGGCCTTAGCATTATGCCTATTCCTGAGAATTGCAGTGGCGCAGGCATGCCTCGTGCGCCTATCTCTAACGTATTAAATGCTGAAGATTTAGGCAAAGGGGATATGTCATTGGCGCTTGGCGCACTGACTCCTCTTGGGTTTGTAAACACCGTCATTGATAACGGTACTGCAGCGCAACAAGAGAAATACCTGACGCCTTTAGCGTCAGAAACATTTGTTGCTGCGACGGTTGCGTTGATGGAGCCTCGCGCTACTTTCGAACCTTCTGAATTAAAAACCACTGCAGTGAAAGACGGCGGTGATTATGTGCTCAATGGTGAAAAATCCATGGTTGCACTGGGCGGAAGCGCTAAATTCATTCTTGTGATTGCTGATTTAGACGGCAAAGCGGCTGGATTCATCGTTGAGCAAGGCGCTGAAGGCTTAAGCACAGAAAATGAAGAATACATGGGCCTACGTTCTGTTGAACTAAGCCGTGTAAAACTTGAAAACGTTAAAGTAGCCGCTGCGGCCAAGTTAGGCGAAGACGAGCAAGAATTCAACCTAGAGAGATTAGTGGATCTTTCYCGTCTAGGCGTTTGCGCAATGTCRTTGGGCGCGTGCGAAGCCATGCTTGAGTACGTCACTGAATACGCCAAYGAGCGTATCGCATTCGGYGAGCCTATTTCTAACCGTCAATCAGTCGCGTTYATGGTGGCYAACATCGCGATCGAACTTGAAGCCATGCGTTTAATGGTTTATCGCGCTGCTTCACGTGCTGAGCAAGGTTTAGAATTCCATAAAGAAGCTTATCTTGCRCGCGTATTGTGTGGAGAGAAAGCCATGGAGATTGGTAACAACGGTGTGCAAATCTTAGGTGGACACGGCTTTATCCGTGAGCACATGGTTGAGCTTTGGTATCGTAACCTACGTGCAGTGGCTATTTTAGACGGCGCTTGCGYTATCTAGRCCTGGTTGGARATYCYCTAAGACTCTTTAATTAGGGAGTTTGTGTGATCGAAGCTATTTTAAGAAGTGAGATTAACTAGATGATTAATTTAGAATTATCACCAGGTCATGAAAACATTCGTAATATGATTCATGGCATGGGTAAATCCATGATCCGCCCTTTGGCTAGAAAATACGACAGCGCTGAGCACGTTAAGCCAGTGGAGTTGGAAAATCTTGGCAAAATGATGGACCAAATGGGCGGCGGTGGTAACCCCATGGCCGACGCATTAGGCGGCGGCAAAAAAGACGAAGGCGGCACAAAGATCAAAAATGGCGGCCAGATGATGGGCGTTATTGGTGCGATGGAAATGTGCTGGGCGTGTACCGGCCTGACCATGGCGATTCCTGGCATGGGCTTGGGCAACGCGGCGATTTCATCCGTTGCCACCGAAGAGCAGAAAGAGCGTTTCGGTAAAGTATTTGCTGCGATGGCAATTACTGAGCCTGGCACCGGTTCTGACTCCGCTAACATTTCCACTACTGCTGTTTTAGACGGCGACGAGTGGGTGATTAACGGCGAAAAGATTTTTGTCACTGACGGCGCTTACTGCACTCACGTAGTGGTATGGGCAACGTTAGACAAAGCAATGGGCAAAGCGGCGATTAAATCGTTTGTAGTGCCTAAAGACGCGCCTGGTTTGGAAGTGGTTCGTCTTGAGAAGAAAATGGGCATTCGTGCGTCTGACACGGCGGCCATTACCTTCACTGACTGTCGCATTCCTAAAGACAATATTTTAGGGAACCCAGACATTGCAAAAACTGCTGAAGAACGTAAAAAAGCCTTTGGTGGCGTGATGCAAACCTTCGACAACACCCGTCCAGGTGTTGGCGCGATGGCGGCCGGTGTAGCAAAAGCTGCATTAGACATGACCAAGGATATCCTTGCCAAAGAAGGCATCAAGCCTGCTTATGACAAGAACTTGTTCAATGCCTCTGCGATTGAAGCGGAGCTGTATCGAATGGAAGCGGATTACGAAGGTGCGCGTCTGTTAATTATGAAAGCCGCGTGGATGGCCGATAATAAACAGCCTAACTCCAAAGAAGCCTCCATGTGTAAAGCCAAAGCCGGTCGTGTAGGCAGCTACATTACTTTGCGTTGTGTTGAGATCTGCAGCAGCCTAGGCTATAGCCAGGAGCATCTGCTAGAGAAGTTTGCTCGGGATTCTAAAATCCTCGACATCTTCGAAGGCACTCAGCAAATCCAGCAGCTCATCGTGGCTCGTCATCAATTAGGCAAATCCTCAAAGGACCTTAAATAATGATTAATCTCGAGTTGTCCCCAGGACTGGAGAACATCAAAGGCATGGTGGGTGGTCTCGCCAAGCAAATGATGCGCCCCATTTCTAGGAAATACGACAAGCAAGAGCACGACGAACCCACCGAATTGGCGATGTTTGGTCAAATGAWGGGTGGCATGGGCGGCGGAAGCAAAGGTAAGAAAGGTGCTTCCGACCCCATGGGTGCSATGTTGTCTGGYGGTGATGATTCTGACAGCACMGCCATTAARAATGGCGGTCAGATGATGGCTTGTGTAGCCACTGCGCAAATGGCGTGGGGCTGTACTGGTTTGATGCTTGCCATTCCTGGCCAAGGCCTAGGCAATGCGGCGATTGCTTCTGTTGCAACTGAAGAGCAGAAAGAACGTTTCGGTAAAGTGTTTGCGTCCATGGCAATCACCGAGCCAGGYACKGGTTCTGATTCSGCTAACATTTGCACYACGGCTACTTTAGACGGYGACGARTGGGTGATTAACGGTGAGAAAATCTTCGTTACTGACGGCAGTCGTTGCAGTCACATTGTGGTGTGGGCCACGYTSGATAAAAGTGTCGGCAAAGCGGCGATCAAATCSTTYGTAGTGCCCAGAGAAAAYCAAGGCGTAGAAGTGGTACGTCTTGAGAAGAAAATGGGTATTCGTGCGTCTGATACCGCAGCCATTACTTTCACCGATGCGCGCATCCCCAAGGACAACATCTTAGGCAGTGCGGAAATTGCAAAAACAGCTGAAGAACGCAAAAAAGCGTTTGGTGGCGTAATGCAAACGTTCGATAACACCCGGCCTATGGTGGGCTCTATGTCCTTGGGCGTTGCCAGAGCGGCACTGGATGAGTTGGCAGGAATTCTTGAGAAAGAAGGCGTTAAGCCTGGGTACGATAAGAACCTGTTTAACTCCACTGCCATAGAAGCTGAAATTTACCGAATGGAAGCTGACTTAGAAGGCGCACGTTTGTTGATTATGAAAGCCGCGTGGATGGCYGACAACAAATTGCCGAACTCTAAGAATGCCTCCATGGCAAAAGCCAAAGCAGGTCGTGTCGGTAGCTATGTTACTTTACGATGTGTTGAGTTRGCCAGYAGYATTGGTTACAGCGAAACWTACCTGTTGGAGAAGTTTGCMCGTGATTCGAAGATACTGGATATCTTTGAAGGCACTCAGCAGATTCAGCAATTGATTGTCGCTCGACAAGTATTAGGTAAGTCTTCTAAAGACCTTAAGTAATATTTGAGTGAGTTAAGTCACCTACCTTTTTAGGTTGGGTTGGCGAAAAAACCCTGGCAAGTTGCTGGGGTTTTTTTTGCTTTTTGGTTTGATTTTCGAGTGTAAATAATTTTTCTCTGTCCTAGTTAGCCGGTAGATTGTGTTCAGTTGTATTTCTTAAGGTGATTCATAACTATTATTTTGGTGAATGTTTTGCGGTGATTTTTTAATTCGGCGATAGGAGTCGTTAAATCAATGAAATCATTTCGAGGTTTTTTGATTACTTTTTTTACAATAATAAAAATCGATTGGATACGAAGAGTTGGTTTTTGTTGGAGGAAAACGCCTAGTTTTTATAAATTAATGAAAAAACTTACAGAATTTAACTTGAACACTATTTGATCGGCATGATTTATGATGGCTTCGGACCGAAGGATGTTTATTTAAGATCGGTGGGACAGACGGGAAGCGTAAAATGATAAAAAATACAAGCAGTTCAGAATGTTTGTTTAAAATAATTGTTAAATTGAGTGGTTAGGTTTAGGGAGTTATTCAATCTTAAAAAATTGCACAGGAGTGCTTTCGATTATGAAATTTCAAGATGCGGTCACCAGTCCAGTAGCAGTGAAACCTTTGCGGCGAATTCAACCTCTTGAATACGGAGATTTGTTGGTCAGAATTTTAAATGATTACGGAGTTAAATATATTTTTGGGATTCCCGGGGGGGGGATCGAACCCCTTTATAACGCAATGGCTCGGAGTGAAAAAAAAGGCGGTCTAAGGCCGGTTGTTTCAAGACATGAATCTGGCGCAGCATTTATGGCAGACGGTTATGCTCGGGAAAGCGGTAAGCTCGGGGTATGTTGTACCACCACCGGCCCTGGGGCGACGAACATCATTACCGGTGTGGCAAGTGCCTATGTGGACGAAGTGCCTATGTTGGTCTTAACGGGGCAGACTCGTCAGTCTCATTTTGGTCGTGGCGCTGCTCAAGATTCTTCCTGCGACGGCGTGGATATTGTCGCCATGTTTAAACACTGTACTCGATACAACAGTTTCGTTTCCCACCCTGATCAACTGGAGGAGAAGTTAGTTAAGGCCATTTCCATTGCAATGGGAAGTAAACCAGGCCCTTCCCATTTAAGCTTGCCCCTGGATTTATTGGGTATGCCCGTGGGGATAAGGGGTGATTTATTGCCGATTAAGCCGCTTCAATTTGAAGAAGTCACTCCCAATAAAAAAGTAATGAATCAATTGCATAAATTGATTAGTAACACCAAGAAAGCAGTATTAGTGTTAGGTCCAGGGGCTGAGAACGCTGCTAGCGAAATTATTAAGTTTGCGGAAACTATTAATTGGCCTTTGATTACTACGCCCATGGGAAAGGGCATTATTTCTGCAAATCATCCCTTGTATTTTGGAGTGTTTGGTTTAGGGGGACACCAATCGGCAGCTAATCTGTTGCATGATTCCTCCGTTGAGTCGGTTATCGTGATCGGTTCGGTATTGGATGAACCTGAGACAAGCAGTTGGGATATGGAAGGTTTACTCACGGATAAATTGATTCATATCGATCAAAACGAATTTCACTTTTATCGGTCCACGATGGCGAAGTTGCACGTTTTTGGCAGTCCTAGGCTGGTATTTAAAGAGCTTCTTCGATGTGGTTTCAAAGGAAAAGCAAGTTTGAAGGGGAAGCGAGAAAGACATTGTGCCAACGTGGTGGATCTGCCAGAGCTGTTTAAAGTCAATAATAGAAATATTAAAAAAATTCCGCCACAACTGTTGTTTTGGGAGCTGAGCCTGAAGGCTCCCGAAAATACCCGTGTTGTGGTTGATATCGGCAATAGTTTCCTGTGGGGGATTCACTACTGGCAGTGTCGGCACAAAGCCGGTGATTTTAAAAATTTGTTTCGAATGGGGTTGGGATTCGCACCGATGGGTTGGGGGATTGGTGCGGCGGTGGGCACTGCAATGGCCTCTCCCGATGAACCGGTGATATGTTTTACTGGCGACGGAAGCTTATTAATGAATGGACAAGAAATTACCACTGCTGCTCAAGAAGGTTTAAATATATTATTTGTGGTGCTTAACGATCAATGCTTGGGCACAGTGAAGCATGGTCAGGCATTAACTGGCGCTGAGACCACTTCTTTTGATCTTCCGGGGGTTGACTTTGCTAAGCTGGCTCACGCTTACAACGTGTCCAGTCACTCGATTCAATCCGTGACTGAATTGCATACCATAGATTTAGATAAAATATTTAAAGCGCCAGGCCCTTACCTTCTGGAAGTGATCATTGATCCAGAGCAGGTGCCTCCAATGAGCTCTAGACTTTTAGCCATTAACAATGACCGGGGCGTTTAGCGATGGAAAATTTTATTTATTCCACTTTTTGGCAGGAAAATGCTCAGCAGGGTAACCCTTTCTCTGCTGAAGAATGTATTTGTTACGGCTACAACGTTTATGACGATATTTTAGAAAATGGGGGCTGCAGAGAATTTGTATTATTACTGTTTAAAAAGGGAAAACGGCCGGCTCAGTGGGAGATCGAGCTGTTTGACAAACTGGCTTTGTTTCTAGCCAATCCAGGGCCGCGAGACCCTAGTGTCCATGCGGCAATGTGTTCAGCTGTGAGCCAAACAACAGCGGCAGCAGTCTTGACTTCGGCGTTGGTAGTGGGGGGTGGATTGTTGGGCGGAGGGCATGAAGTTCCATTTGTGATGGAGCAATTTGTGCTTTGGCGTGAGCAAGGAATTCCGTCAACTATTGATATTCCTGAGCAAGATTGCATCGATGCTTGGTTGCCGTTTGAGCATGTACCTGGTTTTGACCCAAACGAAGACAGTCTGTCTCGGCCCATTAAGCAAGGTCTCAATGTATTGGCAGGCCTTTCGAATGTGGGCACTCTAGGTTGGTTAAAAAATAACCAGCCCGAATTACAAGAAAAAATAGGTTATCCGTTGGCGAAAAGTGGTTTAGCGGCAGCGGCGTTTTTGGATCTTGGGATTGAGCCTTATATTGCAGAACAATGTTATATGATGCTTCGTTTGCCCGGAGTCATAGCGCATGCCCATGATCAACATCAACAAGGCTATCGAAAATTCCCATTTTTTCAAGATTCTTTGCAGTTGCAAGATGATCCAGGTGAATTTAAAGGGTGAATGTTGATATGGGACACGAACGGATTTCTGAGTTTGAAAACAGCATTAAAACTAAGATGGGCGCGGCCTTTGGTGGAGAGCGGGTTGTTTATCGTGGTCACGATTTACATCATGAGCTGGGGGATATGGATTGGATGGATTTTTACGTTTATGGCATTACGGGGAAGCGGTATTCCAAGCCAATCATGGAATTGCTTAATTATTTTTGGGTGTGTACTAGCTACCCTGACCCTAGAATCTGGAATAATCGAATCGTTTCGTTGGCTGGCGCGAGCCGTGCAACAGGGACGCAGGCATTATCTGCCGGTTTAATGACCTCTGAAGCTGGCATATATGGCCACCGGCTTAGTGTAAAGGCGGTGGATTTCTATCAACGATTGGAAAAAGCGGTAGCGAAAGGGAACGATGTTGAGGGATTTGTAAAAACCGAAATGCGTATAAAGCGAATTATTCCAGGTTTTGGACGGCCGATGGCTAATGGTGACGAGAGGGTGCCTGCAGCGGTTCGAAAGATTGAGTCTCTTGGGTTAGATAATGGGGAGTGTTATAAGCTTTGCTTTGAAGTGGAAAAGGTTGTCCTTAAAAATTGGCGCATGAAGATGAATATTGTGAGTTTGGGCGCGGCGAAAATAACCGATCTTGGGTTTTCTCCTACCCAGTATTTGATGTTTATGTACCCTTGTCACTTGGCAGGAATGACCATGGGATACTCTGAAGCGCTGGAGAACCCTGAGGGTGGGGTCTTTCCGGTTCGCTGCAGTAGTTTAGTGAATACAGGTGATCATTCGTTTAAAACGTGGTCTGAAGGAAAATGATAATGTCCCAAGCTAAAAGTTTGTCTTTAAATGGTCGTTAAGGAGGCTCCCTAGAAAGAATTTGAAGAATGCTGATTAACATAGTTTAATAGTGACCTTATTATATCGGTTAGTATTGCTTAGGTCGTTACTTTATGTCCACAACACATTTTTTTGAACGTTACACCAGGCTATTTTATTTATTTATGCCGTTGGTCGGCGTGATGATAACTGTAGTCGAAGCGAATGATGAGCAGTTTTTAGAGCAAGCGTATGGTGATAGTCGCTATATCAGCATTGCTACCGGCAGCCAGCAGTCTATCTACAGAGCTCCGGCTATCGCTACTATTATTACTCAAGAAGATATTAGTGCTCTCGGAGCTTCTCGTTTGGAGGATATTTTAGAAATAGTTCCTGGTTTGCATGTGACCTATTCTTCCACCAACTCCAATCCAATTTATGAAATAAGAGGGATTACCGCTCAGATAAATAGACAAGTTTTGATGTTGTTGAATGGCTTGCCAATTTCGCAAAACTATTTTTCTGATCAAGGTCGATCCGGTGGAGGTTTCCCACTTCACGCGGTCCAACGTATTGAGATTATACGTGGACCAGGCTCGGCATTACATGGTGCGGATGCTTTTAGCGGAGTGATTAATATCGTTATGAAGAATAATGCTAACGTTCATCCCGAAGTAAGTTTAAAAATGGGTTCTTTTAATCGTAAATCCTTAACTAGCAGTTTGCCATTAGAAATAAAAATGTTGAAAGGGTCGGTAAGCCTAGGTTATGAGGAAGTCGGTTCTTCCGGGACGTTAATAGAAATGGATCAACAATCTATTTTAGATCAATTAGTAGGTACCAACGTTTCATTTGCTCCAGGGGAATTAAATGATGGAATGAAATTGTTAGATTTATATTTAAACTTCGAAATGAATGACTGGCAGTTTAGATCTTCATACCTGGATCGATTTGATGTGGGCACTGGCGCTGGACTTGCTGGCAGTTTGGATTCTGAGGGATCATCCGATACAACGAGATATACGGCGCAAGTCGCTAAAGATTTTTTTCGAAATAGCGCTGTTTTAGAGGCAGGAATTCAGTTTTCCTACGTGGCTTATCAGGAGACAGCCAGCTTTTTAATTGCTCCAAAAGGGACGCTAGTTCCAGCTTCCTCTGGTATTGTTTTTTATCCTGATGGTTTGTTCGCAGAACCTGGGTTTAAAGAGTTTCGTCTTTCTTCTGATTTTGATTTCGCCTATTTAGGATGGTCGAGGCATAAGGTCTTGGTTGGAGCGGGGGTTGAGAAAGGTAAATTATACGATGTTATAGAAGCTCGAAATTATGATAATGAACTATTGCCTCTCGCGGAATTGATTGTTTTTGAAAAAGAGCAGGCATTTATTGAGGAAGAGACGCGTATCAATCGATATCTTTTTCTGCAAGATGAATGGAATTTTTCACCGGACTGGGTTTTAACGTCGGGTATTCGAGTCGATGATTATTCTGATTTTGGTAGTACTGTAAACCCTCGGTTAGCGTTGGTATGGCATATGGATTATGACTTTACGGCAAAAGTTCTTTACGGTAAGGCCTTTCGAGCGCCTTCTTTTGGGGAGTTATACCTGAAGAATAACCCTATTCTTATGGGGAATCAGGACTTGGACCCAGAAGAGATGGAAATGCTTGAATTCGGTTTAAGTTATTTGGGGTTGCCATTTTATGAAATTGCACTCAATGTTTTTTATTACCAGACAGACAAGCTTATTCAAGAAACTGAAAATAGTACAGCGAATCTCAATAGTAATTCTGGAAGGGGTTTAGAGATGGAGGCGACTTATTATTTCAACCCAAGATTTCTATTGAAAGGTAATTATGCCCATCAACATTCGAATGTGGTTGATACTGCTGAGACGGTGGGTGGTACACCGAGGCATCAAGCCTATATTCGAACTGACTTAAAAATACATCCCAAGGTTAATCTTAGTGTTGATGTGAATTGGATTTCTAGCCGCTCCATTATTGCTTTTAATCCGAAATTCGCGCTGCTTCCCCCGAAAAAAGATAAGCTGGATGCATATGCGAGCGCGAATTTAAATATTAATTATACCTACAGTTCTAAATATAGCATCAAAATAGGCGTTAGGAATTTGTTTGATAGCGAGAGAATTGAACCTACCGATTTAACAAAACTTCTACCGAATCACTTGCCTTTACCTGGACGTTCGTTTATTGCAAGCTTCACTGTAACGTTCTAGAGGAAATCAAAAGCACAATAATTATTCGAAATAATGGAATTAAATTATAGAGAAGGATGTGGGATTTAAAGATCTATTTTTTAAAGATCGGAACGGAAAGTTAACTGCTCGCTCACTTTTGCAGGGTGAAGTCGCACGTAAAGGATTTAAGCTCTTTCTCTGTTTCGCTATTATTCTGCCGCTTCTAGTTGCGGTTAAGCCAGTGTGGGCGGAGAAAATCAAAACGGTGGTATGGTATCCCGCATTAACGAAGCCTTATTCCAGCGTATTTGACGAGATATTATTAGGTATTCGGAATCATTCAAAAGGCCTCACCTTGGAAATCCCTATAAATGCAGCCAGTCACGCGGACATGCGGCATTATAAAAGTAATGATCCGTTTATTGATCCCGTCATAGTGCTGGGGCAACAAGCGATTCAGTTGGCTGGGCAATTTGATCAATCCCATCAATTTGTTGCGGGTGCTGCCTACCATCCATTGTTACGAGATAATTTTGTATTTATTAGTTATCACCCCTCGCCTAAATATGTCTACCGT
Source organism: Moraxellaceae bacterium (assembly GCA_002401525.1). Lineage (GTDB taxonomy): Bacteria > Pseudomonadota > Gammaproteobacteria > Pseudomonadales > UBA3067. The sequence goes on along the minus strand of NVTH01000062.1, from coordinate 2,013 downwards.
CATCTAAAATCGCTATTTCCCAGTATTGTTGCGCTCTACGTGGTATTCGGCCCGACGAGTAATCAGTGGCTGAAATCTGTGGCGTTAAAGGAGGCTCAAGCCGAGGGCATCAACCTGAAGTATTCTGAAACGCGCAGTTTACGCGAAAGTGCTCAGGTTATGCGCCGTATTATTCAGGGAATAGACGCGAAAAAAGAAGCCATTTGGATTATCCCCGATCAATCTGTCATCGACGATAAAGTGATTGTGCCCTACCTACTGAGTGAAGCCTGGGAAAAAAATGTGGTGGTGATCTCAAATAGTCTTGCCCATGTCGATCGTGGTATGTTGTTTGCCTTGTACCCAGATAATGTGCGATTGGGAGAAAAGATGGTGGATATTTCTCGCCAAATAGCTTTGGGTCGATATAAGGGTCCGAAGATTCAAGCATTGGATGAATTGAAATACGCGATTAATGTTCGCACCGCTAAACACCTTGGGCTTGAATTGGATCAGGCTCGACTGAAGCGTTACGATTTGGTATTTCCGCAACGATAGGTAGATTACCCACGAATGGTTTATTGGATAGAAAAAATAAGGACAGCAAGCTTTTCACTGCAGGTTATGTTGCTGTTTGTGTTTCCCTTTACGATTACATTTGTATTGGCATTTTTGTTAATGGTGGAAATGTTTGGCGATGAAACTACTGAGAATCATGTTCAGCAAGGAGAGTTTATTTCAAACGTGTTGGCAAAACAAAGCGCTTTGTCATTGTTGTACGGCAGCGGAGAAAGTGCAGAGCATATTGGTGGGCCAATGCTGGAACTTCCTTTAGTGGATCAAATTGCTATTTTTGAAAAGGATGGCACGTTGCTTTACCAAAAGGGCGAGGCGCAGGTTTGGGAGGAAGTGTTTAGTTCAAAAGAAATTTCCATGTTAACCCGTGGTAGCCTTGAATGTCAGAATGATCGTTACTGGCAATTTCTAACCCCAGTGATTATTAAGGGCACTCCGAATGATTTAGAAAGGGCGGAGGGTTCAGATGCAAGTCAGATGATAGGTTACGTACGAGTGTTGATGAGTAAGGCTGAGTTGCAGCGGGTCAAATTAAATTTTATTTTAAATGCGCTCGCCTTTTCGGTGGTGGCTGCTCTTGTGTTTGTGGTCGTAGTTCGAAAATTAACCAAGCAATTAACGGCACCACTGAAATTGCTTTCTGACGCGATGTCGGGAGTGGGGGAGCAGAAGACTAAATTTGTACCGCAAGAACATGTGGCCAAGGAAATTGATCATATCGGTCGCGCCTATAATGAAATGATGGGTGTGCTTGAGCAGCGCGAACGCGAGCTTGAATACGCAAGAGATGCGGCGATTGGTTATGCACAAGCAAAATCCCAATTTGCTGCCAACGTCAGTCATGAAATTAGAAGTCCTCTGAACGGGATTTTGGGCACACTCAATTTGTTGGCGTGTTTGGATCCTGCTGAGGAGCAGCTTGAATACATTCAGTTAGCGCAAGAATCAGGTGAGCAGTTAATTTTTTTGATTAATGATATTTTGGATTATTCAAAAATGTCGGCGCGACAAATGCCGGTGGAATCAGCTGGAATAGATTTACAGTTAATACTGGAAGATATTGTTACGCTTCAGTCGGGCACGCCTCAGGCAGAAGGGGTCGAACTGGTGTGTTTGTTTGAAAGTAATGTGCCCACTCTTGTGCTCGGGGATGCCAATAGAATTCGGCAATTGTTTAATAATTTAGTCAGTAACGCGGTGAAATTCACCGAGAGTGGTGAAGTTAAAATTCATGCTTATTTGGCGCGCGAATATGGCAATACGGTAGAGATTCAATTTAGCGTGTTTGATTCAGGGATAGGGATTAGCTTGGAAGATCAGGATTCGATTTTTGATCCCTATTCTCAAAAACGTACCGCCAGTGGAAGAACATACGATGGCACGGGATTAGGATTAGCCATTTGTAAGCAAATTGTAGAATTGTTGGCGGGAAAAATAACGGTGCACAGCGAGTTGGGT
>NVTH01000061.1 GCA_002401525.1 Moraxellaceae bacterium | reverse complement strand
GGTTGTTTTCTTTTGGCCGATTTTGTTTTTGTGCTGTCCAAAATAAACTGATACGTACACACACTATCGTAAATCATGGCCGTTTTCGCCACTGTATCAACTTTGGATTTTGATCTTTTTACAGGTTCCGGGCCAGACCAACCAAGGTTTCCTGATCCTGAAATTGAAAAGTTTACCATGTTTCCCGCATGACTTTTTAGCGCTATTTTTTTAGTTTGCCCGTAAGAAAGGCTGGATAAGCAAAGGATACTGATAAATAGAATGAGTTTGTTCATGGATATTGATTTGTTTCTATCTACTATTACACCTGTTTTATGAATAGGTTCATTTGGATTCGATTTAATGAAGTGAACTAAATTTGAATTCAGTTGTACCTTCCCTTAATGAGTAAAGCCAAGTCGTTAAATCGATTCCTGTACATCTGGATTTCTATGTTCTGTGTTTTATTCATGGTAACATTCCCAATCTCATTTTCGCTTTTACCTGATGTTTCAGGGGTAATAGGACAATTGTTTGAGCCAATAATTCTTCAGTCCGCCCGCCGTATTGATTTAAATAACGTTCTAAAACGTCCTTCTCTAACCACGCGTACTCACGGCAGGCTTCCAATTTAAATAATTCAAAATCATCATTCTCAAATCCACCGCCAGGTAACGGAGAATTTTCGGTCCAATCCCGTCGATGTTTAGGAAGGTAGGGGGAAATAATTGCCAGCACTTGCTCGGCCACAATTCGGTAGGTTGAAATCCGCCCACCAAAAACTGACACCAACGGTGTTTTGCCGTCAGTGCAGTTGAAATCGATAAGGTGATCGCGGGTTAGATCGGTACACGAAGGGTAGGCATCGTTTAAGACTAATTGGTTTTGTTTTTGATGCCGCACCACATTGTGTGGCCCTAGATTAATGTTGAATTGTTGGTTTATTCTATTTAATAGTGGGGATAGGAAGTTTTCGCTCCAAATGGAATCGCCGTCTTCGTTGTCTGGTAATGGCTCCGTTAAAATGGGCCCGACCATGACTAAATTGGGCTCCACTGGAATTAGCGAATAAACGTGCTGATGGCCTAGTTGTATCCAATAGCCTTGATTGCCTGAATAGAATTTTTCCAAAAATACATAATGAAGTTGCTGACTTTTAAATTCGCATCGGGAATCACTGTGGGTCAAGTCGCAGTGCACGGTCTGTGCCCAAGGCCCTGCGGCATTTATTAAAGTTTTCGAATGAAAGGTTCGCTGGCTGGGCTCAGCCAATTTGGTGCTSGTTGTATTTTGGGTTTGAATCACCCAGTGTTGGTCTTGGCGTTGTGCGGATATTACTTGTTGGTGCGGTAATATGGTGGCGCCTTGCTGTTGAGCCGCAAGGGCGTTTTCAAGYACTAAACGAGTGTCGTCAATTATATTTTCATAAAAGAAACTTTGRTTKTCGAAAGGGTARGRSTGYGTGGATTYTTTYTGTYGATCCCATTGTCTATGGATTTCTGTTTCGTCTTTTCCAGCCATGTAATGGTACATGGCAGTGCCGAAGTTAAGAGACCATTTGGAGTGAACTTTCGGGTTATCTAAAATATGAATTTTAATCGGGTGGCACAGGTGCGGGGCTCGGTGACGAATGATATGGCGTTCCGCTAGGCCGCGCGAGACTTGGTTTATTTCGAGGTTTTCTAAAAAGAGAATGTCACCGCCGTAGAGACGGCCGCTACAAGAAGAGGCTGCGGATGCTAAGTCATTTTGTTCACAGAGCGTCGTTTTTAAGCCGCGTCCTGATGCGTCAGCTGCGATACCGGTGCCGTGTATTCCGCCACCTATTATAAACAGATCAAGAATTTCATCGGGGCTCGGAGTCATATTACATGCCTGTGTAAATTGGCTAAGCCTTTACGGTTTATTGTTACCGCTAATTTCTAGAGATGCTCTTTAGCGACTCTTTTTAGCGAGTAGGCGTAAGCGTATCGTTATAAAATGGGTAGCACTGCTGCATAGGTCGCAATTGTTATTAGTATATAACTAAATCTTATAATTTGCTCGAATATGCCTTAAAGCAACGTCTATGTTCTACAATTTTGCTATACCTAGAATCTTGTGAGTGCTACGCGCAAAACTTTATTAATAATAGGAGATGATTATGGTTGACCAGGCTAAAAGTGAAGATTCAAAGCAAGGCCTGCCTGATACGCTTAATTTAGATGCGTACCCGTCGGTGTTGACAATTTTCGATGAATCTTGCGCTAAGTATGCGACCAAGCCTGCGTTTACCAATCTGGGATTAACTTTAACGTATAAAGAGGTGGATGAACTGAGTTCCGCATTCGCGGGATTTCTTCAAAATAAGACCGCGCTAAAATCAGGTGATCGTATCGCCATACAGTTGCCTAACGTTTTGCAGTTTCCCATCGCCGCTTTCGGCGCGTTGAAAGCTGGGCTGGTGATAGTCAATACCAATCCTATGTACACCGCCCGGGAATTAGAACACCAGTTTAAAGACAGTGGTGCGAAAGCGTTGGTGACCTTGGCAAATTTTGCAAGCGTAGTGGAAGAAGTGTTGCCTCGTACTCCGGTGGAAACTGTCATCATCTCTGAGCTAGGGGATATGCTCAATCCATTTAAACGAACCTTGGTGAACGGGGTGGTGAAGTACGTTAAGAAAATGGTGCCAGCGTTCAATATCCCCGGAGCGATCCCGTTTCGCCAGGCGTTAAAGCAAGGCAAGGCACTGTCTTTTAACACCCCTAAAAATGATCCCCATGATGTGGCGGTGTTGCAGTACACCGGCGGCACGACAGGGGTTGCCAAAGGGGCGATGCTCACCCACCGAAATTTGGTGGCGAATATGTTTCAAATTCAGAGGTCGATGCCAATTTTAAGGAAGGGGGAAGAGGTGTCTATTGCGCCTTTGCCGCTTTATCATATTTACGCGTTCAACATTCATTGCATGGCGATGATGGAGCTGGGCAATCATTCAGTGTTGATTACTAATCCCAGAGACATGGCCGGTTTTATTAAAGAATTAAAGGAGACGCCCTTTACGGTGTTCGTCGGTCTCAATACGCTATTTAACGGCTTATTAAATCAGGCTGATTTTAGTGGTGTTGATTTCAGCGGACTGCGTTTGACTATTGCCGGGGGAATGGCGCTTCAGCACTCGGTAGCGAATCGTTGGGAAGAAGTTACAGGCTGTAAAATTGTGGAAGGGTACGGCATGACGGAAACTTCTCCGGTGGTGTCGGTGAACCCTCATGATAACGTTCAAATCGGCACCATTGGTTTGCCGGTTGAAATGACCGAAGTGAGAATGATTGACGAAGACGGCAACGTGGTGCCAGACGGTGAGTCGGGCGAGCTCTGTGTGCGTGGCCCTCAGGTGATGAAGGGCTATTGGCAGCGTGAGGAGGCCACGGCAGACACTATTTCAGAAGACGGTTGGCTTAAAACCGGCGATGTCGGGGTGCGTATGCCCGATGGGTTCCTTAAAATCGTCGATCGAATTAAGGACATGATCTTGGTGTCTGGATTTAACGTCTATCCAAACGAGCTTGAGGATGCGCTTTCCGAGCACCCTAATGTAGTGGAATGCGCGGCGGTGGGGGTTCCCAACGAAAAAAGTGGTGAAGCAGTAAAAATGTTTGTGGTGCGCAGCGATGAATCACTGACTGAGGAAGCGGTAAAGGCCTTTTGTAAGGAGCGCTTAACCGGATATAAAGTGCCTAGGAGCGTTGAGTTCCGGGATGAACTGCCGAAAACCAATGTGGGAAAAATACTGCGTCGAAGTTTGCGGGATGAATGATTTAGACCCTATCAACTGCCAGCCCCAACTGCCTAGAATTCAGGTAGAATAGCGCCCTACGGCACACCGCTCGAATGAGTTAAGGCCCTGGATTAATCCAGGGCCTTTTGGGTTTAAGCAATTGAAGAAACTAAGTCGGCTTGTTAAGAGTTAGGCTTGTTGGAAGTAAGGTGGAACTAGGTGCAGGATCAACTAAAAGCGCTGGAAATAAAAATCAATGAAGCATTGGCGCGGGATCGTTACCGGTTTAGCCAAGCGTTACAACGCATTCGCAAAACACCGCAGAGTGACAAATCCGCCGGCCTGATTGAGGCGTTGACGACCCAGTTGGAGCGGTCTTGCGGCCTTGTTATGGCGCGTAGAGATCGTATTCCTGAAGTGGAATACGATTCTAATTTGCCGGTGGTGCAGCGTTTAGAGGAAATTAAAGAAGCCATCGCCAAGCATCAAGTGGTCATCATTGCGGGCGAAACGGGATCCGGTAAAACCACGCAGATCCCGAAGATCTGTTTATCCTTGGGGCGAGGTGGCCAAGGCATCATCGGTCATACCCAACCACGCCGGATTGCGGCTCGAAGTGTGGCACGCCGGATTGCCCAGGAGTTACACAGTGAGCCGGGTGATATCGTAGGCCATAAAATTCGTTTCAGTGATCAGGTGAAAAGCACCGGTTTAGTGAAAGTGATGACCGATGGGATTTTACTCGCAGAGATTCAAAGCGACCGTTTTCTTCAACAATACGACACCTTAATCATTGATGAGGCCCATGAGCGCAGCCTGAATATTGATTTTTTATTGGGTTACTTACGCCGAATTCTACCTCAGCGTCCTGACCTAAAAGTCATTGTGACCTCCGCCACCATTGACCATCATCGCTTTTCAAAACACTTTAGTGATGCGCCGGTGATCGAAGTCAGCGGCCGCATGTTTCCAGTGGAGGATCGTTATCGACCGTGGAATGAATCCGATGGAGATGATGATGAGCAGGACCTCAGTGTGGAACAAGGCGTGTTGGGAGTCCTTGAAGAAATTATAGAGAATGATCGAGAGCTGGGCAGCTCAGGAGACGTATTGATTTTTTGCAGCGGTGAGCGCGAGATCCGCAATTTGTCGAAATCAATTCGTAAATATGAATTTAGGCATACTGAAATATTGCCTCTCTACGCGCGCCTCAGTAATCAAGAACAAGAACGCGTATTTCAAGCCCACCGAGGGCGGCGCATTATATTGGCCACCAATGTGGCGGAGACTTCCCTGACCATTCCTAATATTCGTTACGTGGTGGATTTGGGGGAAGCGCGCATCAGTCGCTACAGTTACCGCCAAAAGATTCAACGCTTGCCCATCGAAGCTATTTCACGGGCCAGCGCGAATCAACGGCGCGGTCGCTGTGGACGCGTCGAAAATGGGGTTTGTTTTCGACTCTATTCAGAGCAGGATTATTTAGGGCGCAGTGAGTTTACCGATCCAGAATTACTGCGCACCAATTTAGCGTCAGTGATTTTAAAAATGGAGGTGGACAAGCTCGGAACCATTGCCGATTTCCCTTTTATTGAAAAACCTGACAATCGTTTTGTGAATGACGGCTATCGTCTATTGCAAGAATTAAAAGCCCTCGACGAAAAACGAAAGCTCACCCCCTTGGGCCGAAATCTGGCGCGCTTTCCGGTGGACCCCCGTATTGCGGGAATGCTGCTGGAAGCAAAAAATCAAAATTGTCTCTCTGAAATAATTATTATTGCCAGTGCGCTTGGCATTCAAGATCCGCGCAGTCGGCCGGTAGAACATCAACAAGCGGCGGATGAAAAGCACCGTGAATTTCAGGATAAGAAATCTGATTTTCTCAGTTACGTCAATCTGTGGAATGAGTTTGAAGAGCAACGTCAGCAGTTATCTTCCGGTCAACTGAAGAAATACTGCAAACAATATTTCTTATCCTACATGCGAATGCGCGAGTGGAAGGAAACCCACCGGCAATTAAAAGCGGTGTGTGACCAACTGAAGTTTAAACTGAATGCAGAGGAGGCCAGTTTTAAACAAGTGCACAGTGCTATTTTGGCCGGATTTTTAGGGCAAATCGCGATTAAGGATGAAGAGAAAAGTTATCTCGGTGCGCGCAATATGCAGTTAAATATTGCACCCGGTTCAGCGCTGTTTAATAAAAGGCCGGCTTGGATTGTGGCGGCAGAAATTGTCGAAACCAGCAAAGTCTATGCGCGTACCGTGGCGCAGATTGAGCCTGAATGGGTGTTGCCTTTATGCCAACATTTAATTAAAAAAAATTATTCAGAGCCGCATTGGCAAAAGAAACGTGGTGAGGTGGTGGCAAACCAAAATTCGGTGCTCTATGGCTTAGTATTAGAAGGCGATAGAAAAGTCCCGTACCAGGACATTGACCCCGAAATTTGTCGTGAGTTGTTTATCCAGCACGGTTTAGTGGCTGGAGAAATTAAAACCCGTGGAAAGTTCTTGCAACACAACGCTGAATTAATCGAACAATTTACCGACTTGGAAAATAAAGCGCGAAGGCGGGACATCGTGATTTCTGAGGAGGGCCTGTACGACTTTTACAATGAGCGAATTCCTGAGAATGTCTGCTCCAGTCAAACGTTTGAGCATTGGCGAAAAACTCAGGAGGCCAAAGACCCCCAGTTTTTGTTTATTAAAGAAGAGGATTTACTGAATAAAGATCCTTCACAAATTACAGAGCAACAATTCCCTGATTTTTTTGAATACGAAGGGCTGCGCTTTCCGCTAAGTTATGAATTTAGCCCGGGGAAAGAGGAAGACGGCATTACCTTGACCACGCCTGTGGCTTTGTTGAATCAGTTGCCGGTATTGAGGTTGCAATGGTTGGTGCCCGGTTTGTTCCGTGAGAAATGCATTGCGGTGATAAAAGGCTTGCCTAAAAAGTGGCGGCGTAATTTCACGCCGGTGCCGGATTACGTCGATCGAATCATGGGCCAATTGCATCCGTCGGATGTGAGCTTAACGCATCAAATATCCACGGCGTTAAAAGACGCCACTCGCATTGAAGTGCCGGAGGAAGCTTGGCAAACCCTCAAAGTAGAAGCGTTTTATTCCTTTATCATCGCTGTGGTGGACAGTGACGGTAAGTTACTGGAAAAAAGTCGGGATTTAATCGGTCTTAAGGAAAAGTTTTCCGGTCAGGGGCAATGTGACGCGATTACAAAACAGAGTTTGCACTTTGAACGGGATCATATAACGCAGTGGGACTTTGGTGATTTGGATGAATTTTACGAAACTCAACAGGCAGGAATTGGGGTGCGGGTTTATCCTGCATTGGTAGTGTCTGGGAATGAGGTCTCGTTGACCTCGCTGGATTCCAAAGGCGAAGCGCTTAAACAAGGGCTTCTAGGGCAGTGCCGATTGATTGAAATGCAATTGGCCCAACAAGTWMGAGAGATTAGAAAAAAGCTCACTGCACGGCCCAATTTACCCATTGCTTACCGYAGCATTGGGAATAARGMGACGCTGAGCCAGGAGTTAGTCAATGCTGCCATTATWCACGCCTTTGAGTTAGAGCSAGGGTTGATTTATCAACAACAGGAATTTGAGGCTCGATTAGCCACTGGACGCACCCGATTAGTGCCTCACGGCACCGAGTTAGTGGGGCTTTTAGAGCTTATCTTTAAACATTACGTTGAGGTTAAAAGAATTGTTCAAGGTAAGATTAATCTTGCTTGGGCAGCGACCTATAGTGATATTAAAGCGCAGTTGGATCAGTTGATTCACGCCGGGTGGCTTATCGAAACCCCTTATGAATGGCTCAAGCAGTACCCTCGATATTTGCAGGGCATTCAAGCACGGYTGGAGAAACTGCCCGMGCAGGTGGATAAAGACCGTATGTTTCGCATTGAGTTGGATAAGTATGGCGAGCGCTATCTTGCCCGGGTGGATCTGAATCAAAAAGCAGGSATTGTGGATCCTGAATTGGCGCTTTTTCGTTGGATGTTSGARGAATATAAAGTATCTTTATTYGCGCAWGGCYTGAAGACTAAAATGCCTATTTCAGCGAAACGTTTGGATAAGCAGTGGGCAAAGGTCATTAAGTGATGTTTTGGCTGTGCCTGTTCAGCGTCATTCCCGCGTAGGCGGGAATCCATGCTGATGAGGGGGCAGTGATTCGAATCTGTGTCGGCTTATTGTGTCAGCTTAGGTTTCGCCAAAATAAGAGCTTGAGTGATGGCTGAATTCATTGCTCAATACTCGATGGGTTCCCGCCTTCGCGGGAATGACGAGGTGATCTCGAGAATGACGAGGTGATCGCGAGAATCATGAAGTGATCGTAAGAGTGATGAAGTGATTGTGAGAATGACTTGAGATTTTTTCAGAATGACTTGAGACTTTTTCAGAATGTATTCGAGTCTTTAAACAAGCTAAGAAACGTTAATTAAGAAAAGAATTTAGGCAAGTTAACCATGAGCGCAAACCCTCAACAGCAATTAGTCAGTAGTTATGAATCTATCTTGGTTCCTGTGCCTAGCGGAGACCAGTTGCATGTCGCCTATTTGCCTGCGGAGAAGAATTTAGCGACGGTACTTTTATTGCCAGGAATCGCGAATAATTGCGATGTATTCCGCGAACAAGACTATGGCCTAGCGCAATTTCTTTTAGGGGCTGGCTACAGTGTGTTTATGGCGGACTTGCGGGGTAAGGGGCAAAGCTGGCCTAAAGTGAATCGCTACTCTGGGTATGGGTTGAATCAGATGATTCGCGAAGATATTCCCGCGGTGCTTAAGTTGATTGAAAAGAAGATGGGTAATCCTCCTCAGTACTATGTCTGCCAAGGCGCTGGCGGATTGATTATGTCGGGGTTTTTGAGTCGCAATCCTGAATACGTAGAAAAAACCAAAGGCGTTATTTATTTTGGTTCTCGCCGCACGGTGGTTTTGCGCCATTGGATGCAACGCATGAAATGGGGCGGAAATTGGCAGCTTATGGGACGGTTTGCATTGTCAATATTTGGCTATTACCGGGTAAGTTGCTGGGACTCGGTAATGACAACGAAAGCCAAGGAACCTACAGTGAATACATGAGCTGGTGCAATGATGCGGAGTGGGTGGCTCACGACGATCAATTTAATTACAGTGAGGCGATGGATTCTAAAAAGAATTGGCCCGCATCGCTTTATTTTGCCTCTCAAGCCGACCGGATCGCGCACCCTAAGGACGTGCTTTATTTTATGAGAAGCCTGGGGCAGCATGATGGACGCTTAGTTACACTCGGTAAAAAGCAAGGCAATCTACGCAATTATACCCATTCAACGATGCTCAAGCACCCTGACGCCAGCTTAGATCATTTTCCTCTTATGTTAGAGTGGATGAGTCAGCAGAATTGATTAAACTCTCACCCGCAGACCTAAGCCTAATAATTTACCGTTGTATTTCAAGCTAAGAAAGTATTGAGCGCATAGGATTTATAATGCGTATATAGCGATTAATTGAATTTCGAATTAGAAGTTAGAAGTTAGAAGTTAGAAGTTAAAATTCAGAAATTAAAGAAAGGTAAATAGATTCACAATGATATTTATAAACAATCGTACTGGCCTTCAAAATAAGGTAGGTTTGACGTTATTGGGTTCATGTTTATTATTGTTGAGCTTAAGTTTTTCGAGTTTGGCTTTGGCCGAGAGTTCTCCCAGTGATCCATTTGAAAAAATTAATCGCGCTTCGTTCTGGGTGACCGATCAAGCGGATCGCTTTGTAATTCGTCCTGTGACCATGGGGTATACCAAAGTGACGCCCAATTGGGTGGAAGATCGAGTGCGTAATTTTTTTGATAATTTGGGCGAAGTGACCTCTGTCGCTAATGGGCTTATGCAATTAAAATTTAAGGTGGCAGGTCGGTCTGCTGGACGATTTTTAATTAACTCCAGCGTGGGTGTGGGTGGTTTTTTTGATGTGGCGAAGAAGTGGGGGATATATCGTCAGGCAGAGGACTTTGGTCAGACTCTGGGGCATTGGGGCGTTCCTTCAGGGCCTTATTTATTTATTCCTTTATTAGGCCCTAGCTCCGCGCGTGATGCGGTGGCGCTTTTCGCTGACTCCCCTTGGCGAGCGATTCCATACATTAATCACGTGCCTACTCGAAACAGTGCGCTGGGGTTTCAAATCATCGATTCTCGGGGGCGACTGTTGGAATATGAAGCGTTGATTATGGGCGATAAATACACTTTTATGAGAGAGTTTTATTTKCATCATCGGATTAAASAGGTTGCCGATGGTGTGCCTGATTTTGTCTTTGAAGAAGATGATTTTGAYGATGAGTTCGAAGATGAATTTGATGAGGATTAGTCAACGCAACTCTTGAGGGCTAGGGGCTAAGTGTTAAAAGCGCTGTTGGTCTATCACAGCGCTGCAGAGTTTTTCTACCAATCCATAAGGATTGCGCTACGGTTAAATTGTTTCATCGTTTTTCAGYCGACTAATTTGCCGTGGCCTAAGGTTGGATTTGTTTAATAGTGACGCCTGCACAGTAGGTATGAAGTGCTTTGTTCTTCTCTACTCGTACCACCTCTACTTTTGCATTGAGGTGGCTAAATTCAGGCCTTTCGGAGGGGATTACGATGGTAAGTTGGTTTCCCGAGACTAATTTTTTCTCGGTTTCCAGTAGCATGCCTGCGCCACTTAGGTCTCGGCAGTGACCTTCATAACGCTCGGTTTTTCCGGTGATGGTGAAGGAGACTGGGGTATTTACCCGGATACGAATGAAGTCTCGTTTTTCATTGATGGTTCGATCTGCCAGAGTCATGATGTCCCTCTCTTCTTCAATCGGCTTCAATGCCTAGGCCAACTTGGCTTCTTCTGGTTTAGTATATCAGAGGGTTTCAATAAGGCTAATCGATCTAGGCTTTTCTACTCTTTACCGAATCTTCACGAAGGAGTATTTTAAACGCCTGGGGTCGCCGGGCGGGTTGACTAATTTCGGTGCCTGGGAAAAACCATATTTTGAGGCGTTGAGTCTAAAGCGAAAGGTAATGTATGAGTGATTCGGCTGGGTTAATACTAGTCATTGAAGATGATGCAGAGCAATCAGAGGAATTGGCCCTACATTTGCGTAAGAAGAGGTACGACGTGCTTTGCGCGAATAATCTTGCCGATGGAATCGCTTTGTTTCGATCCAAAAAGCCTGAAATTATTTTATGTGCTTGTAATGCCTCCACCTTAGACGGCATTGAGTTATTACGTACCGTGGTGACTGAAAGCTTTTCCACCCCCGTTATTCTAATCTCCCATTCCGCCGAGCGAGAAGACTTGGTCAAAGCGCTGCGACTGGGGGCGATCGATTATTTTATTAAGCCCATTGACGATTACGAAATGGTGGAGCATGCGGTGCGTCGGGGGGTAGAGCGCACTCGGTTGATGCATCAAAACCAAATTTATCGGGATGAGCTCGAATCCGCGAACAGTGAGTTGACCGAACGTTTACGTTTAATGAAGGAAGATCAGGAAGCGGGACGGTTTATTCAGTTTAAGATGCTGCCGAAAAGCCCGTTGCAATTGCTGGGTTGTCAGGTAGAAAGCCGAGTGATCCCCTCTTTGTACCTAAGTGGTGATTTTGTCGATTGTTTTCAGTTGGATGATAGGCGCATGGTATTTTATTTGGCTGATGTATCAGGTCATGGGTCTTCTTCTGCGTTTGTAACTATCCTGTTGAAAATGCTAATCACTGACTTGAGGCGGGATTTCCGAAATCACTCGGGAGATACCCTGCTGCACCCCAGCTTGGTTCTCGAGCGAATTAATGAAGAGCTGCTGCAGCTCGAGCTGGGCAAGCATTTGACCATGTATTACGGCGTTCTAGACACTGTCGCGAATGAGCTTGTTTACAGCGCGGCAGCGCATTATCCGCCGCCGATACTCTGTGTTGRGGGTAAATCGACGGCGATTGAGTCCACTGCGTTGCCGGTGGGGATCTTTGAGAGCGCTGAATACGACGAAGTCACGGTCCCTGTTTCAGAGAAGTTTTCCATCATTATGTTTTCAGACGGCATTATGGAGGTGCTGCCGCAAGAATCCTTGCTTGAAAAAGAACAATTTCTACTTAATTTAGTAAATAATGGAGATAAAAGTTTTCAGCGGATCAATGCTGAATTAAAATTAGACGATATTGTAGGTGCGCCCGATGATATCGGGTTGTTGGTAGTTTCAAGAGCAGGCTGATTTATGTCAACCAGTAATGCCCAGTATGCCGTGCATGATGGCAGTTATGTAATCAAGCTTAGCGGCAATGTTCGGATGACTCTGTGTGCTGAGCTCGACTCGTTTGTCGAGACAATGTTAGGCGACGCTGAGTTTTCAGGCGTGTTGCTAGACCTGACGCACGCCACGGCAGTGGACAGTACTACCTTAGGCTTATTTGCAAAAATTGCCTTAGGGTGTGCTGAGAAAGGCCAGGAAAAGCCTCTAATGGCTTGTTCGGCTGAAGACGTGCTGTTGATGGTGAAGAGCATGGGCTTAGGGCGTCATTTCGTGATCATCGGTGCAATGCCTGATGGGGACGAGCGATTCGACGCGAGTGACTTGAGAAACTTGCCTCAAATTGATTCCAGCCAGCAAGAGGTATGCCGGCGCGTGCTGGAAGCGCATCAAATCTTGATTAAGCTAGATGAAAATAACCAGCACGTGTTTCGAGATGTGGTGGCACTACTCGAAAAAGAACAGCAGATGGGCAAAGGGCTAAGTTAAGGTTAGTGAGGTTTAGCCGGGGTTATTTTTTAGCGGCTAATTTCATTTCAATAAAGTCTTGGTGAGGTACATAGATCAGCTCGGCCACTTTCCGAATCATCGCTTCTTCGTATTTATCCAACACGTTATCCGCGTAAGCAACTTGCCAAAGCAAGTAGATCACTTGTTTCTTATCTTCCAGCGAATATTCATCATTAATTAACACCGTGAAATCGTAAAGCGAGATGGATTGCTTTACTTCTGATTGAGCGAGCCCGATTAATTCGTCGAGTTGCGCACTGGAAAGATCAAACTCTTTACTGAGTAGGTTTTTGATTTGCTCTAGCTCGTCTTCCGACATATCGAAATCAGCTTTTGATATTTCAAAAAGCAGGGCGGCGGTGGCTAGCTGAAGCTTGGTTTGTTTGTCTTCGGGGCTGCTTTCTTGAATCGAAAGATGAGACTCGAAAAAGGATTTTATTTTTTTAATCATAATTATCTGCTTATCTGCTTATCTGTCTATTTGCAAAGCCCAAATCAGAATTGGAGAGGCCGATATCGGCCCCAGCGAAGCCTAAATCGAAACCGGTAAGGCCTTAACCCGATAGCCACTAAAGCTGTTCGAGTAATGTCTCAAGTTTAACCTGATCTTCAGCGAAGCGTCGAATTCCGTCTGCGAGTTTTTCCGTTGCCATGGCGTTTTCGTTYAAGCGCCAGCGAAAATACTTCTCCGTCATCTCAATTCGATTTTGATTTACTTGGCTTGTGTTGGGGTCTAAGCGACGTGTTAATGCGCCTTCATCCTGCTGCAACTCAGCCATTAAGCTGGGACTAATGGTGAGGCGATCGCAGCCCGCGAGCTGTTCAATCTCACCGGTGTTACGGAAGCTTGCGCCCATGATGATAGTGGCAAACTGATGGCTTTTAAAGTAGCGGTAAATTTCTTTGACCGAAAGCACGCCGGGGTCAAGCTCAGGCGTGAATTCATTGCCGGTGCTAGCGCGATGCCAATCTAAAATACGGCCCACAAAAGGGGAGATAAGYGTAACGCCGGCTTCGGCGCAGGCCACGGCCTGAGCAAACCCAAAGATCAACGTTAGATTGCAATGAATGCCTTCAAGTTCGAGTATTTTAGCCGCTTCGATGCCTTCCCARGTGGCTGCAATTTTAATCAGCACCCGATCCTTGCCGACGCCATTTTTTTCATACAATTGAATCAGCCGGCGGGCTTTTTGTAACGTTGCTGGGGTATCGAAAGAGAGGCGGGCGTCCACTTCGGTGGAAATATAGCCGGGGATGACCGAGATGATTTCAGTGCCAACTTTGACAGCCAAGTAATCCACCGCATTGGCGTATTTCTGGCTGGAGTCACTACTGGCCGACTCTGCCCAAGTTAAAGACTCCTGCAGTAAAGGGCGGTAGACCTCTAATTGCGCTGCTTGTAACAGTAAGGAGGGGTTGGTGGTGGCATCTTGAGGTTTAAAGCTACGGATGCTGTCGATATCACCGGTATCGGCCACCACGGTGGTCATTGATTTTAATTGCTCTAGTTTATTCGCCATTACTACACCGTTTCTCCGTAAAATTTCGGGACTGCCTAAATTATTCTTATTTAGCCGCAAATATAATGACAGTTAAATACAATTGCAGTTAAATATAAGGCTTAAGAGTTCCACTCACTCTAAAAGCTTAGCATCGAGGATGGCAAGGAATGAATGCCTAAGCAACCGTTGGTTTGGTAATTTGTTCTCAATTTCGGAGCCCCGCCCAGTTCCTAGAATTAGTCGAGGTTTCCTAGCCTAAGCCTCTGATACATGGACTAATTTTAACGCTTCCTTGAGCAATGTCACGGTCGCTTCCGGTTTATGTGCATTTTCGCTTAGATGCCTCCGCCAAAGCCTGGCGCCGGGGATCCCTCGGTAGAGTCCTAAAATATGCCGGGTGATGTGCTTGAGGCGAGCGCCTTCTGACACTTGCGCTTCAATATAAGGGATGATTTGCTCGATGATCGATTCCCGAGTCGCCGTGGGCTGGGTGTCGCCGTAGATTCTTTGATCGACTTCGGCGAGCATAAACGGGTTGTAATAGGCTTCCCGCCCCAGCATCACGCCATCCACTTTGGTGAGGTGTTCGTCAATGGCATTAAAGTCTTCGATGCCGCCGTTAATAATGATCTCTAATTCAGGGAAATCCTGCTTAAGTTGATACACCCGCGGATAATCGAGCGGAGGGACCTCGCGATTTTGCTTTGGGCTAAGCCCTTTTAGCCACGCTTTCCGAGCGTGGATAACGTAAGTCTGACATCCTGCTTGAGAGGTTTTATCAATAAACTCCACCAAGTTTTCGTAGCTGTCGTGGTCATCCACGCCAATGCGAGACTTAATGGTGACGGGGATAGGGACTTGCTTCATTTGCTGAACGCATTCCGACACCAAGTCTGCTTGTTTCATTAGACAGGCGCCAAACATACCCTTCTGAACTCGATCGCTTGGGCAGCCGACATTGATATTGACTTCGTCGTAGCCGCTGTCGTAGGCCATTTGCGTGCATTGCTGAAGGTGCGCCGGATCGCTGCCGCCAAGCTGCAACGCGACAGGGTGCTCTTCCTGGTTATAAGCTAAAAAACCTTTGCGATCACCGTAAATCAAGGCACCTGTAGTGATCATTTCTGTGTAAAGCAGACTGCGCTTGGTGAGCAGCCTAAGGAAAAAGCGGGCGTGTCGGTCAGTGCAGTCCAGCATGGGGGCTACGGAGAATCGATGCGCCGGAATATCCGACTTTTTCGCACAATTGCTATTATAAACAACAGGCTCTATCGGTTTTCGGAGATTATTCTTTAGGTGTGAAAGGGTGTTTTCTACAGGCATTATAAGCGGTGTCTTTCTAGCAGGTTCGGCAGGAATGTGATTCATCAATATTGAATGGCGTTTAATGCAGGGCAAGGCCGTCTGCTTAATCTGGCATTATAACAGCATGTCAGGAGTTGCCCTATTCATCCTGGTTATTGAATCGTAAAACAACATGTTGGGTAAGATAGGGGTTCAATAAAACGTCGTAGCGATGGTTGCCTTGTCGACGGGTTTGAAGTTTATTGCTTTTAAGTCGCTGTTCACTCGGAATAAATTCTCACAACTCGAATCTCTGCAGTATAATTAGCGTTCTACACGGCCATAATCGTGGCCAGCTCAATCCAATTCTCAAACCCGTTTTAATATCAGGAAAGCGTACCTCCATGAAAGTTCGTACTCGAATCGCTCCATCGCCCACCGGTGACCCCCACGTAGGCACTGCGTATATCGCTCTTTTTAACCTTTGTTTTGCGCGTCAACATGGCGGCGAATTCATACTTCGAATTGAAGACACCGATCAAGTGAGGAGCAGTAGCGAATCTGAGCAGCGGATTCTTGAGGCCCTACGTTGGGTAGGGCTGCAATGGGACGAAGGGCCCGATGTGGGCGGTGATTTTGGTCCTTACCGCCAAAGTGAGCGTGCGGAAATCTACAAAGAGCACAGTGCTAAATTGCTCGATGCTGGGCACGCTTTTCATTGCTTTTGTAGCTCTGAGCGTTTGGGCGAGCTGCGCAAAGAACAGATGGCTAACAAGCAACGCGTAGGCTACGACGGGCATTGCTTAAGCCTGTCGGATGACGAGATTAAAGCGAAGCTGGCGGCCGGCGAATCTTCAGTAGTGCGGATGAAAATACCCCAAGAAGGGGTTTGTAAGATTCAAGATACGCTGCGAGGCGAAGTAGAAATCGAATGGTTGCAAGTGGACATGCAAGTGCTAGTGAAGGCCGACGGCTTGCCCACCTACCATTTGGCCAATGTGGTGGATGATCACCTGATGGAAATCACCCACGTGATTCGTGGTGAAGAATGGATTAGCTCGGCACCTAAACATATCTTGTTGTACCAATATTTCGGTTGGCAGGCCCCAGAATTTTGCCACATGCCATTGCTGCGAAACCCCGATAAGAGCAAATTGAGTAAACGTAAAAACCCCACCAGCATTCTATTTTATCAGCGCATGGGTTACATGGCGGAAGCACTGCTGAATTACCTGGGGCGCATGGGTTGGTCCATGCCGGATGAGCGAGAGCAATTTTCCTTGGAAGAAATGATTAAAGACTTCGATTTGAAACGAGTCTCCCTAGGCGGGCCAATCTTCGACAAAGAAAAGCTCGATTGGCTCAACGGCAACTGGATCAGGGATTTAAGCGAAGAAGAGTTTAGCCAGCGAGTGCTGGAATGGGCGATTAACAAGCAACACTTGGATCCTGCCATTCCGTTAATTCAAAGTCGGGTGGAGAAATTCAGCGATATAGCGCCTCTGGCCGGATTTATGGTGTCTGGGTTATTAGACGTCACAGAAGCCAGCTTCGAGCACAAAAAGCTCGACAAAGACGCCGTGCGCAAAGTGCTGCAGTTCGTGTCCTGGCAAGTGGATGTATTGTTCACTTGGGATAAGGCCCACATAGAAGAAGGTTTCAGTGGATTAGCAGAGGCCATGGAGCTGAAATTCCGTGACTTCGTCTTCCCATTGTTCGTGGCGATTTCCGGTAAAGCAGCGTCGGTATCGGTGATGGATGCCATGGTGTTTTTAGGGCCGGATCTATCGCGCGCACGAATCCGCCACGCCGTGGAAGTGCTAGGCGGGGTGTCGAAGAAAGAAACCAAACGATGGGATAAGGAATACCAACAGCTAAACATTAAGAAGAACAGCTAGACTTGAAGATGAAAGGAGAGGGTGATTTAAGTTATTCTTTCTTTTAGGCATTTGGGTGCGAATTCGGTTGACAGTACAGTCTACGAGCACTAGAATTCGCCCTCTTTTTAAGAAATGGGGCCTTAGCTCAGCTGGGAGAGCGCAACACTGGCAGTGTTGAGGTCAGCGGTTCG